>SXMH01000177.1 GCA_005777405.1 Actinomycetota bacterium
GACGCCCGCATGAGCGGCACCTCCTACGGCACCGTCGTGCTGCATGTGGTGCCCGAAGCGGCCATCGGCGGCCCGCTCGCTCTCGTGCGCACGGGCGACATGATCGTGCTCGACGTGCCGGCTCGCCGGCTCGATCTCGACGTTGATGATGCCGAACTCGCGCGTCGCGCCGAAGAGTGGGTTGCTCCCGTCGTGCCCGGCTCCGACCGGGGCTGGACCCGGCTGTTTCTCGAGCACGTGACGCAGGCCGACGAGGGGCTCGACCTCGACTTTCTCGCGGGCTCGAGCGGCGCGGCCGTCGGCCCGCAAGCCTTCTAGAGTCGTGCGCATGGCCCAGCAGAGCGTCGTCGTCATCGGTGCGACGACGACCCTGCGCCCGCTGGCGAGCGTGCTGGTCGCGGGCGGCGCCGAGGTGCTCGCAATCGCTCGGGATATGTCGAACCCGCCGGAGGGCTGCGCGACGGCCGCGGTGGATGCTCGAGATGCAGCGGCCCTCGATCGCGCGCTCGGCGGCCGGCGCTGGAACGTCGTCGTCGCGTACGAGCCCGCAGTGAGCCCAGCCTCGCTCGAGGTGATCGAGAGGTGCAGCGACCGGCACGTGCTCGTACGCCCGAGTGCGGCAGCCGACCCGGCGCACAGCACAGACGACTTCGTCGCCGCGAACGATGAGCTCGTGCTCGGCTGGCGTGATGGCGCTTCGCGGTGGCATGGGCCGCACGAGATCTCTGCCGCAGCGCTCCTCGTGCTCGACGATGGGCACGGCCGAGTACTCGGTCACGTGCGTCCGTGGGCGGATCGACCGTGATCCGCTGGCTCGCGCTCTCACCGAGTGTCGACATCACGTGGGAAGTGCCCGAACTTGCTCGCGGCGGTATCACGCGACCGACGACAACGGTTCGCGTCGCGGGCGGCAAGGCGCTCAATGCCGCGCGCGCAGCGCGCCAGCTCGGCGCGGCAGTGGCGGCGCTCGTGCCGCTCGGTGGCGCAGGCGGAGTCATCATCGCCCGCGAACTCGGGCGCGATGGCATCGAGGTCGACATCGTGCCCATCGAGAACGAGACGCGCATGTGCGCGAGCATCGTCGAGACGCTCGCCGGGTCGCCCGAGTCGACCGATCTCTATGAGCCGGCCACGATGCTGTCGGAGCGCGAACAGCACGAACTGCTGCGACGACTGGCGGACTGGAGCCGTCGACCCGCGGGTGTTGTCGCGCTGTCGGGCAGTGTGCCGCAGGGCGTCGACGTGACCGCCATCGCTCGCGTGCTGCACGACCTGCGCGACGCAGGCCACCGCATCGCACTCGACAGCTCGGGCGAGGGGCTGCGGCAACTGGTCGGCGTTGTCGACCTCGTCAAGATCAACCGCCTGGAGGCTGAGGAGCTACTCGGCACCGCACGCGGCAGTGCAGCGGCCGCGTGCGCCGCCATCGCCGACCTCTTCGATGTCGACGTCATCGTCACCGACGGTGTGCGGGGCTCCGCCGCCCTCTTCGGCCACGTCGCGACGGCCGTGCCCATGACCGAGCGCGCGGGCATCTTCGCCGTCGGCAGCGGCGACTCCTACTTCGCATCGGTGCTCGTCGATCTCGACCGCGATGGCCGACCGACGACGGTCGAGGTCCTCGACGCGATGCTCGGTCGCGCTGCCCGGGTCGCAGCGCGCAACGCGGCGGTGCCCGGACCGGGACGACTCGCTCCAGAACTCTGAGCGGTCAGACGCGCTGCTCGAGCACTTGCCAGGCGCGGCTGAGCCGCTCTCGCCACCAGTGCGCGCGATCGTCGGGGGCGGCGAGCCGGCGGAGAGCATCCGCGTCGGGGGTGACGGCGCCCACCGCAATCGCACCGTCGAGGGGTCGCAGCGGCGGCGCGACCACGTCGTCGGCGAGCAGGGCGGCCGTGCCGAGGCCGCAGTCGAACGCCAGCTCGGGCAGTCGCGCCGCAAGGGCGGCACCCATCGCCAGGCCGACGCTCGTATCGAGAGCGCTCGACACCACTGCCGGCAGCCCGGCTTCGGCGACGATCTCGAGCGCTCGCCGAACGCCGCCGAGCGGAGCGACCTTGATGACGAGCACGTCAGCCGCGCCGGCGCGCGCGACCGCGAGAGGATCAGCGGCGCGACGCACGCTCTCGTCTGCAGCCACGGCCACGTCGAGTCGGTGGATGCGCCGCCGCAGCTCGGCGAGCTCGGGCACGGTCGCGCAGGGCTGCTCGACGTACTCGAGGTCGAACTGTTCGAGCGCGCGCACGGCGTGCTCGGCTTCGTCGACGTTCCAGGCACCGTTCGCGTCGAGTCGCACGCGCGCGACCGGCCCCAGCAACCGCCGCACTTCGGCGACGCGCGCGACGTCGTCGGCGAGCGACTGCCCGCGCTCGGCCACCTTGATCTTCACCGTGCGGCACTCGCCAAACCGGCTCAGCACCTCGGCGACGTGCTGCGGGGCGACGGCCGGCAGGGTTGCATTCACCGGGGTGCTCGCACGCCGCTGCTCGCCCGGCAACGCCTGCCAGCCGAACTCGAGGGCTGCGGCGAGCCAGGTCGCTGCTTCGTCGTCGTCGTATTCGGGGAAGGGCGCGAACTCGCTCCAGGCGACCGGGCCGTCGAGCAGCACGGCTTCGCGCTCGTCGACTCCGCGGAACCTCGTGCTGAGCGGCACGCGCACCACGTGGGCGCGAGCGAGCACGTCGTCGAGCTCGGGGAGAGCATCCATGCCCCCAGTCTGACGGTTCGTGTTCGCAACTCATGCTGAATCGAGCGATGTGCTGTGTTTCTCGCGCACAACTCTCGTGACAGCCTGAGTTGCGAACTGATCGCGCGCGTAGGCTGGCGGCATGGCCGAGCCCTTCGTCTCTGACACGTTCGACGCGACGCGCTGGCAGGTCGTGCCGGGCTTCGAGAATCTCACCGATCTCACGTATCACCTCGACACCTCGGGGCGCATCGCGCGCATCGCGTTCGACCGGCCGGAGGTGCGCAACGCCTTTCGCCCGCACACGGTCGACGAGCTCTACGGTGCGCTCGACGACGCGCGCCAGAACCCTCGTGTGGGGGTGGTGCTGCTGACGGGCAACGGTCCGAGCCCGAAAGACGGTGGCTGGGCGTTCTGCTCGGGCGGCGACCAGCGCATTCGCGGGCGCGGCGGGTATCAGTACGCCGAGGGCGAGACCGCTGACACCGTCGATGCAGGCAAGGCCTCGAGGCTGCACATTCTCGAGGTGCAGCGCCTCATCCGCTTCATGCCGAAAGTCGTGATCGCGGTCGTGCCCGGCTGGGCGGCCGGCGGCGGTCACTCGCTGCACGTCGTGTGCGACCTGACGATCGCGAGCCGCGAGCACGCGCACTTCAAGCAGACCGACGCCGATGTGGGCTCGTTCGATGCCGGCTACGGCAGCGCCTACCTCGCGAAGCAGGTCGGGCAGAAGATTGCGCGCGAGATCTTCTTTCTCGCCCGCGAGTACGACGCCGAGCGCGCCTACGAGATGGGCACGGTCAACGCCGTCGTGCCGCACGATTCGCTCGAGTCGACGGCGCTCGACTGGGCCGAGACGATTCTCACGAAGAGCCCCACGGCCATTCGCATGCTCAAGTACGCCATGAACCTCACCGACGACGGAATGGTGGGCCAGCAGCTCTTCGCGGGCGAGGCTACGCGGCTCGCCTACGGCACCGACGAGGCGGTCGAGGGCCGCGACAGCTTCCTGCAGAAGCGCGCGCCCGACTGGTCGCCCTTCCCCTGGCAGTACTAGGCCAGGGGTGCTCTGCCCTCCCGTTCGCCGAGCTCCAGATTCGCCGCATAGTGGCGGAAAGCAAGTACCTCAACGCCCTTTTGCGCCAGATCTGCCCTGAATGGGCTGTTTAGGCCTCGAGCCCCACGCCCACACGGTCAAGCACCCCGGCGATGAGCATCTTGCGCGCCTGTGGGTCCGGCACGAAGTCGCGCAGGATGACGGCGAGGCCGTGAGCGCTCGCCTGCGCGAGCATCATGCGGCTCGCCACGCGCTGCTCGTCGACTGCGCCGGGCGGCTCGAGCTCGAGCACGATGTCGCGCACGAGGTCGGCGGCGTTGGGGTCGTCGGGTCGATCGGGCGGGGTCGTCATGGGCATCGACACGAGCGAGAACAGGCGAGGCTCGGCAAGGGCGAAGGCGATGTACGACTCGCCGACTTCGCGCAGTCGATCGATCGGCGCGCGCCCTGCGGCGGCCGCGAGCCGGGCGAACATGTCGCGCGCCATGATCTCGCGGGCGCGCTGCGCGACGGCAGCGATGAGGTGGTCGCCATTCGGAAAGTGCCGGTAGACGGCCGCTGCGCTCACGCCGCACGCGGCAGCGATACGCCTCACCGTCACGCCGTCGAGACCTTCGGCCCGAGCAAGTGCCTCGCCCGCGTCGACGAGCGCATCGCGCAGGGCGCCGTGGTGGTACGCAGAGCGAGTGCGGCTCGCGCTCGCCGGCCCATCCACTGTGCGCACGCTCGCCATGTTGACAGTGTACACATCGTTGCGCTAGACATACTGGCAGATGTTAACGCCGTCAACACCAGCGGGCGCGGCCTCGCAACCACGCAAGGAGCTACTGGGTCATGAGCACGCCTGAGCAGCGCATCCATCGCCTGATCGCGAAGAGCGAGAGCGACCGACGCACCGGCGAAGTGCTGTGGCGAGTCGTGGCCCCCGCCCGCGCCGGCGAACCCGGCCTGGACGTCGTGCATGGTGACCTCGATCGGCCGTTCTTCGTCGCGAGCGTCAGCAAGCTCTTCACGGTCGTGTGCCTCGCGCAGTTGCGCGACGAAGGCAGGCTTGACTGGGACGCCCCGATTGCCGGGTATCTCTCTGACCTCGACCTCAGCGGCCTAGCCGTGGAGAACGGGCGAGACGTGAGCGCCGAGATCACTGTGCGCGAAGTCATGGCGCACACAGCAGGTCTCGCCGACTTCTTCGAAGGCTCGCGGCCCGATGGACCGACGACGCTCGAGCGAGCGATGCAGCGCGACTTCTCGTGGACAGAGGCCGACGTGATCGACTGGACCCGCGCCATGACCCCTGCGCGCCGAGGCCGCGGCCTCTATAGCGACACGGGCTTCCAGTTGCTCGACAGCGTCATTCAGCGTCTCGACGGCCGAAGTTTCGCCGAGTCGGTGCGTGCGCGCATCACCGAGCCGCTGGGACTCGCAGGCACGTGGGTCTTCACGCTCGACACGCTTGATCGCTTCGACGAGATGGCGGTCATTCGGCACGGCGATCGCGACCTGGCGCTGCCGCTGCTGCTCGCCTCCTGCGGCGGTCAGGGCGGTGTCGTCTCAACCCTGCGCGACGGCGTGACCTTCGTGCGGGCCTTCTTCGACGGTCGGCTCTTCGACGCACGCCTCCTCGACGAGATGCTCGCCGACTGGCACCGCATTTTCTCGCCGCTCGAGTACGGAACGGGCGTCATGCGCTTCAGGCTTCCCTCGGTGCTCACGGGCTTTCGCTCGTATTCGTTCGAAGGCCACTCGGGCGCGAGCGGCGTCGTCTTCTACCGTGAGGCTCGCACGGGTGTGATCGTGGTCGGCACGGTGAATCAGCTCGCCCAGCGATCGTTGCCCTATCAGTTGATGATCCGCACGGCCGCGGCAACAGCATCCTGACCCGCCACGACGCACTGTCGTCAGTTCGCGTCGTAACCCGCCTGCGAAGCGACGCGAAGTGGCGACACTAGGCCGGGGCCGACCAGCCGGGGCCAGACCAGCGGAGGCACCCCGCGCACCCGCGCCCAGGCGGCGGGGGTAGCGTGGGCGCGTGACCCGTGCGCTGGCCGTTGTTGACTCCGAAGACCCGCGAGCGTGCCTGGATGCCCTCCGTGACGCCCTCGACGGGCGCGGGCCCGCCGTGCTCTTCCGCGGGGGCGGCACGAACCCCGTGCACACCGCCCCGCTCGAAGTCGAACGGCGCATCGCGCTTGTCGTCGAGACGAGCGGCACGACCGGGCGGCCCAAGCGCGTCGCGTTGAGCGCCGACGCGGTGCTCGCCAGTGCGGCAGCGACCGAGAGCGCGCTCGGCGGCCCCGGCCAGTGGCTGCTCGCGCTGCCGGTGCAGTACATCGCGGGTAGCAACGTTCTTGCCCGATCGCTCAGCGCTGGCACGACTCCCGTGACGGTGCCACCGGGGCGCATGACGAGCACGCGCGTCGTCGAGGCTGTCGCGGCGATGGACGACCCCGTGCGCTACACCGCTCTCGTCCCCGCGCAATTGGGCCGCCTCGTCGACGAGGCCGAGGCCGATGACGACCTTCGCCGCGCGCTCGCGGGCTTCGAACGCATTCTCGTCGGAGGTCAGGCCACTCCGGCCGCGCTCATCGACCGCGCGACGGCTCTCGGCTGGCGGCTCACGCGCACCTACGGCTCGAGCGAAACCTGCGGCGGCGTCGTCTACGACGGCGAGCCCATCGGCCAGGCCGAGGTGCGCATCGTCGACGGCAGGGTCGAGCTCGGCGGCCCCATGCTCGCCGAGTACTACCTCGGTGATCCCGAGCGCACCCAGCGCACCTTCGTCGAGCACGACGGTCAGCGCTGGTATCGCACCGACGACGCGGGCGAGCTCGTCGACGGCGTGCTGCGCGTGCTCGGTCGCCTCGACGACACGATCGTCACCGGCGGCCTCAAAGTGCGATTGGGTGATGTCGAGAGGGTCGTTCGCGAACTGCCGAGCCTCGCCGACGCCGTCGTCGTAGGCGGCCACCACCCGGAGTGGGGCGAGGTGCCCGTCGTTGTCACCACGCAGCGTCCGACGCTCGCCGAGGTGCGCTCCGCCGTCGGCGCCCAACTGGCGCCCGAGGCGCGCCCCGATCGCATTCTCACGGTGGATGCTCTTCCCCTGTTGCCCAGTGGCAAGCCCGACCGCCTCGCCATCGCCGCGCTCGTCGCGCGCTGACGTGGAGGGGCTGCCGCGCGCGAGCACGAGTCGCGCTCAGTAGACTCGGCGCGTGGCGACCAAGAACAGCAAGAAGACCGCGACGAAGCGGCCCGCGAAGAAGTCAGGCCCGAAGCGCACGAACCCGGCGCGCACCAAGGCCGCCTCGGGCAACCCGGCGAAGGTCGAGCCGGCCACCGCGCGCGATTGGATCGCTGGCGCCCGGCCACGCACCCTCGGTCTCGCCATCTCGCCGGTCGCGCTCGGCACTGCCGTGGCGTACTACACGCTCGGCTACAACCTGCTGCTCGCCCTGCTCTGCCTCGCGGTTGCCGTCTTCTTGCAGATCGGCGTGAACTTCGCGAACGACTACTCCGACGGCGTGCGCGGCACCGACGCGCACCGCATCGACTCGCAGCGCTCGGGCCCACGTCGACTCGTCGGTTCGGGTGCCGCCCGCCCGCGCACGGTGCTCATCGTCGCCCTCGTGTTCTTCGCTCTCGGCGCTGCTGCCGGTCTCGCCATCGTCGTCATCACCGGGCTGTGGTGGCTGCTGGCCATCGGAGTCGTGCTCGTGCTCGCGGCCTGGGCGTACACCGGAGGAAAGCTGCCCTACGGATACCTGGGGCTCGGCGAGATCGCCGCTTTCCTGTTCTTCGGGCTCGTCGCGACCGTCGGCACGACTTTCGTCATGATCGAGCAGTGGCCGCTCGAAGCGGTGCTCGCCGGTGTCATTGCCGGGTTCTTCGCCGCGGCGGTCATGCTCATCAACAACGTGCGTGATCGCGAGACCGATGCCCTCGCCGGCAAGAAGACCCTCGCCGTGCGCATCGGCGATCTGCCCGCCCGCATCGTCGCCGTCGTGCTGCTCGCGGCTCCCTATGGCGTGCTCGCCTTCTTCGCCCTCATCTTCGAGTGGGCGCCGATGGTCTACTTCACGCTGCTCATCACCGCGCCGACCGCCCTCATCGTCATCACGGCCCGCACTGCGCGTGAGCTCGTGCTGGCGCTCCAGCTCGCCTCGCTCGCAGCCCTGTTGACCGGTCTCGGTCTCGCGGCCTCGATCGCGTTCTAGGCCGCGCCCACCGCACAAGCCACGACGCTGTCGCGCGTCACGCGCGCGGCAGCAGCACGCGCAGCTCGGCCCCCGAGCCGGGCTGACCGGCGGGCATGACACCCGAGCGCGCGTCGACACGTCCCCCGTGCGCCTCGACGATCGCCCGGGTGATGGCGAGCCCCAGCCCCGCGCCGCCCGCGAGTTCCACGCGCGGTCCGGTGCGCGCGGTCGTGCCGCGCCACCCCGCGTCGAAGAGGTGCTCCGCGGCCTCGGCGTCGAAGCCTGGGCCTTCATCGCGCACGAGCACGATCCAGTGCTCGGCGTCGGTCTGCACGTCGAGCTCGACGCGGCCTCCGCTGGGGGAGTGCTCGATGGCGTTGACGAGCACGTTGATGAGGGCGCGGCTGAGCTGCCGGGCATCCACGTCGATGACGGCGCCGGCCGCAGCGTCGGCCCCCGGTCCGATCGACAGAGCAACGCCGTGCTGTTCTGCCAGAGCGGTGAAGTCGGCGGCGACATCGCTCACGAGGTCGACGAGGGCGACCCGGTCGCGGTCGAGCTCGAGACTGCCCGCGTCGATGCGCGAGAGGGCGAAGAGGTCATCGACGAGGGAATGCAGTCGACCGACCTGCGAGCCGAGCTGCCGGGCGTGCCGTTCGGGAGCGGGCGACAGGCCGTCTTCGAGCGCCTCCGCAATCGCGCGGATGCTCGCGAGCGGCGCGAGAAGGTCATGAGCGATGCGCGCGACGAGATCGCGTCGGGCTCGCTCGGCGCGCTCGGAGGCCTCACGCGCAGCGGCGAGCCGGGCGCTCGAGTCGACGAGCTCGGCCTGCACGGCATCGAGTTCGCTCGTCGTGCGTCGATGCGCGGCGACGGGCTCCCCCGAGCCCAGTCGCCGCGCGTCGCGCCCCAGCCCCCGTGCATCGCGCGCAAGCGCGAGCGAGAGCACGACCGCCATCACAAGTGTCACCGCACCGCTCGTCGCGGTCACCGCGAGGGCCACAGCGGTGTCGGCTTCGCTGATATACATCGCCTGCGCCGTCAGCGCGATACCTCCCGCCACCGCGGCGATCGCCGCCCCCACGATGACGAGCACGTGCACGGCGAGCGGGGCACGGCGGGCAAGGCGCAACACGATCGCGGCGACGAGCCCCGAGGCGAGCGCCGCCAGCGCGGCGGTGCCGATGATCTGCAGCAGCATCGAGATGCTCACGACTGATCGGCCTCCTCGCGCAGTGCTTCGACGTCGAGTCGGTACCCGACGCCCCACGCCGTCACGATGATGCGCGGCGCCGCGGCGTCGGCCTCGATCTTCTCGCGCAACCGGCGCACGTGCACCGTGATGGTCGACACGTCGCCGACGCTCCAGCCCCAGACGTCGGCGAGCAGCTGGTCGCGCGAGACGGTGCGACCAGGCCGTCGCGCGAGGTAGGCGAGCAGGTCGTGCTCGCGCGCGGTGAGCGGCAGCGCCGCACCGTCGAGCCTGATCTCGCGCTTGGCTTCGTCGACCTCGAGTCGCCCGAGCTTCACATCGACGGGCACCTCCGTGCTCGCGGCGACACGACGCAGCAGGCTCTCGGCGCGCAGCACGAGCTCGCGCGGCGAGAAGGGCTTCGCCAGATAGTCGTCCGCTCCCGCCTCGAGACCTTCGATGCGATGCTCAAGCTCGCCGAGTGCGGTGAGCATGATGATGGGCACAGTGGATGCTCCGCGCAACCGGCGCGCGACCTCGAGCCCGTCCACCCCGGGAATCATGCGATCGAGCACCACGAGCTGGGGCGGCCGCGCGTCGGCGAGCGAGAGCGCCGTCACCGAGTCGGCAGCGGTATCGACCGTCGCCCCCGCGGCGGCGAGGTAGCTCGAGAGAATCTCGAGCAGGGTTGGGTCGTCGTCGACCACGAGCACTCTCGCGCCGTCGAGCGGGCCCGGACGGTCATCCACCCTGCAGCACCTCCTCGAGCCCCGCGATGGGGTCGTACCAGCCCAGGTCGAGAATGAGCGTCTGCAGAGCCTTATCGGCGCCGATGATCACGACGATGCCTACGATCACGAAGAGCACGCCGATGGTGCGACGCAGCCACCCGCGAGGGTCGGCAAGCCACCCGAGCCGGCGCGCGGCACTGCGACCCAGCAGGCCGATGAGCATGAGCGGCACGGCGAGCCCGACGGCGTAGAGCACGATGTAGATCAGTCCTTCGGCGAACGACACCGGCAGCACCGTCGCGACGATGAGCGCGTAGGTCGGGCTGCAGCTCGTGAAGACGGGACCGAGCGCGGCGCCGGTGAGAATGTCGCCGCCGATCGACTGGCGCTGCACGGCAGCGTCGAGTGCCCGATCGCTGCGCGCCCCCCAACCGAGCTTCGTCGACAGCGCATCCCACAGTTGCGGCACGATGAGGTTGATGCCCAGCAGGATCACGATGACGCCCGACACGACCTGCCACACCTGAGGGGGCACGCCGAGCAGCGCCGTCGTCGCTTTCAGCAGCAAGGTGAAGACGACGACGCTGACGGCGAGCGAGGCCGCGATGACGAAGGGGCGCCACCGGGCGCGTGGCGAGTCGGCACCGTCAGCGACGATCGAGCCGCCGACGATGATGGGCAGCAACGGCAGCACGCACGGCGCAGCGACCGTGAGCACCCCGGCGGCGAGGCTGACGAGCAGTAGCCCTTCCACAGCCGGGCCTAGGGCGCTGCCGCGAGCAAGGCGTCGAGGGTCGTGTCGTCGTAGAGCACGCCCTTCGCGAGCGCGGCTCCGTCGTCGTCGACATAAACGATCGTGGTCTGCAGCGTCACCGCGTAGCGCTGTCGCAGTTCGGTCGCCGAGTCGAAGTCGACCTTGATGATCGTGAAGTTGTCGGGAATCTCGCTCGCGAGAATGTCTTCCTCGAGCGCGCGGCACTTCGGGCACCAGGAGGCGTGAAAGAACAGCGCCTTGGTGCCAGGCGTTGCCTCGATGATGCCGGGCTCGTAGTCCACGTAATCGCCGGGCACCGACGCCGCGGCCTCTTCCGAGGGCTGGATGCTCTCCGAGGGTTCGGCAACCTCGCTGGCCTCGGGCGCAGGTGCCGGGCTCGCGATCGTGACGGGCTCGTCATCCGGCACGGCGGAGCAACCCGTCAACACCACGCCCGCGGCAATCGCGAGCGCAAGGGTCGACGTGCGCAGAGATTGTGCGCGCTGACTCGGGCGCGAGGGTGCTCGCATGATGGGCCTCCGACGTTCTCGACGCGCGTGTCGCGCCGTTGCTCTGAACTGTAGGCCGGGACGCGCTCGGCTCGCGGGGCCGAACGCTTACGAATCGCTTACGGTCGCTCGGCGCCCGGTGAGGGCTCGGAGATCGTCGCGGTGTCTTCGGCTTCGGCATCAGCATCCACCGGGGGGCGTTCGCGGCGCTCGGCGAGATCGGCGGCGATGCGATCGCGCAAGCCGGCGAAGAAGATGTACGACACGGTGAAGGCCACAACAGTGGCGATGATCGCGGCCGCCCACCATTCGAGGCCGATCGCGAAGAGCACGCCGAAGACGACGGCGAAGAGGCCGAAGCGCAGCGCGCTGTACACAATCCACGGGCTCATGGCGATCAGTCTACGAGCCGCCGCTGCACGCGGCGCTCGGGTCGCGCTCTGTTCGCTCTCTGCCCCCTCACGGAGTGCGTTCAGCGCTGCGGCATAGACTCGATTCATGGCCAGAGTACTCATCGTGCTGGTCGTGGTCGCCATCGCGTTCACGATCTATACGCTCGTCGACGTGCTGCTGACCGACCGCGCTCGCGTTCGTGCCTTCCCGAAGGCTGCGTGGGCTCTGCTGGTCGTGCTGCTGCCCGTCATCGGCGGCATCATCTGGCTCGTCGTGGGCAAGGCCCGACTGAGCGGCAACGGCGCCTCGCGCGTCGTGGCTCCCGATGACGACCCCGCCTTCTTGCGCACCCTGAGCAGCGATGAGGTTGCTCGTCGTGCCGAGCAAGATGAGCGACTGCGTCGCCTCGAGCAAGAGCTCGCCGAGCTCGACGATGACCCTCCCGCCGACCCCGCCCGCTGAGGCGACCCCGCCGATCGCCGAGGCGACGGCACCGGTCGCCGACGAGGCGTCGGCCCCGAGCACTGCACCGTCGTCTCCCGCTGCTCGCTCTGCTGCGGCACTGCTCGCAGAGCTCGTGCGTCAGGGCGTCTCTGACATCGTGCTGAGCCCCGGTTCGCGGTCGCAGCCGCTTGCGCTCGCGGCTGCTGCGCTTGAGCGCACAGGTGCCGTCGCGCTGCACGTGCGCGTCGACGAGCGCGTCGCCGGTTTCACCGCTCTCGGTCTCGCCGTCGAGTCGGGGCGACCGGTCGTGGTCGTCTGCACCTCGGGCACCGCGGTGGCGAACCTGCACCCTGCCGTGCTCGAAGCGCACCACTCCGGTGTCGCGCTCATCGTGCTCACGGCTGATCGCCCGGCAGAGTTGCGCGGCATCGGCAGCAATCAGACCACTCGCCAGCCCGGTATCTTCGGCGAGGCCTTGCGCGCCGACTGGGATGTGCCGGCGCCCGACGAGCACTCCACGGCTGCTGAGGCCGTCGAACTTGCCGAGCTCGCGGTGCGTGCGTCGCTCGATGGTCCCGTGCACGTGAACCTCGCCTATCGTGAGCCGCTCAGCGGCGACCCCGCAGACATCGAACCGCCCGCGGGCCTCGAACCCGGCCCCGTGCCGCAGGCATCACCGCCCGTCGAGCCGGTCATCGCCCATGTGCACCCCGATGACGCGACCGTCGTCATCGCAGGCCACGGTGCCGGTGACGACGCCGAGCGTCTCGCGGTGGCGCTCGGCGCACCGCTCATCGCCGAAGTGTCGAGCGGCGCGCGTTTCGGTCGGCACGCCGTGGTGGCATACCGCGACGTGCTGCGCGGACCGCACGGCGACGCCGTGGGCCGCGCGATCGTCGTCGGCCATCCCACGCTCAGCCGTGAAGTGCCGCTGCTGCTCGAGCGCGACGACGTCGAGACGATCGTCGTGCGCAGCCGCGGTGCCGAGCCCTACAACCCCGGCCGCCGCGCGCGCATCGTCGACGCTGTCGAGGTCGAGGGCGAGCCTGATGCCGCGGTCGTGCGCCGCTGGGTCGGTGGCTGGGTGGCGATGTCACGCGCGGTGCTCGAGAGCCAGGCACCGGAGGATCCGGCACCCGACCTCGACCTCGCGGTCTCCGGCGAGCGCGGCGTGCGCGCGGCCTTCGCGAAGGCCGAGCTCGCGGTGCTGCGTGCGCCCGTCGACCGGGGGATGCTCGCGCGGGCTCTGTGGGCATCCACCTGGCCGCACGACCGCCTCGTCATGGCGGCTTCTCGACTCATCCGCGTCGCCGACGCGATCGTGCCCGGCAAGGCGATCAGCGTGCATGCCAACCGCGGGCTCGCGGGCATTGATGGCACGGTGTCGACCGCGACCGGCATCGCTGTGGCCGCTGCACGCGGAGGAGCCAAGGGCACCACGCGAGTGCTCGCGGGAGACCTCGCGCTCGTACATGACGCGGGAGCCCTGCTCGTTCCCTTGCAGGCCGAGGTGGCGGCGGGACTGCGCGTGCACGTGTTCGTCGGTAACGACCGCGGTGGCACCATCTTCGACGCGCTCGAGGTGGCCGAGACCGCTCGGGCCGACGACTACGAGCGCGTCATGCGCACGCCGCAAGCAGTGGACTTCGCGGCGCTCGCCGCGGCGGGAGGATGGGCCTACCGGCGCGTCACGACGCGCGCCGAACTCGACGACGCCCTCACCGCGCCCGAGCCGCTGCTGCTCGTCGAAGTGCCGTTCGACGCCTGAGTGCCCCTGCAGCGCACCGTCGGCACGAGTAGCATCCCGAACATGTCGACAGACCTCAGTGGTTCGATGCACAGTGGTTCGATGCAGAGCGGTTCGATGCACAGTGCCGCGCTGCGGGCGCCCAGCGACGTGCGCCTTGCGAGCATCCCGACCGATGCGACTCCCGGCTATAGCGGCGACAAGCGCACGGCTGCTGCCGACTTGGCAGCGGGACTCGAACGCCTCAGCGAACTGCAAGAGCGGCTCTTCGCTGCGAGCCGCGCCGGCGCCGCCGCGCGCGTTCTGCTGGTGCTGCAGGCCATGGATACCGCGGGCAAGGGCGGCATCGTGCGGCACGTCGTCGGGGCTGTCGACCCGCAGGGCGTGCAGCTGGCGGCGTTCAAAAAACCCACACCTGAAGAATTGGCGCACCACTTCTTGTGGCGCATCGAGAAGAAGCTGCCCGAGCCCGGCATGATCGGCGTCTTCGACCACTCGCACTACGAAGACGTGCTCATCGGTCGCGTGCGACAGCTCGCCCCCGCTGCGGAGATCGAGCAGCGGTACGCCGACATCGTCGACTTCGAGCGGCGCGTCATCGACAACGGCACCGTCATCGTCAAGGTCATGCTGCATCTCGGTCGCGATGAGCAGAAAGCGCGACTGCAGGAGCGCCTCGAGCGCGAGGACAAGCACTGGAAGTACAACCCGGGCGACGTTGACGAGCGACTGCTGTGGGACGACTATCAGTCGGCCTACGAGCTCGCCATCAGCCGCACTGACAGCGATCAGGCTCCGTGGTACATCGTGCCGGCCGACCGCAAGTGGTACGCACGGCTCGCGGTGCAACACCTCTTGCTGCAGGCGCTCGAGGGCATCAACCCGCAGTGGCCCGCCGCCGACTTCGACGTCGAGGTCGAAAAGGCCCGCCTCGCAGCCAGCTAGCCCTACCTGAGGCTGTCGGCAATGGGGCGAAACTTGAGGCGCGTCTCGGCGAGCTCGCTCTCGGGGTCGGAGTCGGCGACGATTCCCGCACCGGCATAGGCCGTGAGGGTGCCGTCGGGGTCGACCTGCGCGCAGCGCAGCGCGATGACCCACTCGCCGTCGCCGTCGTAGTCGATCCAGCCCACGGGCGCGGCATAGCGACCGCGGTCGAAGGGCTCCACGTCGGCGATGAGCGCGAGAGCGGCATCCCGTGGCACTCCGGCGACAGCCGCGGTCGGGTGCAGCGCCGCGGCAAGATCGAGTCCGCTCGATCGCTCGCCGAGCTCGAGCTCGACGTCGGTCGCGAGGTGCCAGAGATTCGGCAGCTTGAGCGTGAAGGGCGCTTCACTCGCGCTCACCGCCCGCACGTGCGGTCGCACTGCGTCGAGCACGCTGCGCACGGCGAACGCGTGCTCATCGAGATCTTTCGTGCTCGAGGCGAGAGCGCTCGCTGCCGCGGCGTCGTCGGCGGCCGTCGTGCCTCGCGCTGTGCTGCCGGCGAGCACGCGAGCGCTGCCCTCTCGGTCGTGTACGTCAACGAGGGTCTCGGGGCTCGCACCGATCAGACCGTCGACTGCGAAGGTCAAGCAATCGGGATAACGCTCGGCAAGTTCGTGCAGCAGCGTGCGCCGATCAGATCCGGCCGGGATGCTCGCCACGGCATCGCGCGCGATGACGACCTTCTCGACCCGCCCCTCGTCGATCGCCGAGACGGCCTCGCCCACCACCGACATGAAGTGGGCACGGTCGAGGGTTCCTGCGGTGAGTGATGCGCGCGGTCGCTCGCCGAGAGGCTCGGGGGTCGGGTCGAGCGACTCGCCATGTGCCTCTTCGTGCGCGTCGCCGTGCGTGTCGAGACTGATGCGAGTGACCCATCGCACGCCTTCGTGCCGGCCCACGATCGTCGCCGGCACGACGAGCACGCTCTCAGCGTTCGAGTCATCGGCGAACGCGAACGAGCCGAAAGCGACGAGGCCGGTTCCTGGTTGACGCACCGAATCCGTCACGCTCGCGGCGTCGGCGACCTCGCGCCAGGCCGCCGCGGCGTCGCGCAGCCGGTGCTCGCCCGTGAACGTCAAGCGCAGGGTTTCGCCGATGCCCACAATGCCGTCTCCTCGACGCAGCGCCACGAGCGGTCGCAATGGATCCGCGTAAAGCAGCAGCTCGTCGAGGTCGTCGACCCGCTCGGTGGTCGCTCGCAGAGTGACGGCGACGGAAGCAGAGTCTGGCACCTGCTCAGGCTAGTCGGCACAGGCGGATGCACGACTGACGCGCAGGCCGCTCACGGCGAACAGCCGGTCGGCGCTCACTAGACTCGTGGGTGTGACGAGGGCCGATCTATCGAAGACACCGCACGATGTGGCGGCCATGTTCGATGGTGTCGCGCGAGGCTATGACCGCACGAACGCCGTGCTCTCCGTCGGCAACGCGGCGCTGTGGCGCATCGCGACGGTGCGTGCCGTCGACCCCCAGCCCGGCGAACGCGTGCTCGACATCGCCGCAGGCACCGGCACCAGCTCGGCGGCGCTCGCCAAGAGCGGGGCCGAGGTCGTGGCGCTCGATTTCTCTGCAGGCATGGTCGAGGAGGGTCGTCGTCGCCACCCCGAACTGCAGTTCGTGCAGGGTGATGCCGAGAAGCTGCCGTTCGGTGACGAAGAGTTCGACGCGGTGACCATCAGCTTCGGTCTGCGCAACGTGCAGCAGCCGCAGGTGGCGCTCGCCGAGATGCAGCGGGTTCTCAAGCCCGGCGGTCGCGTCGTCATTTGCGAGTTCTCTCGCCCGCCGGTCGCGATTCTGCGGCTCGGCTACCACGCCTACTTGCGCTGGGTCATGCCGCTCATTGCCGGCGCGGCGAGCTCGAACCCCGCGGCCTACAAGTACTTGTTCGAATCGATCGCCGAGTGGCCGGAGCAGCCCGTGCTCGTGCAGTGGCTGCGTACCGCAGGGTTTACGCGCGTGGGCTACCGCAACCTCTCCTTCGGCGTCGTCGCTCTGCACCGGGGGCGCAAGCCTTCCGACCCGGTGATCCGCGCATCCCGCGCCCGCCGCGCCACCGCGCGCACTACGGCGCGCTCCACGAAAGCAGCCGAGTCGTGACCCGAGTACCTCCCCTGGCGCGTCGCAGCAAGACCCTCAGCGCCTCGCTCGGCCTGGGCGAGAAGCTCTTCGCCTCGAGTGAAGAGCGACGCTTCGCTGAAGCCATCGAGTCGGGTCTCGACGAGGTCGAGGCGGGGCTGCTGCGCGAAGTGAGTTTCGCCGACGACATGGCTGACGTGACGTCGCGCTACCTGCTTGAGGCCGGTGGCAAGCGCATTCGCCCCGTGCTGACGCTGCTCACCGCCCAGCTCGGCGAGGGAACCAACGACGCCGTCATCACCGCGGCGCAGGCCATCGAGATCACCCACCTCGCCTCGCTGGACCACGACGATGTCATGGACGAAGCCGAGATGCGCCGCGGTGCTCCCAGCGCGCAGAGCGTCTGGGGCAACTCGGTCGCGATTCTCACCGGCGACTTGCTCTTCGCGCGGGCGTCGAAGCTCGTCGCGAGCTTGGGCGAGGGCGCCATCAAGCTGCAGGCCGACACCTTCGAGCGGCTGTGCCTCGGCCAGTTGCACGAGACGATCGGCCCGCGCCTCGGCGAAGATCCGGTGGAGCACTATCTGCAAGTGCTCGCCGATAAGACCGGCTCGCTCATCGCCGCCGCGGCCCAGATGGGCGTCATCTTCTCGAACGCTCCCGAAGAGTATGCGGCCCCGGTTGTTGCGTTCGGCGAAAAGATCGGTGTCGCCTTCCAGCTCATCGACGACATCATCGACCTCGCCGAGCCCGAGGCGTCGACCGGCAAACCGCAAGGCACCGACCTGCGTGCCGGTGTCGCGACACTGCCACTGCTCTACTTGCAGCGCGCCGCCCACGGCGACAGCGGTTCGGCCGAATTGCTGCACCGCATCGAGCACCACGTCGACGTCTTCGAGACTGAGCAATCGGTGTCTCCGCAGCACGACGAGGCCTTCGCTCTAGCCGTGTCGGAGTTGCGCCGCCACGATGTCACCGCCCAGACTCTCGACGAAGCGCGCCGCTGGGCGCGCGAGGCTGTCGAAGCTCTCGCACCGCTGCCCCAGGGGCCCGTGAAGCTCGCGCTGTCGAAGTTCGCCGAAGCCGTGGTCGATCGCACGACCTAGAGCGAGCATCCACTCGCCTCTCGCCACCCCGCACCGCCCAGGAAGGTTCGCATCCGCATGACCAAGCTCAGGCTCGCCATCGTCGGCGCCGGACCGGCCGGCATCTATGCCGCCGACATTCTGCTCAAGCACGAGCGGGCGTTCGACGTGTCGATCGATCTCTTCGAGCAGCTGCCCGCGCCCTACGGCCTCGTGCGCTACGGCGTCGCGCCCGATCACCCGCGCATCAAGGGCATCATCAACGCTCTGCGTGACGTGCTCGACTCGGGCGATATTCGCATCTTCGGCAACGTGCGCTACGGCGTCGACCTCACGCTCGACGACCTCAAGCGGCACTACAACGCGGTCATTTTCGCGACGGGCGCCGTACGGGATGCTGCGCTCGAGCTGCCCGGCATCGATGCGGTCGGCAGCTACGGTGCGGCCGACTTCGTGTCGTGGTTCGACGGTCACCCCGATGTGCCCCGCGAGTGGCCGCTCGAAGCGGAATCGATCGCGGTCATCGGCAACGGCAACGTCGCGCTCGACGTGGCGCGCATGCTCGTGAAGCACCCCTCCGACCTCGAGCCGACGGAGATTCCTGACAACGTGCTCGCGGGACTGCGGGCCTCGCCGGTGACCGACGTGCACGTCTTCGGTCGCCGTGGCCCGATGCAGGTGAAGTTCACGCCGCTCGAGTTGCGCGAGCTGGGCGAGTTGCGCGACGTCGACATGATCGTGCACGACGAAGACTTCGACTACGACGAGGCCTCACAGCGGGCGATCGAGTCGAACAAGCAGATCACGGTGATCGACCGCATCTTCACGCAGTGGCGTCAGCGCGAGACCGGTTCGGCTTCGCGCCGCTTGCACTTGCACTTCTATGCGAAGCCGCTCGAGATCGTCACGGACGACAACGGACGGGTGGCGGCCTTCCGGTACGAGCGCACCGAGCCCGATGGTCAGGGCGGCGTGCGCGGCACGGGCGAGGTGCGCGAGGTGCCGGTGCAGTCGCTCTACCGCGCGGTCGGCTACTTCGGTTCACCGCTCGATGGCATCCCGTTCGACGACCGTCATGGCGTCATTCCGAACCACGAAGGTCAAGTGCTCGGTGACGACAACGACGTCATGCCGGGCGTGTACGCCACCGGTTGGATCAAGCGCGGGCCAGTCGGGCTCATCGGTCACACGAAGAGCGACGCCATGGAGACCATTCAGCACCTCGTCACCGATCAGGCTTCGTGGTGGAATCCTGCCGAGCCCGAGGAGCAGTCGGTGCTCGACCTGCTGCACTCGCGCGGCGTGCTCTTCACCGACCTCGAAGGCTGGCACCGACTCGATGCGCACGAGCAGCAGCTCGGAGCAGCTCGAGGCCGCGAGCGCATCAAGGTCGTGCCGCGCGACGAGATGATTCGCATCTCGCGCGACTGAGCATCCGACCCCCTGATCGAACCGCGCGCGCGGGAACTGACGCCGTCAGCCCTGGCGAAGCACGGGGCAGTGACGCGCTTGCGTGAAGGCGACCTGGGGCGGCACCGCCCATTGCGCTCGAGGCCGCTCACCCGAGTCGTGCCAGTGCACGATGACGGGCGACGGTGCGGCGAGCTGGTGCACGGCTCTGCGGTGAGCGTGCGGCGGAAGGCAGATGTGCAACACGCCATCGTCGGTGCCGGGATGCTCGGGTGTCGTCACGCCGTACCACCGCAAAGCGCTGATGCAGGCGAGAGGGCCGCCATGGCGCCAGGCTCGCACCACCTCGTCGGGAACATCACTGGAGCGGTACCAGCCACGTCGTAGTCGCCTCAAGGTTCCGAGACCGTAGGCACTGCGAAGCTCGTCGGCCGTCCAGCCCGCGGCGAGCAACTCACGGCGCGACACGATGCCGCCCTGATTGCGGATGTACTCGTCGAATCCCAGGAAGCCGCCGTGGCGATCGTGTCGGATCACCGCTGCAGTGTGACGGCGACGCGTGTGCCGGCAACACGGGCCTGCCTGAGATCTGGGACGCTTCGCGGAATGCGAGGCCTGTGGAGGAGCCGCGTCACGGCTCGGCCCGCTCCAGGCACTTCCGCCACGGCGGAACCCCTCCCGTAAAGACGGAGCTCAATTCCACAACCGCGGAGCTCACTTCCACAACCGCGGAGCTCTCTTCCACAACCGCGGAGCTCTCTTCCATAACCGCGGAGCTCTCTTCCACAACCGCGGAACTCACTTCCATAACCGCGGATACTCCTTCCGCGGTTGTGGAAGTACCTTCCGCGGTTGTGGAAGTGCCGGTGCACGGGCACGGCTCTCTCTGCCAACAAACCCGGCACAGCAGGGCACTGCCCAGGCCGAGGTTGCACAGACGGGTCAGACTGCCCTGTCCGCTGTCATGCTCCAGCCGAGCGCGATGAGCTCTCGCAGCACGCCCTCGTCGAGGGCGTCGAGTCGCGTGGCGTACACGCAGGCCACTGTTGCCGTGTGCGGACCGAGTCGCTCGAGCAGTGCGGGGGAATCGGGATGCTCGGTCAGGCCGTAGAGCGAGAGTTTGGCCTTGCGCGGCGAAAATCCCGTGCGCAACCACGTCGCAACGCTGCCGTTGGCGTAGGTCACCTCATAAGTGCCGAACCCCACGATCGACGGCCCCCACATCACTGGCTCGGCTCCGGTCGCGGCGCCGTAGATACGCACGAGCTCAGTGCCTTCGGCGGCGCGTCGGGGGTCGAGGGTCGCGAGAAACTCTTCGACCGGAACCTCGGTGGGCAGCGTCTTCTGCGTCATGCCGAAACCGTACGCGCCGCGAGCGTGCCGCCGCTACTGCCGGCGCGCTACTGCCTGCGCGCTACTGCACCGTGGCGGTGACTCGCGCGAGGTCGTCGAAGATGCGCATATGGGCGGGGCGGCGCATCCACTCGTCGAGCGTGAGTTCGCGCGACTGCTCGCGATACGAGTTCTCGATGTCGCGCAGCTCACGGATGATGCTCGCCCCGCGCACCATGACCGACACTTCGAGATTGAGGCTGAAAGACCGCATGTCCATGTTGCTCGAGCCGATGATGGCGACCTGGTCGTCGATCGTGAAGTGCTTCGCGTGCAGCACGGTGGGCGAGCGGTAGAGCCAGATGCGCACGCCCGCGCGCAACAACTCTTCGTAATACGACCGCTGCGCGTGGAACACGAGGGGCTGATCGCCGATCTCTGAGACGAACAGTTGCACGTCGAGACCACTCTGGGCGGCCGTGGTGATTGCGTAGAGCATCGACTCGTCGGGCACGAAGTAGGGCGAGCAGATCTGAATCTGCTCTTGAGCCGCGTACACGAGCGAGTTGAACAGCCGCAGGTTGTTCTCGCCCTCGAAAGCCGGCCCGCTCGGCACGACTTGAGCGTCGAGACCGGTGCCCGGGTCAATCTCAGGCGGGATCACCGTTTCGCGCAACAGCAACTCGTTGGTCTCGCTGTACCAGTCGGTCGCGAACAGCGCTTCGATGCCGGCCACGATCGGCCCCTCGAAGCGCACCATGACCTCTTTCCAAGCCAAGCGGCTGCCGTCGCGCCGCCGCCCCCGCTTGTAGCCGCGCTCGATGAGGTTCTGCGATCCGGTGAACGCGAGCTGGCCATCCACGATGAGGAATTTGCGGTGGTTGCGCAGATCGGGGCGCTGCCATTGCCCGCGCCACGGGCGCACCGGCAGCATGGCGTGGTGCTCGGCGCCGATCGCATCGAGCTTCGCCAAGAGCCGGCGGTACCCCTTCACTCGCACGCAGGCGATGTGGTCGTACAGCACGCGAACCTTCACACCCCGGTCGACCGCATCGGCGAGAGCCTCGAAGAACTCGCGGGTCTCGTCGTCGATCGACATGATGTAGAACTCGACGTGCACCGAGCGCGTCGCGCCCTGCACTGCCGCAGTCATGGCTGCGAGCGAAGCCGAGTAATCGGTGAACAGTCGAGCTGTATTGCCACCGACGAGCGGCATGGCGCCGAGGTGACGGTTGAGTTCGACGATCGGCTCGAGCCAGGGCGGCCATGGCGAGTCTTTGCTCACCCTGTCCATGCCTTCGGTGGTCTCGAGAATGTAGGTGTTGATTTCGTCCTGCTGCTCACGACGACGTTTCGGCAGCCGCCGCGAGCCGAGCAGCAGGAACAGCAGGAACCCGATGAGGGGCAGCACATAGATGAGCAGCAGCCACGCCAGCGCGCTCTGCGGCCGGCGATTGCGCGGCACGATGATGAGGGAGACGATCGCGATGGCGACGACGGCGACCAGTAACGCGAGCGTGATGATGAGCACGATCACCGCGGCTGCGGTGCTGAGGCCGCTGGGCTCGGTCATGGTCGGAGTCTACTGAGCGCTGATCACTCCGCGGTCGCGCGAGAGGATGCTCTCCCTGACTCGTGCGCCGCTGCGACGGCGACGACCACGGCGGTGATGCCCAGCAGGGTGACAAGAGCGACGACCGCCGTCCAGCCGAATGCGAGGTAGAGACCACCAGCGATGACGGCGGCGAGACTCGAACCCGCGTAGTAGCTCAGGGTGTAGATGCTCGTGGCTTGCGCTCGGCTCTGTCGCACGTGCTGACCTACCCAGCCCGAGGCGACGGCGTGCCCCGCGAAGAACCCGATGGTAAGCACGACGAGACCGAGGACAACGATGATGAGCGCGGGTGCGACGGTTAGTGCCGAGCCGACGGCCACGAGTGAGCCCGACACGATGAGCACGCGGCGTCGGCCGTGGCGTTCGGCGAACCCGCCGGCCGCGCGTGCCGAGGCCGTGCCCGCGAGGTAGGCGGTGAAAAGCAGTGAGGCGAGCGCGGGCGGCACCCCGAACGGCGGTTGCTCAAGGTGGAAACCGAGGTAGGTGTACGTGGCGACGAGGGCCCCCATGAGCAACGCGCCCTGCGCCCACAGCGCGAGAACCACGGGGTCACGAGCGAGGTGCGCGAGCTGCCCCACCACGGCGCGGGGTGGGGTCGGCGCAGACTGCACGAACCCGCGGGCTCTCGGGGCAAGAGCAATGAACGCGATCGCCGCCACGGTCGCAAGCGCGGCGATGACGGCGAGGCCGGCTCGCCAGTCACTCAGCGCCGCCACGGGTGCCGACACGATGCGGCCGAGCAGTCCTCCCACGCTCGTGCCGGCCACGTAGGTGGCAGCGGCGACGGCCGCGTGCCGCCGATCGACTTCTTCACTGAGGTAGGTGAGAGCCACCGCGGGCAGCCCGCCCAGCGCGACTCCCTCGATCATGCGTGTGGCGATGAGTAGCTCGGCCGTGGGCGCGAGCGGTGCGAGCAGCCCCAGCACGCTCGCACTGACGAGCGCAATGCGCATGACCGCGAGACGGCCGATGCGGTCGGCCACCCAGCTCCACGGCAGCACGGCAGCAGCGAGCCCCGCGGTCGTGCCCGAGACAGTGAGTCCCGCGGTCGCGGCGTCGATCTGAAGATCGACGGCGATGAGCGGCAGGATTCCCTGCGCCGACCACAACTGCGCGAAGGTGGCGATACCGGCGAGAAAGAGCGCGGCGAGCAGTCGACGATAGTCGCGACTGCCGCGGGGGTGCCCCGCCCACTCCTCCGTCACGCGCCGCCGCCGGGTGCCGGCGGCTCAGCGGAAGTTGACGAACTGCAGTGCGACGTCGAGGTCTTTGCCCTTGAGCAGTGCCATCGTGGCCTGCAGATCGTCGCGGCTCTTCGACTGCACGCGCAGTTCGTCGCCTTGAATCTGGCTCTTGACGCTCTTGGGAGCCTCGTCGCGGATGATCTTCGAGATCTTCTTCGCATCGTCGCTCGAGATGCCGTTCTTGAGTCCGACCTCGATGCGGAACTCCTTGCCGCTCGGGTAGGGCTCACCGGTGTCGAGACTGCGAATGCCGATGCCGCGCTTGATCATCTTCGACTCGAGCACTTCGAGCACGGCCTTGACGCGCTCTTCGGCGCTCGCCTTGAGCAGCAGCTTCTCGCCGCTCCACTCGATCGATGCACCGACTCCCTTGAAGTCATAGCGCTGCGCGACTTCTTTCTGCGCCTGGTTGACGGCGTTCTCCGCCTCCATCTTGTCGACCTTGCTCACGATGTCGAATGAGGAATCAGCCATGCGCCCATGCTAGCGAGCAGGCTCAGCGACCGCCGACCCGACCCTGCGGCCGCGCCGTCGATGAGCGCACGATGAGGTCAAAAGGCAGTGCCGTGTTGGTCTCGCTCACCGTGCCGAGCCGTGGTGGGTGCAACTGCTCCATAAGCACGTCGACGGCGCGCTCTCCCTGCAATTCGGGATGCTGCGCCACCGTCGAGAGGCCGAAGAAGCCGGCCAGCTCGTGGTCGTCAATGCCGATCACCGAGAGGTCGCCCGGAACGTCGAGCCCCATGTCTCGGGCGGCGAGCACCGCGCCGATCGCCATCTCGTCGCTCGCGGCGACGATCGCCGTGGGGCGCAGTCGCGGCGTGCCGAGCATTTGCTTGGCCGCGGTGTAGCCGCTCTCCATCGTGAAGACGGCGGGAAAGTAGAGCTCGCGTTCGGGCACGAGCCCGGCTCCTCGCAAGGCGGCCTCGTAACCGAGCCGGCGATTGGTCGGCAGGTGAAAGGCGAGTTCACGGTCGACGTCACCACCGATGTGACCGATGCGGGTGTGGCCGAGCGAGAGCAGATGCTCGGTGGCGAGTTTGGTCACCGCGACGTCGTCGATGCTGAGGGTGCGCACACCCTCGATCGGACCACCGACTCCGACGATGGGCTTGCCGAGTGTGTGTAGCGCTGTGATCTCGGTGGCCGTGAGCTCGAGACTCACGGCGATGACGGCGTCGACGCGCTGCCGCAGCAAGTGGTCGTCGAAGACCTTCTCGCGCTCGCGGTCATCGCCCGAGAGGTTGTAGAGGGTGAGGTCGTAACCGTGTTGCATGAGCCGGCGCTGGGCGCCCTCGATGACCGAGGTGTAGAACCAGCGATTGAGAAAGGGCACGACGACGCCGATGTTGCGGGTGCGCCCGGTCGCGAGGCTTGAGGCGCTCGCCGAGACCACGTAGCCGAGCTCGGCGGCGGCCGCCGCCACGCGGTCGCGCGTCGCCGCGGCAACCGGACCGCGACCGCTCAGCGCGCGCGACACAGTGGCCGTCGACACCCCTGCGTGCCGCGCGACGTCGTCGATGCCAGCCATGCGCTGGGCCTCCGCTCTCTTCCGGGCTCAGGATAACCGCGGGACCTCTCCACTCGTGTTCACGAGGGGCCGCTCGCTCTTGTATCCTTGGTCAGCGCCTCCGGTCGGTGACTACACGGGTCGGGCGCGCACATGGCGAGTTACCCAAGCGGCCAAAGGGATCTGACTGTAAATCAGACTGCTCAGCATTCGGGGGTTCGAATCCCTCACTCGCCACCACATGACTGCTTCGTCGAACTCTCCGCTCGCACTGCTCGAGGTCGCGCGGTCGATCGCCCTCGAGGCCGGTGCGTTCGCGGCTGAAGCTCGTCGCGGTGTGGTCGAGGTCGCTGACCGCAAGTCGTCCCCCGTCGACGTCGTGACGCAGGTCGACCGCGATGTCGAAGCGCTCGTGCGTCAGCGCCTCGTCGAACTGCGGCCCGGCGATGGCTTCTTCGGCGAAGAGTCAGCGGCTGATGGCAGCACGACCGGCTACACCTGGATCGTCGACCCCATCGACGGCACGGTTAACTTCTTGTACGGCATCCCGCATTACGCGGTGAGTATCGCGGTCGTCGAAGGCGAGCCTGATCCGCAATCGTGGCGCGCGCTCGCGGGCGTCGTGCTCAACCCGGCGACCGGTGAGATCTTCACGGCCGCCGCGGGCGAGGGCGCGTGGCTTGGCGAGTCGCCGATCACAGTCAATGACCCGGTGGCGCCCGAGCAAGCGCTGCTCGCCACGGGCTTCGCCTACCTCCCGCAGACCCGCGCCGAGCAGGGCGCCGCCGTCGCAGCACTGCTGCCGACGGTGCGCGACATCCGCCGCATGGGCACCGCCTCGCTCGATCTGTGCGCGGTCGCGTGCGGTCGCGTCGATGCGTACTTCGAGCGCACGCTCAACCCGTGGGATCACGCGGCGGGAGCGCTCATCGCGGCCGAAGCGGGGGCCCGTGTCACCGGCGTGCCCGGAGCCCGCGGCGATCACCGATTCTTGCTGGCCGCGCATCCCGAGCTCGCGACGCAGCTCGAGCCGCTGCTCACGGCCGCGGGGGCTGTGCCGCGCGAGCACTGATCGGGCAGTCCGCGACACGCCGACAGTCGAGTCGAACCCGGTTCACGGACTACCGTGATCGCGACAGGGCAGGTAGTCTTTACCAATCCGTGATAATTCGCGGGCTCTTGACCCCTGGTACCCGCAGGGCGAGAACCCGTGACGCCACCGACACCCTGAGGCTGACCAGACCCGTGACTGAAGAGTTCCCGTGGCTGGCGGCGGGCTCCAACAAGGAGCCCGAGACCGCTAGCCGCTCCGCACTCGAGTCTCTCGGCTTCACCTTCACTGAGCAATCCCCAACTGCTCCCGTCGCGGACGCCACCGTCGTGAACGATCGGATGCTCGCGGTCGAGCGGGCCCCCGAGCTCGCTGCCCTGCCGCCAGCGCCTGAGCACCTCGCGCTGACGGCCGCCGCCACTCCGCTCGAGCCTTCCGCACCGGTGGCGCCGAGCCGCCGCGCGCTTCGCGAAGCCGAGCGTCTCACTGCACCCAGCCGTCGCGAGTCGCGCGCCGCCTCGCGCCCCCCGGCTCGGGCCGAGCGCACCGCGCCTGCCGCGAGCGCGACGGGGCGTCGAGCCGAGGTCGCCGAGGCGAACACGGCGCGAGCCGGGCATCCCGCGCATCGCCTGCCGCTGCACCGCCGACTGGCCAAGAAGATCTTTCCGCCCGTTGTCATGCTCGCCGCGGCTGGCTTGCTCGTCGGCACCTCGGTTCCGGCGGCAGCACTCTTCGACCCGGATGCTCCTCCCGCGTCAACCGCCCTCGCATCCGTCTCGCTCACCGAAGCCAGCGACGTCGTGCTCAACGACCAGGTGCTCGAGGCGGAAGCCAGCGACCTCGCCGCCACAGCGGCCTCGCGTGACGAGTGGAGCGTGACGAGCTACGCCGAGATGCTGCGTCTCAAGTACGGCAGCCGCAGCTTCTCGTACACGACGAGTGGCAGCGGTGCCGTGCGCTGGCCCTTCCCCTACGCCGTGCCGATCAGTTCGGGCTTCGGCGAGCGCGTCGCCCCGTGCCGCTGGTGCTCGAGCTACCACCAGGGCTTGGACTTCAACCCCGGTGCTGGTACCCCGATCTACGCGATCGCCGACGGTGTCGTGGTCAAGCACGAGCAGGGCGGCGGTTTCGGCAACCACGTCATCATCGAGCACGTCGTCAATGGCCAGCGCGTGACGAGCACCTACGCGCACATGACGTGGGATTCCACCCCCGTGAGCACCGGCGACACTATCGAGGTGGGCGACTTCCTCGGCACTGTCGGCAGTACCGGCACCTCGACCGGCGCCCACTTGCACTTCGAGATTCGCATCGACGACATCGCGATCGATCCCTTCGCCTGGTTGCAAGCGAACGCGAGCTAGTTCACTGCGGCACTCGCCGCCTCAGCATGACGAAGGGCCCTGGATGCGCATCCAGGGCCCTTCGTCATGACAGCTCGCGCGGTCAGTCGGCGCTGATCCAGACCGTGGTGTCGGTGGGCAGTACGCGCCCGTCGAGCGGACCGCTCGCGAGCAGCACCTCGCCGGCAGGCAATTCGACTGCAGCCTCGCCGATGTTGGCGATGACGGTGACGGAACCGTTGCGCAGCGCGACGACATCGTCATCGAAGCCCGAGAGCCACTCGAGCGAACCCATGCCGAGCGCGTGCTCGCCGCGCAACTTCAGCGCAGTGCGATACAGCTCGAGGGTCGACCCGGCCACGCCCTGCTGCGCGTCACGCGCGTACTCCGCAAAGAGCTCGGGCTGCGGCAGCCAGCTCGCGCCGGTGCTGTTGAAGCCGAACGCCGGGGCAGTCGCCTCCCACGGAATCGGCACGCGGCACCCGTCGCGACCGTAGACCTCGCCATTGGTGCGGTGGAAGGTGGGGTCTTCACGCACGTGGTCATCGAGTTCGATGACCTCGGGCAGTCCCAGTTCTTCGCCCTGGTAGAGGTACGAGCTGCCGGGAAGGCTCAGCATGAGCGCGCTCGCCGCCCGCGCGCGGCGCAGGCCGAGTGCGACATCAGGCTTCTCGGGACTCTTCGGTCCGATGCCCGACGCGGGCGTCGCGTCGGGGGCTTCGAGGCCGTAGCGACTCGCGTGGCGCACGACGTCGTGGTTCGACAGCACCC
>SXMH01000178.1 GCA_005777405.1 Actinomycetota bacterium
GACGTTCTTGTGCGTGCAGGCCGCTTGCGTCAGGTACCCGCCGCTCGTGTGCAGAATGCCCTTGGGCTTTCCGGTCGTGCCGCTCGTGTAGAGGATGAACAGCGGGTTCTCGGCCTCGAAGCCCTGAGCCTCATGCTCGGCGTCGGCCTTCTCGATCTCCTCGTGCCACCAGACGTCGCGGCCTTCATGCCAGTCGACATCGTTCTCGCCGCGGCGCACGACGAGCACGCGCTGCACGTTCGTGTCACCGGCCTCGAGAGCGGTGTCGACGGCGCCCTTGAGCGGAAAGACCTTGCCCTTGCGCCAGCCGCCGTCGGCGGTGATGACGAGCTCGGCATCGGCATCCTGCACGCGCGCCCGAATGCTCTCGGAGCTGAACCCGCCGAAGATGACAGAGTGCACCGCACCGAGGCGCGCGATCGCGAGCATCGCGATGACGGCTTCGGGAATCATCGGCAGGTACAGCGCGACGCGGTCGCCCTGGCTCACACCCAGCGCGGCGAGCATGTTGGCGGCCTTCTTCACCTCGGCGGTGAGCTCGGCGTAGGTGATGGTGCGGGTGTCGCCGGGCTCGCCCTCCCAGTGGATCGCGACGCGGTCGCCGTTGCCCGCGAGCACGTGTCGGTCGAGGCAGTTGTAGGCCACGTTGAGCTCGCCGTCGTGGAACCAGCGCGCGAAGGGCGGGTTCGACCAGTCGAGGGTCTGCGTGAACGGCGTGTGCCAGTGCAACTCGCGAGCACGGTCGGCCCAGAAGCCGAGCCGGTCGGCGCGCGCGGCGTCGTAGAGCTCAGGCTGTGCCACCGCGTTCGCCGCGAAGGCGGGGTCGGGAGCGAACCGTCGGTTCTCGTGCAGGAGGCTGTCGATCGAGGTCGTGGACATCGTCATCCTTGGTCGATGTGAAGCGGACTGGCCTGGTCTGCCGACTTCGAGAACGGTGAACGTGGCCATCGTAGCGGCGAGGGGCGGTGGATGCTCCCGCCCGGTGTCACGTCGCGTCATGCTCGTTCGCGCCGCGTGTCGCGAGCCCTTTGTACCTACCCCCTTTTCGGGGGGGTGAACCGCTCGGTCTTCGGGGGACAGGGGACGAATTCTGCCCCTCTTCGGGGTACATTTCGCTGAGTCCTCCCTATGGAGGACAAAATGGGGCTCGAATCGGCTTGACGTGTCGCTACTGCGCTCTACACTGGACAACGTCAGCAGCAAGCCTGACTTACGCAACGCGAAAGATTCCCCCCAATCCCGTGTTGCTGTGGCGGCGTCCGATCCCCCCAATATGGACGCCGCCCCTGATGTACCGAAGGCCCCTCCACAGGAGGGGCCTTCGGCTTTTCTCCCCTTCCGTCGTGCCTGAAGTCGATGTTCTGCCGCGCGTCGGTCACGCTCGTCGCGTGCCCGAGTCCGCCGCCCCGTTCATGCCACGCGCCCCGATTGAGCGGGTGCTCGGCCCGCAGTTACGCCGCGCTCTCGGGCCCCTCGCTGCCGCAGTCGCCGACCCGAGCGCGACTGACGTCTTCGTGACCGGTGACGGCATGGTGCGCGTCGATCGAGGCCGCGGGGCCGAGCCCGAGCCTGGCGTGCGACTCTCGCCAGAGGCCGCCCGAGAGCTCGGCGTCTCCCTCGTTGCGACCGGGGGCAGACACGTCGACGAAGCGACACCGTGCGCCGACGTGCGGCTGGGGGAGGGCATCCGAGCGCATGTGGCGCTGCCGCCTGTCGCCTGGGCAGGCACGGCGATCTCGCTGCGCCTGCCGCGCGTTGATCGCATTCAACTCGACTCTGCCGGGCTCGACGACGGCACCATCGAGGTCTTGCGGCAGGCGCTCGCTGCGCGCCGCACGGTGCTGTTCTCGGGAGGCACCGGCAGCGGCAAGACGACGCTGCTCGCGGCATGGCTCTCGGCGGCCGACCCGGCTGACCGCATCGTCATCATCGAAGATGTCGCCGAGGCGCTCATCGACCATCCTCACGTTGTCGGCCTCGAGTGCCGGCAGCCGAACCTCGAAGGCGCGGGTGGCATCGACCTCGCTCGGCTCGTGCGCGAGGCGTTGCGCATGCGCCCCGATCGACTTGTCGTCGGTGAGTGTCGCGGTGCTGAGGTACGCGAGTTTCTCGCCGCGCTCAACACCGGCCATCGCGGGGGCGCAGGCACTCTGCACGCCAACTCGCTGGGCGATGTCGCCGGTCGGCTGGAGGCGATCGGCATGATGGCCGGACTCCCGCCCGAGGCCCTCGCCCGCCAGGCTCTCAGTGGTATCGACCTGGTTGTACACCTCGAGCGCGATCGCGATGGCGGGCGCTCCGCGCGGTGCGGCACCTTCGGGCTTGATGCGCGCGAGCGACTCGTCGTTCGCGAACTGCGCCCCCCGCGCGCTCGCGCGAGGTCGGCGGAGTGACGCCTTCGAGCGGCGATGCGGCGCTCGCGACGACCGTGCTGCGGCTTGCCGTGCTGGTCGGCGCGGGCCTCGCACCGGCCACAGCGTGGCGGCACCTCGTCGAGGCCGAGCCGCAGCTCACCCCCGCCCGAGAGGTTGTGCGGGTGCTCGATGAGGGCGGGTCGGTGCTCGAGGGGTTGCGGTCGACGGCCTCTCTCGTTCCGGGCGACTCGGCGTGGGCATCCCTCGCCGCAGCCTGGAGCGTGGCGTCGAGAGCGGGCGCGCCGCTCGCGCCGGCGCTCCGCGGGTTCGCCGATGCTCTGCGTGATCGGCAGGCAGCAGCGCGCGACATCGAGGTAGCGCTCGCCGGCCCGAAGGCCACCGCGCGCATTGTGCAGTCGCTGCCGGCAGTCGCGGTGCTCATGGCGCTGCTGTTGGGAGTCGACGTGGTGGCGACCGTGCTGCACCCCGTGGGTGCGGCATCGATCGTGATCGGTATCGCGCTCTTGGTTCTGGCTCGACGATGGATGCTCCGGCTACTGCGTGCCGCGACACCGCCCGCGCCCACCGCGGGTCTCGCCCTCGACCTGCTCGCCGTGGCGACGGCGGGCGGTGGCCCACCCGAGGCCGCCGAGCAGCTCGTGGCGCGCGAGCTCGCTGCAGCCGGGCTCGACGCGGCAGGCGACGCCGAACGAGCTACGGCTCTCGTGATGCTGTCGCGCCGCAGTGGCGCTCCGCTCGGCGAACTCGCACGGGCGGAGGCGATCGAGCAGCGCGCTGCCGCTCGCACGCAGGCGCGGGCAGCGGCCGAGCGGCTCGCCGTGCGGCTCATGCTCCCTCTCGGCGCGTGCATCCTGCCGTCGTTCCTCGCGCTCGGCGTCGTGCCGATGGTGCTCGGCCTGATCTCCTCCACAGCGAGTGCCTCGTGAGTTCACTGCCACTGCGCGAATGCGTCTGCCCCGGTGCGCGGGCTTCGCTGCCAGACTGCTCGCGTTCGTGCCGACCCGCTCTCGCCGCACGGCGACAACGACCCTTGAAAGGCACGACCATGCAACGACGAATCCTCGCCGCTCGACAGCACCCACGCCGCCGCACTCTCGCCTCCGCGCATGACGACCGTGGCGCGGCGACGGCGGAGTACGCCATCGCCATCATGGCAGCCGTCGGCTTCGCGAGCTTGCTGGTTGTCATCATGCAGAGCGACGAGGTTCGGGGCATTCTCACCGACCTCGTGCGCACTGCACTCACCGTCGGCGGGTGAGCGCTCGTGCCGACCGTGGAGCCGTGACGGCCGAGTTCGCGGTGGCTCTCCCTGCCGTCGTGCTCGTGCTCGCGGCGTGCCTCGGCGGGCTCGGAGTGGCGCTCGCCCAGATTCGGGCGCAAGACACGGCGGCAGACGCGGCGCGAGTGCTCGGTCGCGGCGAGAGCATCGCGTCGGCGCGCGAACTTGTGGTCTCGAGCGTGCCGCACTCGACCCTCACGTCGAGCAGCGAAGGCAGCCTCGTGTGTGCGCGCGTCGAGATCGAGCACCGACTGCTCGGCGTACCACTGCGGGTCGCAGCTCGCTCGTGCGCCCTCGACGGAGGGCGGTAATGCTGCAGGGGGCGGCAACGAGCGATCACGGCGCGGGCACGCCCCTCACCGTGGGTCTCATCGCCGTCGTCTGCGCTGCGGGCCTCGCGATGCTCGGAGGAGCCCAGGCGCTCGCGCGGGGTCAGCAGTTGAGCGCGGCGGCCGACGCCGCCGCGCTCGCCGCGGCCGACGTGCAGCTCGGATGGGTCGCGGGAGAGCCGTGCGATGTGGCTGATCAGATCGCGCTCGCCCACGCCGCACGACTCGTCGAGTGCCGCGGCGAGGGGCTCACGGTGGTCGTGCGGGTCGAGGCGGGCATCCTCGGAATGACGATCTCGCGGTCGGCGCGCGCCGGGCCTCCCGATACTCGCTGAGGTGCCTGCTCGCCAATCGTGTGTATGGTGTGCCTGATCGAGGTGCCGTGCCGACCACCCGGCCGGGGTGCGGAGAATCTCCCCCCGCCACGCCGAACGTCGGTCGTGACACCGTCGCGATCACGCAGACCCGCACTATAAGAAGGAGCATCATGCCGCAGGGCAAGAAGCTGGTGATCGTCGAGTCGCCCGCCAAGGCGAAGACCATCGGCCAGTACCTCGGCGACGAGTACGAGGTGCAGGCCTCGGTCGGCCACATTCGCGACCTCGTCGAGCCCAAGAACCTGCCGCCCGAGCTCAAAAAGGGCCCCCTCGGCAAGTTCTCGATCGACGTCGACAACGACTTCGAGCCCTACTACGTGGTCTCCGACGCGAAGAAGAAAACCGTCGCCGAGCTCAAGCGCGCACTGAAAGACGCCGACGAGCTGTGGCTCGCCACCGATGAAGACCGCGAAGGCGAAGCCATCGCGTGGCACTTGCTCGAAGTGCTCAAGCCCAAAGTGCCGGTCAAGCGCATGGTCTTTCACGAGATCACGAAAGAAGCAATCCAGCGCGCCGTCGATGGCACGCGAGATCTCGACACCGCCCTCGTCGATGCACAAGAGACGCGACGCATCCTCGACCGCCTCTACGGCTACGAAGTCAGCCCCGTGCTGTGGCGCACGGTCGGCCCCGGCCTCAGCGCCGGCCGAGTGCAATCGGCGGCGACGCGACTCGTCGTCGATCGCGAGCGCGAGCGACTCGCCTTCATCTCGGCTGAGTACTGGGATCTCGACACCACCCTCGCCCCCGCGGAAGGCGACACCCCCTTCACGGCGCGACTCGCCCGACTCGACGGCAAGAAGGTCGCCACCGGGCGCGACTTCAGCGATCGCGGGGAGCTCAAGGCGCCCGAGACCATGGCGCTCGACGAAAGCATCACGCTGAGTCTCGCCGAGGCGCTGCGCGACCCCGCGATCACCGTCACCGTCACCAAGGTCGAGTCGAAGCCCTATACGCGGCGCCCGGCGGCGCCCTTCACGACCTCGACGCTGCAACAGGAGGCAGGGCGCAAACTGCGCTTCACTGCTCGCCAGACCATGTCGGTCGCCCAGTCGCTCTATGAGAACGGCTACATCACCTACATGCGCACCGACTCGTCCTCGCTCTCGCAGCAGGCCGTCGAAGCCGCGCGCTCGCAAGCTGCAGCGCTCTACGGTGCCGACACCGTGCCCGACCAGCCGCGCACCTACGCGAGCAAGTCGAAGAACGCACAAGAGGCGCACGAGGCTGTGCGGCCGGCAGGGGATGTCTTCCGCACTCCGAGCGAACTCGAGGGCGTGCTGCGCGGCAACGACTGGAAGCTCTACGACCTCATCTGGAAGCGCACCGTCGCGAGCCAGATGGCCGACGCCCGCGGTCAGACGGCGTCGGTGTCGATCGAGGCCGGACCGACGCCCGCGAGCGCGACCCCGGCCGGTGTCGTCGCCGAATTCGCCGCGAGCGGCACCGTCATCACCTTCCGCGGCTTCCTCGCCGCCTACGAGGAAAGCCGCGACGAAGAGCGCAGCGACGAGCGTGCAGAGCCAGCCGAGGCGAAGCTGCCTCCGCTCACCGTCGGCCAGAGCCTCAGCGTCATCGATGTCGAAGCGAAGGGTCACGAGACCAGCCCGCCTCCGCGCTACACCGAAGCGAGCCTCGTGAAAGCCCTGGAAGAACGGGGCATCGGCCGCCCGAGCACCTACGCCGC
>SXMH01000179.1 GCA_005777405.1 Actinomycetota bacterium
CTGCATGACGATGAACACGATGTTGGTGCCAGGAGCGTGGTGGCCGGTGTCGAGGCACACCATCGCCTTGTCGCCGAGCGCCGCGACCTGGGCGTAGGCGGTACCCCAGTCGGGAACATCGGTGTGATAGAACGCCGGCTCAAAGAACTTGTACTCGAGCACGAGCCGTTGGTCGTCACCGATTCGCTCGTAGATCGTGGCGAGGCTCTCGGCGAGATTGTCTTGCCGAAGCCGCATGTCGTCTTGGCCGGGGTAGTTGGTGCCGTCGGCGAGCCAGATCTTAAGATCGCGCGAGCCCGTCGCGTGCATGATCTCGATGCAGTCGAAGTGGTGGTCGATGGCGCGCTGGCGCGCCTTGGGGTCGCTCGCCGCGAGAGAGCCGAACTTGTATTCCTCGTCTTGGAAGGTGTTCGAGTTGATCGTGCCGAGGGCCACGCCGTGTTCTTCGGCGTGGGCGCGCAGCGCGTTGTAGTCGTCGACCGTGTCCCACGGAATGTGCAGGGCAACACTCGGCGCGAGACCGGTGTACCTGTGCACCTGAGCGGCGTCGGCGATCTTCTCAAAGGGGTCGCGCGGGGTGCCGGGCGTCGTGAAGACACGGAATCGCGTGCCGGAGTTGCCGAAGGCCCACGAGGGCAATTCGATGGCCTGGCGCTCGAGCTGCGGCGCGATGGAGTCGAAGGTCGTCATTGACGGATGCTGCTCTCTCGTGTGGCGGATTGAATCGTTTCACCACTGTACGCCCGGGAATCGCGGTGCGTCAAGTGAATCGATTCGACTAGCCTCGGTTCATGGCAGCTGTCGGCATCAAAGACGTCGCTCGACTCGCAGGAGTCTCCGTCGGCACGGTGTCGAACGTGCTCAACCGCCCCGATCGCGTGAGTGCCGACACCGTCGCCCGCGTGCGAGCCGCAATCGACGAGCTCGGCTTCGTGCGTAACGACGCTGCGCGTCAGTTGCGCGTCGGGCACAGTTCGACGGTCGGTCTCGTCGTTCTCGACGTCGGCAACCCCTTCTTCGCCGAGCTCGCTCGAGGCGCCGAAGACGCCGCAGACGCGGTCGGGCACTCAGTCATCCTGGGCAATAGTGACGAGAACGTCGCGCGCGAGGCTGCGTATCTCGACCTCTTCGAAGAGCAGCGGGTGCGGGGCGTGCTCATTTCGCCGATCGGAGATGTCACCTCGCGCCTGCAGAAGCTGCGCGAGCACGGCACTCGAGCCGTGCTCGTCGACCGCAGCGGCGAGGGCACGGGGGTGTCATCGGTGTCGGTCGACGACGTCGCTGGCGGCTACCTCGCCGTGCAGCATCTGTTGTCGCTCGGCCGACGACGCATTGCCTACCTCGGTGCGCAGTTCGAGATTCGTCAGGTCACCGACCGGCTCGAGGGCGCCCGCCGCGCAGTCGCTGAGGTGCCAGGGGCCGCGCTCGAAGTCGTCACCGCTGAAGGGCTCACGGTCGTGCACGGTCGCGCTGCCGGCCAGCAGCTCGTGCGCCGCCCGGCGTCGGAACGACCTGATGCCGTCTTTGCCGCCAACGATTTGCTGGCTGTGGGGCTGCTGCAGGCGCTCGTCATGACGGGTGACGTGCGCGTGCCCGCCGACATCGCGCTCGTCGGGTACGACGACATCGACTTCGCCTCCGCCGCCGTCGTGCCTCTCACCTCAGTGCGACAGCCGGCTCGACTGCTCGGCGAGACGGCGATCGGCATCTTGCTCGACGAAGCGGCCGACCCCGAACTCGCCGCGCGCGACGTCGTGTTCACCCCCGAACTCGTGGTGCGGGCCTCGACGGTCGACGGCTAGGTTCGCTGCTGCTCGCTCATGCTGCGACGACCGCGTACGGCACGGCAAACTCGTGCTCGCCGCTGCTGACGCGCACCGGCTCGCAACCCTCGAGGTCGACAACCGCCGCCGCTCCTGTCGGCACTGTCACCGCGACGTGCAGCTCGCCCGCCTCAAGTCGCCACGCAATCGACGCCGTTCCATAGGGAGTCTCATGACGAGCGCTCGCCGAGGTCAGGCCCCCGCCCGGGCGAGGCGCGAAGACGATCTCGCGGTAGCCGGGCGCAGCGGGAGCGAGGCCTGCCACCACCCGGTGCAGCCAGTCGGCCACCGAGCCCAGCGCGTAGTGGTTGAACGACGTCATCGTGCCGGGGTGCACCGAGCCGTCGGGCAGCATGCTGTCCCAGCGCTCCCACACCGTTGTCGCGCCCATCGTCACTGCGTAGAGCCACGAGGGGCACTGCTCTTCGAGCAGCAGGTCGTAAGCGGCATCCATCTGGCCCGTTGAGCTCAGCGCATCGCTGACGACGTTGACGCCCGCGAAGCCGACCGCGATGCGGTTGCCCGACTCTGCGACGAGCTCAGCGAGGCGCTGCCCAACTGCTGCGCGCAGAGCGGGATCAGTGATGAGGTCGAAGCGCAGCGCGAGACCATAGGCGGTCTGTGCATCGGAGGTCATGCGGCCGTTGGGCAGCACATACTCCCGCTGAAAGGCAGTGCGAATCTCGTCAGCTAGCGCGTGGTAGCGCGCAGCATCCTGAGCGCGGTCGAGCACGTCGGCCATGCGCGCGAGCGTGCGAGTCGAGTGCGCGAAGTATGCAGTGGCGACCAGATAGCGGTCGGTCTTGGCGTCTGCCGGGTCTTGCGGCGGAGCGCTCGGATCGAGCCAGTCACCGAGCTGGAAGCCCTCGTTCCACAGTCGGTCGGGGCCGGCAAGTCGCTCGACGAGATCGACCCAGGCCCGCGCACTCGCATACTGGTCGGCGAGCACTCCGGCATCGCCGAAGCGCTCGTACAGCACCCACGGGGTGAGCACGGCCGCGTCGCCCCAGACAGCACCGGGCCGAATGGGAGTCCACACCTCGTGCGCCGGAATCACCGGCACGTACCACGGCACTGTGCCGTCCTCGAGCTGATCCGCTGCGACATCGCGCAGCCAATTCGCGAGGAAGCCTGATGAGTCGTAGAGGTAGCTCGCCGTCGGGGCGAAGACCTGAATGTCTCCCGTCCACCCCACGCGCTCGTCTCGCTGCGGGCAGTCAGTGGGAATGTCGACGAAGTTGCCGCGCATGCCCCACACCACGTTCTCGTGCAGTCGATTGAGCTGCGGGTTCGAGCTCTCGAACCAGCCCGTGCGGCGCATGTCACTGTGCAGAACGCGGGCCACGATATCCCCCGCAGCCACGGCCGCGTCGAGATCGCCGGGCCAACCCGTTACCTCGACGTAGCGAAAGCCGTGCACCGTGAACCGTGGCTCCCAGACCTCGGGTTCGTCTCGACCGGCGAGCACGTACACGTCGGTTGACTTCGCCTCGCGCAACGGTCGGGTGTAGAGCTCACCTGATTGCAGCACCTCGGCCGTGCGCAGGGTGATCGTGTCGCCGGCGGCGCCGGACACCCGCAGCCGTACGCGACCGACGAGGTTTTGACCGAGGTCAAGAAGTCGCTTGCCGCTCGGGCTCGTGAGTACCGCGACGGGTTGCACCTCCTCGGTGCAGCGCACGGCAGGGCCCACAGGTGCCACCATCGTGCCCATGTCGCGCTCGCGCACGGCCACCGGCGTCCACGCCTCGCCCGGCGCGATCGACTCGTCATACGAGGCCGTCGAGAACGCGACGCGCTCCTCGCGAGCGTCATAGGTCTCGCCGTCGTAGAGACCAGCATGCAGAATCGGGCCCGTGGATGCTCGCCATGAGCCATCGGTCGCCACGACCGTGCGCGTGCCGTCGTCGTGCAGCACTTCGAGCTGCGCGATGAGCGATTGGTCACTGCCGAACAGGTTGCGGAAGCCGCCGCGCCAGCCGAGCCGGCCGCGGTACCAGCCATCGGCGAGCCACGCGCCGATGGCGTTGGGCCCGTGCGCCAGCAGATCGGTGACGTCGTAGGTGTAGTACCGCAAGCGCGAGCGGTACACCGTCCATCCGGGCAGCAGTTCATCACGGCCGACACGTGAGCCGTTGAGCTCAAGTTCAGCGAGACCGTGCGCGCTCGCGTACAAGCGCGCCCGCACGATGGGCTTCGAGACCTCGAATGCACGGCGCACGAGAGCAGGACGACGCGTGTCAGACTCGGGGTCTTCCTCCCACGCGGCACCGACGGGTTGCGCCTGCCAGTCGCTCGCGGTGAGCAGTCCCACTTCGAGAGTCGTCGCCGGGCTCCACGCGCTGTGCTCCCCCGCCGAGTTGATGACGCGCACCTCGACCGTCGCCCGCTCGCGCGACTGCAGCGGTGCCACAGGCCAGGGCACGAGCACCTGCTCGGTACCCGCCGCACCGTCCACGCGCACGATCTGGCTTTCCGGTGCGCTGTCGCGCGAGATACGAAGTTCGTAAGCGGTCTGCGCCCAGCCCGCCGGCGCCGTCGTGGTCCAGCTGAGTCTCGGAGAGCTCTCGCCAATGCCGAGTGGTTCGCGGTGATGTTCCACCGAGGGGGCCGCAACAGCGGCAGCCGACTCGGGTGAGGTGGAAGCGGTGATCGACATCGATAACCTCGGCGACTTTCTGCGAAACGTTTCAGTGCTGGCTGGGCGATCCCCTGCCTGTCGTGATTACTCTATCTTTGGTACGTTTCAATCGCCAGTCCGCGATGCCTCTTCGCAACTGGGGACGACCGCGCGCATCGCACCGCACCCGACCGCTTTGAAAGACTGACCGCCATGACCGATTCCGTCACCTCCCGCGCTCACCGCTCGGCCACTGGCCCGCTCACGATCGCCGTGACCGGTTCTTCCGGCAAACTCGGCCGCGCCGCCGTTGCCGATCTGCGTGAGGCAGGCCACGAGGTCATCGGCTTCGACCTGCACGGCACGGCAGGAGCCGGCTTCACCCAGGTGAAGCTCGACGACTACGGGCAGACCCTCGACGCCCTGCTCGGCGTCACCGCGCGTCACGCCGGCATCGACGCACTCGTGCACCTCGCCGCGATTCCCGTCAACGGGCTCGTGCCCGATGCGGCGACGTTCCACAACAACATGGCGGTGTCGTTCAACGTGCTCTTCGGGGCGCATCGGGCGGGCATCCATCGCATCGTCACCGCCTCAAGCATCACCGCAGCCGGATTCCCCTACGACGTCGCACCCCCGGCGCTACCGGTCGACGAATCGCACACCGTCGCGAACAACACCTACGGCCTCGGCAAGGTGTTGGAGGAAGCCATGCTCGGCCAGCTCGTCGACTGGAGCGAAGCATGCTCGATCACGGCGCTGCGGTTCACCAACGTGGTGGGCGCCGATGAGTACGGCACCTTTGAACGTGCGGCCGAAACCACCTATCGCCGAGACCTCATCGGCTCGTGGGTCGATGCCCGCGACGGCGCACTCGCCATCCGTCTCGCGCTCGAGGCTGCTCGACCTGGTTTCACGGTCTATAACGTGGCCGCGCCCGAGTCCGGGTCGAGTATTCCGTCGCGCGAGCTCGCGGCGCTGTGGTTTCCTGGCACGCCGGTCGCCGACGATCTGGGCGAGTTCGAGTCACTCTTCTCGACCCGGGCCATTCAGCGAGACCTCGGCTTCGCCGCCCGCCACGACTGGCGTTAACCGACCCACCCCACGGCATCGACCGAACGACGGAGATTGTCCGTTCCACACCCCGAGATGAGCAGGGTTGACCTGTTGCAGGTCGTTGTGTCCGTCGTTCGGCCGATGCCGGGTCGGCCGCCCGGGGCGTCCGTACGCGCCCCGGACGACCGAGTCGTCAGCCCTTGACCGCGCCGGCCGCGAGGCCCTTGATGATGCGCTGGTTGAGGAAGAGGTAGAGCACGAGGATGCCGCCCACGGTGATACAGATGGCGGCGAACAGCGGCCCGTAGTTGATGGCGCCGTACTCGCCCGAAAAGTTCAGCAGCCCCACCTGGATCGTATTGAGCCTCCGCTGCCCTGCGAAGATCAGCGCGAAGAGCAGGTCGTTCCAGATGAGGAAGAACTGCACGATCGCCACCGTGATGACGGCGTTGCGCACCATCGGGAAACCAATGAGTACGAACGACTTCAGGATGCTCGCGCCGTCGATCGTCGCGGCCTCGAAGATCTCACGCGGGATCGCTCGGAAGTACGTCGCCATCATGAACACCGTGAGAGGCAAGCCGCCCGCGGTGTAGATGACGATGAGCGGAAGGAGCGAACCATTAATGCCGAGGTTGAAGAACACGATGAACAGCGGCAGCACGATGATCTGGCCAGGAATCATGATTCCCGAGAGGAAGGTCAGCAGCACGCCGCCGCGACCCTTCCAGACCATGACCTCAAGCGCGAATCCCGCGGCCGTGCCGAGCACGACGATGAGCAGCAGTGAGGGAAAGGTCACGATGACCGAGTTGGTGATGGTCGTCGCGAGGTTGCCGACTTCCCAGGCCGTCGCGTAGTTCTCCCACGCCCAGGTCTCGGGCAGCGCCCACGAGGGGTTGTTGAGAAAGTCGCTGTTCGACTTGAGCGAGTTGATGACCATCCACACGAGCGGATAGCCCGTGATGAGGATGAGGAACGCGATCGTCAGGAGCGCGGGCAGTCGCCGAACGGTGCGCAACGCTTTGTCACCGATCGAATCGTGACGGTGTCGGCGCACGGAGTGCGGAGTGGCGGTCTGAGTCATGGTGGTCATGGCGCGGGCCTCACTTCGTGTTGTCGCGACGCGACTGCTGGAAGATGACGAGGGTGACGAGCAACGACATGATCGTCAGCAGCAGCGCGATCGTCGAGCCGTAGCCGTAGTCGCTGAACTGGAACGCCGTGCGATACATGTAGAGCGTGAGTGGTGTCGTCGAGCTGCCAGGGCCACCGCCCGTGAGAGCGAAGACCGAGTCGAACACCTTGATGGTGCCGTTGATGCTGAAGATGAGCGAGGCGAAGAGAATCGGCAGCGACATCGGCAGGATGATGTAGCGGAACAGCGACCAGCTGCGAGCGCCGTCGATGCGGGCCGACTCAACAATGTCGTCGGGAATGTCGAGCAGACCAGAGAAGATGAGCACGCCGTAGAACCCGACCGACCGCCAGATGTCCATGATGATGACGACGATGAACGCGGTGCCGCCGGCACCGAGCCAGTCGATGGGCGTCACGCCGACGTTGAACAGCAGCTCGTTGACGAGCCCGTCATTGGGCGCCGACTGAAAGAGCTTTTGGTAGAGCAGCGAGATGGCGACAGTCGGCAGCACGACGGGGAAGAACACGAGCGTGCGCACGACGACTGACGACTTGCGCAAGACGAAGTGGTAGAGCAGTGCCAGGCCGTAGCCGAAGACCACCTGGCCAATGGTGACGATGATCGCGTAGTTGACCGTGAACCAGAAGGCGTCGTGCACGGCCTTGTCGTTGACGAGCTTTTCGAAGTTGGCGATGCCGTTGAACTCGAAGCCCTGCAGAACGTTGCCGGTGAAGAAGGTGAGCCCGAGCGACCAGAAGATCGGAACGAGCATGACGAGGGTGTAGACCAGGAGCGCCGGCCCCAGCAGGAGCGCGATCGCCTTCGGGTCGCCGAGGACGGATTTCATGGTGGCCTCTCGTGTACGGAAGGGCGGCCTGCACCCGAGGTCGAGGGTACGCCGCGCGGAGACGGAGCGAGGGGCGGGCGGGTGTCGCCGCCCGCCCCTCGCTCGCGGGGTGTTACGGGTTGTCGATCGCGTCTTGCACGAGCGCCATGAACTCCTCAGCCGAGAGCTGGCCGGTGACGAGCAGTGCGGCGTTGGTCGACGAGACAGAGCTGGCCTTCGCCGGGAAGAGCGCCTCGAACCAGAGCACACTGTCGGTGCTGGTCGAGATCTCGTCGGCGATCGTCTGCGAGATCGCGGGCAGCTCGACCTCGACGTCGGCGACGAAGCCGGTGATCTGACCCTGTTCGAGCGCCGCGTTGCCGTAGCCCTCACCGATGCACTTCAGCCACTCGGCGACGTCTTCGGTGTAGGTCTGCGAGCCGAAGGTGGCGGGCAGGCCGACGTTCGAGGGGTACGCGTCGATGCTGCCGGCGCCGCCCTCGACGGCCGGAAACTTGAAGAAGCCGACGTTGTCGGCACCGATCTCGTTGCCCTCGCCGTTGATGTTGCCAAGCAGCCAGCTGCCCATGTAGATCATGACGGCATTGCCCGTGAGGAACTCGTTGCTTGCACTGTCGTAGTCGAGCGATGCGACGTTGTCACCGAAGTAGCCGGCGGCACCGAGGTCAGCAATCGCCTGCGCGGCGGCCACGTACTCGGGGTCGGTCAGCTTGGCTTCGCCATCGGCGACCTTCTGCAGGGCGTCGCCGCCGAGCGAGCGGAAGAGGTAGCCCGAGACGAGGCGCGTGAGCGGCCATCCCTGCTCGCCCGAAGCGGCAAAGGGCGTGTAGCCCGCCGCCTGAGCCTCGCCAGCGACCGTGAGCAGCTCGTCCCACGTCGTGGGAACAGCCCAGCCGTTCTCTTCGAAGATCGCCGTGTTGTAGAAGATGCCTTCGATGTTGTACTGGAAGGGCAAGAACGAGAACTCGCCACCGTAGAGCTTCTTGATGGTCGAGACGGCGCCTTCGGCCACCTTGTCGCGAACACCGAGCTCGGTCATGGCCTCGTCGAGGTCGAGGACGACGCCGGCGTCGACGAGCTTGGCGCCCTCAGCCGGGTTGCCACCCGCGGAGAACATCGGCGGCAGACCGCCCTGGCTCGCGAGCAGCTGCATCTGGGCGTCGATCTCGGCCTGGGGGATCGAGTTGATCTCGAGCGGCAGAGCGGCGTTCGCGTCTGCACACACACCGTCGACGAGCGCCTGCAGCACGGGCTCGGTCGTGGTGTTCTCAGCGTTCTTCGTGAACAGGAACGACTCGGGCTCGGTGGTCGCGCCGCCGCCGCCTGCACAGGCGCTCAGCAGCATGGCACCGGCGCCCGCGACAGCGAGCGAGGTGAGGATGGGGCGCCGGAGACGCCGGGGTGCTGTGGTCACTTTTCCTCCTTGAAAGGTGGGCGTCTCCAATTGAGACGTTTCAATTGGTGAGAGTAGACGGGCTCTCCCGTGGTGTCAAGTGCGGATGCTCCCCCGCACTTCTGCGGGCACGAGGCCCATGGCGCCCCCTATGGGGCAGAATCGCGAACATGGTTGGAACGTCACAAAACGATGACGATCGCTCGTCGGGCATCTTGCCTGCCACGGTCGCTCCCCCTCGTCCTCGCGCTGCTGCAGCGCGGCGCGCAGCGGCTGTGCTCGAGGGTCTCACGCTCGAGCAGAAGCTCGCACAACTCGTCGGGTTGTGGGCCGGTGCTTCTCGAGCGGGCGGCGGCGTCGCCCCCATGCAAGATCGCCTGCTCGACGATTCGCGCCACCTCGAGAGCTTTGCGGCGCACGGTCTCGGCCAGCTCACGCGGCACTACGGCACCACGCCGCTCGACGCGCTTGACGCCCGAGAACTGCTGCGTGAACGGCAATCGTGGCTCACCGAGCAAGCCCCGGGACTCGGCGCGATCGTGCATGAGGAGACACTCACGGGGCTGCTCGTGTGGGGCGCGGCGGCGTTTCCGACCCCCTTGGCGTGGGGGGCGACGTGGAGCCCGGCCCTCGTACGCGAGCTAGGCGAACTCATCGGGGCAGACATGGCCGCGCTGGGCATCCACCAGGGCCTCGCTCCGGTGCTCGACGTCATTCGCGACGTGCGCTGGGGGCGTGTGGAGGAGTGCATCGCAGAGGATCCCCTGCTCGTCGGCGCCATTGGCAGCGCCTACGTTGCGGGCCTCGAGTCACAAGGTCGAGTGGCAACGCTCAAGCACTTTGCGGGCTACTCGGCGTCGCGCGGGGGGCGCAACATCGCTCCGGTGTCGATGGGCCGGCGCGAGCTCGAAGAGGTCTTCCTGCCGCCCTTCGAGCGCGCGATTCGCGAGGGCGGCGCCAGGTCAGTTATGAACTCGTACTGCGAGATCGATGGGGTGCCTTCGGTCGCCGACCCCTGGCTCTTCACCGAGGTGCTGCGCGAGCGGTGGGGCTTCACCGGCACTGTTGTCGCCGACTACTTCGCCATCGACTTCCTCACGGTCAACCATCGCGTAGCCGAGACGGCACACCACGCGGCAGCGCTTGCGCTCGAAGCGGGCATCGATATCGAACTGCCGACCGGCAAGGCCTACATGGGCCCCCTTGCCGAGGCGGTGCGCTCGGGCGACGTGGATGCCGCGCTCGTCGATCGCGCAGCCCTCAGGGTGCTCGAGCAGAAGGCGCAACTGGGCCTTCTCGGGCCGCTCGACGACGAGAGCATTGTGCCCGAACTCGTGCCACAGGGCGCGATTGACATCAACGGGCCGGCTCATGACGATCTCGCACGTCGACTCGCCGAAGCTTCCATCGTGCTGCTCGCGGGCGCCGAGGCGCTGCCATTGCGCTCCGCTGATGGCACGCCGCCGCGGCGCATTGCTGTCGTCGGGCCGGTCGCCGAGAGTCGCGAGAGCCTGCTTGGCTGCTACAGCTTCATCAATCACGTGCTTTCGCGACACCCCGATGATCCGTGGCGCCTCGACGTTCCAACGATCGCCGAGGCTCTCGCCAGCGAATTTGACCGCGCACAGCTCGTCACAGAACGAGGCTGCGCGATCGCCCCCGGCCTCGTGGGCGACGAGCCTGAGAGCGACGCCGACGTCGAGGTGGGCATCGCTGCCGCGGTGCTCGCGGCGGGCTCAAGCGACCTCGCGGTGCTTGTGCTTGGTGACCGCTCGGGCATGTTCGGGCGCGGCACCTCTGGGGAAGGCTGCGACGTCGTCACGGCCGAGCTTCCCGGCGATCAACGCCGCCTGGCCGAGGCTGTGCTAGCTACTGGCACCCCGACGGCGCTCGTGGTCGTCTCAGGACGCCCGTACGTGCTCGACGGTCTCGTCGATCGTGCAGTCGTCACGGTGCAGGCCTTTCTGCCAGGGCAACGGGGCGCGGAGGCAGTTGCGGGCGTGCTGAGCGGCAGGCTGGTGCCCAGCGGGCGTCTACCGGTGAGCATCCCGTCGCGATCGAATCCTCATCCGAGCTCGTACTTGCGACCCTTCTTGGGCGGCCCCACCGGAGTGAGCAGCGCCGACCCCACTCCGCGATTCGCCTTTGGCTTCGGTCTCTCAACGACGAGCTTCACCGTTGAAGTGGTGTCAGCGCCGAGCGGTGACCGGCCAGTGGATGCCGCGCTCGAGATCGACGTGCTCGTTCGCAACACGGGCGAACGCGCGGGGGTCGAGGTAGTGCAGGTCTATGCCGCCGGTCGGGTGTGCAGCGTGACGCGGCCCGAACGAGAGCTCGTGGCATTCGAGCGCGTGCATCTTGAACGACACGAACAGCGTCGACTGCGTGTGCGCATTCCGCCGCGCGCATTGTCGTTCATCGATCGGCGCGGCGACCGCGTCGTGGAGCCCGGTCCTCTCGAGCTGGTTCTCGCGCCCGACGCCCTCGCCGCACCGCACGCGACGGTCGCGCTGAGGCTCACCGGCACGCGCCGTGTCCTGGTCGATGATGACTACTCGCACGCGAGTTGGAGCCCGGTGCCGTGACGAACAGCCGCCGATACGAGCCGCGCTCATCGTGCATTACAGTGAGCCCACACCGGCAGGAAGGTCGATGATGGCGCGCGTCAGCATCCGCGAGGTCGCGGCTCTTGCCGACGTGGCTCACGGCACCGTCTCGAATTTTCTCAACCACCCCGAACGGGTCTCTGCCGACAAGCGAGAACGCATCCAGCGGGCCATCGATCAGCTCGGATACATCCGCAACAACGCGGCGTGGCAGTTGCGGCTCGGGCGCAGCGGCATGATCGCGTACCTTGCCCCCGACGTCAGCAACCCCTTCTTCGCGACGATCGCCGAGGGTGTCGAGCGGCGAGCGTCAGAGCACGAGCTCGGCGTCTCGATCGCGAATTCGCATCGTTCGCGCGAGCGTGAAGACGCCTACATCGCTCAGTTCGAGTCGCAGCGTGTGCAAGGCATGCTCGTATCGTCACACCATCCCATCGAAGATCGCCTTCGTCGGCTGCACGAACGGGGCACGCCCACCGTTCTCGTCGGGCAACGATCGAGCGACGACTCGCTGTCGTCGATTTCTATTGACGACCGCACCGGGGGCCGACTCGCCGCAGAGCACTTGCTCTCCCTCGGCCGTCGACGCATCGCCTTCGTCGGAGGCCCGCTTGGCATCCGTCAGGTTGCCGACCGCTTTGAAGGGGCGAGTTCGGCGATCGGGGCCTCGGGTACAGCGACGATCGAAGTCATTCCGCAGAACGAACGCACGCTCTCGGGTGGTCGCGAAGTGGGCCGCCTCATCGGCGAACGCAGCATTGAGCGCAGACCCGACGCGATCTTCGCCGTCAACGATCTGCTCGCACTCGGCATCATGCAAGAGCTCGTGGTGGGCCACGGCATTCGCGTGCCCCATGACATCGCGATCATCGGATACGACGACATCGAGTTCGGCGAGGCCTCCCTTATTCCCCTCAGTTCGATCCGCGCCCCGCACGAAGACTTCGGCGTCGCGGCGGTCGATCTGCTCGTGAACGCGATGGCTGGCGACCACGAGGGTGAGCGTCACATCGTCTTCCCGCCCGAGCTGGTCGTGCGCGCATCGACCGCGGGTGGGGCCGGCCTCAGCGGCTGAGGCCGAGTCTCTCTCGCCGGCCGCGCCAGCCGAGGGCTGCGACTCCGGCGATGAGTACGGCAATGGCGAGGGAAGCGAGCTGCGAGGGTTCAACGCTCGATCCGGTCGCGGCGAGTTCGGCCTCCTCACCCGCCACGGTGATGTCGACCGCACCCACTTCAACGCCGTCGAGCAGCAGAACGATGCGGTGAGCTCCAGCCGGTGTGTCAGCGGGAATCGTCACCGTGGTCGAGAGGGTTCCGTCGGCGTTCGACGTTGCGCTGCCGAGGGGCACGGGCGTGGACTGCAGTTCGAGTTCGTACTCGGTCGAGAAGAGCAGGCCCCACACGTTGACGTCGATCGTCGCTCCCGGAGCAACGGTGCTCGAGCCCCCCGCACTCACGGTGGGCTCGGCGATGCGGCCACTCGGTGCAGTCGCGATGACATAGGACTGCGTGTTCGCTGCCTGCACCGTCGCGACCGCGTAGACAACTTCGCCCACCAGCGAGCGGGTCATCGCCAGACTGCTGCCTGTCGCGCCGGTGATCTCGGTGCCGTCTTCGAGATACCACTGCCAGTCGACCGCTGTGGGGCTGGGGCTCCAGGAGCTCGAGTCGAGAGTGGCCGTAAGAGTGCCAGCGAGCGTGAACTCGCCGCTGAGCTGCGGGTGGTCGCCGGGGATGAACGAACCCAGGCGCACAGTGTTCGAGAACGGCGAGTTGAGAGTGACATACGTGCTTGCCGTGGGCGCCGTGAGGGTCGCGATGACGTAGACCGGCGTGCCCAGCAGGTCGACAGTTGCCGTCAGCGAAGCACCCGTTCCCATCTCGGCGTTGGTGTCGACGCGATACCACGTGAACTCGACGTCGTCAGGGCTCGGGGTGATGCCGCTCGTGTCGATCGAGGCGGAGAACGATGTGCCGATGACACCCGAGCCGACAACCGTCGGCTGTGGCACTCCGGCGAACTCCGCCAGTCGCACGGTGTTCGAGAATGCCGAGTTCAGGGTGACGTAGTTGCCCGTGTCGGGCGCCGACAGTGTGGCGATGACGTAGACGGGGGTGCCCAGCAATGCCGTCGTGGCCTCGAGAGTCGCTCCGGTGCCGATCTGCGCGTTCGTGTCGACGCGGTACCAGGTGTAGTCGACGCCCGTGGGTGTGGGGGTGACGCCGGTCGTGTCGAACGATGCCGAGAACGATGTGCCCACGACACCCGATCCCGCCACCGTCGGTGAGCCGACGTTCGAGAACTCGCCCGCAGCATTCGCCGCGGACACGGGAGCGACGAGCCCGAGAAGAACGCTGAGCGCGAGGGCCGCGAGGGCTCCGGCAGTTCGGCGGGCGCGAGAGCGAGGGGTCACGAGAACTCCAAAGGGGGGTCAGGAGCGAGTGCGCTTGGGTGAGGGATGCTCTGAGTTCGACAGTAGACGATGCGCACAGTGAGCGCACCACTGTCGCGACAACGAATTGCGCCGCCCGTGGACGAGCGCGTCGTGGATGCTCAGCCGAGCCTGCGCACCCGTTCGAGCACATCAACAGGGCCCACCTGGCCGCCCTTGAACAGCATCTCGATGCCGTCGATGTGGGGCGCTTGGGCGGTAACGCGGCACAGCACGACGTTGTCGACTGGATTCGCAGCGATGGACACCGAATCGACGCCGACTCGAGCGGCAACGTGCCCCGACGTATCACCGCCGCAGACGATGATCCTCCTGGTGAGTCCGGCTGCAAGCGCTGCGGTGATGGCGCGCGCCGACGCTTCGGCGATCGCCGACACCGCGGATGATGGGTCCGACACATCGACCCCGTCAGCGTCGAGCACGACACTCGTGCCGGCGTCGAGCAGGAGCAGCGCTGCGTCGACTGCCTCGGTCGACTCGACGAGCGGAAGCGGCAGTACCGCCCAGCCGTGCGATCGAGCGTGTTCGATCTGCTCGCGGGTGCGAGGCGACCGGCTTCCCGAGACGGTGAGGACGGGAGCGGTCGCAGGGCCAGTCGTGGCAACCTGGCGTGTACCCTCGAGCCCTGCCACCGCAGAGTCGGTGCGGGGCCTCGTTCGGGCGAGCGCGGCGCTGAGACCACCGGAGCCGAGAACGAAGCGAGGCGAGGTGTCGGCGGCGAGCATCCACAGCGCTTCGCCCAGCAGCGCGAGGTGATTGTCATCGAGAGCATCGAGCACGAGGGCGGCGTGTTCGGATGACTGCACGAGGCGCGCCACACCTGCCGCCGACTCGTAGACCGTGAGAGGCAACTCACCGATCGGAAGCGCGGTCTGCGCCGAGAGATGCACGGCGAGTTGCGACTCGGTCATGGGAGTCGAGGGGTGCGTCGACATGGTCGGTTGCCGGTCGAGGCGGTACACGACGTCACCCTCGGCGGCGAAGTGATGCCCGAACAGCGTGAAGCGGCCGAAGTCGGGCTGCGCGAACAGCAGTGGCACGGTCGCGTCACCACAGCGACCGCGAGCGAGCTCGAGCACACGGCCGAGGTTGCCGATGGTCGGTGACGAATCTGCGGTCGAACAAGCTTTGTACTGCACGATCTGAGCACCGACCGAGAGGAGGAGGTCGAGTGCCTCGCCGACCTCTCGCTCGATCGCGGCCGTCGGAAGCGACCGTGCGACACCAGCGATGCCGACGAGTGGAGTACCTGCGCTCGCGAGGAGCTCAGGGGAAGGAGTGCCCAGAAACAAGGTGCCGGCCCAGCCAGATCGCGCGAACTGCAGCAGCACATCGATGCTGCCGGTGAGGTCATCGCCGTAGAACGCGACATCAGGCCGCGCGAGCTCAGCCACGCACCCCGCCGAACGTATCGACCGCGGCGCGCAATGCTGGCGAACGCTCCACTGCGGCGGCGAAGCTCTCTCCATGCTCGGCGGCGTGCCACGCGGTGCGCATCGCCTCGACCCCAGCGGCGGCGCCGTGCGGGTGGCCGTGAATGCCGCCGCCCGCGAGCACGAGCACGTCGGTCGTGTCGACCGCGGCGTGCGTGTCGTGCGCGAGCCCTGCCCACTGGCCCGACGACAGCACGGGCACGATCGGTCGGTGGTCGAGCATTGGCGTGCGCACCTGGCGAATCGAGGCCAGCACTTCGGCATCGCTCTCGTAGAACTTGTTGCTGATGCCGTTGGTGTGCAAATGGTCGACACCAGCGACGCGAGCGAGCGCCTGCCATGCTCCATAGCCGAAGCCCAGTTGGGGAGACCGCATCATCGAGCCGAGCATGGCGCGGTGGCCGTGAATCGGCAGCTGCGAGTGTCGTCGCACCCACTCCGTGCCCGCGAAGCCCACCATGTTCACGCACACCATGATGCAGGTGCCGCCCTGCTCAAGCACGAGATCGTGGTTGTGCCGCATGCGCTCGAGGTCATCGGTGATGTTGAACGCGTACATCGGCATGGTGCCGGTGCGATCCGCGTGTCGCAGCAGCACAGGCATGACGGCCTTGACTCGCTCCTCGAACGGAGCAATCGCGCCATTGCCCTGCAGCTCATCATCTTTGATGAAGTCGATGCCCGCCGTCGCGAGCTCACCCACGAGCTCGGCGAGCTCGTCGGGCCGCAGGCCAATCGAAGGCTTAACGATCGTGCCGATCATCGCCCCTTCGCTGCGGCCCATGAGCCGCCGCGTACCCTCGACGCCGAAGGCCGGGCCCGGGTACCGCTCGGCGAACTCTGACGGCAGGTCGAGGCCGATGAGCTTGATGGCGGCGAGTTCGCGCAACTCGAAAAGGTTGCCGGCAACTGCCGCGAGCAGGTTGGGCAATGAGGGCCCGAAGTTGTCGAGAGGAAACCGCAGCCGCAGCAGCGCGCGCCGTCGTTTATCGGGATCACCCTTCGCTCCGGGCAGAGCGCTTGCGCCCGACAGCGGCAGTTCGTCGACACTCACCACCTGGGCAGCCGATCGCGCGCGCAACTCGTCCGACTCCCGCTCGACCCGAATGAAGGTGCCCGTCGACTGCTCGCCCGCGAGGGCCTCGGCTGCCTGCTGGAGTGGAAGAGAGGTCTCAATCTCATACGAGGCGATGACTTCAGAGCGTGGCACGTCGCTCACGACCAGACCACCGGCAACCACACCGACATCTCGCCGGGGCCACGGTTGCTCCACGCGAAGTAGGGAATAAGACGCAACGGGATGCCGCGCAGCGGTGCGTCGTCGAGATCGCTGTAGAGCGCGCCGGAGTCGGCGGGCAGCACGGCCGCCTCACCGCGCAGTTCGACCACCCGATGCCCGGCGACCTCGCTCTCGTGCGGCTCAAGACGGGCATCCCTCGGCACAGCCACTTGCTCAAGCAGCACTCCCGCAGGCAGATCGTGGCTCTCGAGCGCATAGACGATCGGGCCCCGCTGCACCGCCACCTGATTGCTCGCTTCTTCGACGAGCCGGTGTGCCCTCAGAATGCGCGCGGGCATGGGCAGCTCGAGCACGATCGTTTCGCCCGCCGACCACGTGCGCTCAAGACGCACATAGGTGCCGGCTGCGACGGGTTCGGCTGCGCCCCCAGCGATGCTCAGGGTGGCGCCCCCCGCCCAGCCCGGTACGCGCAGCATGACGGGCACTGTCGCACCACTGCCGGTCGCCTCATCAACGTGCAACGCGATGCGGCCGTGCCACGGGTAGTCGCTCTCTTCGCGCAACACGAATCGGCCGCCATCGGCGAGGTCGACCGTGCTCGATGTGCCACCGTACATGTCAACACGCAAGCCTTGCGAGGTGAGACTCGCGCCCCGCTCATGCCAGCGGGCGAGGGTGCGGGCAAGGTTCGGCGGGCAGCAGAAGCACGAAAGGTAGCGTTCTCGCAGTCGAGCGTCGGAGGGCGGGGGCTCAGGCGTGGGGCGCAGCACGGTGTCGCCGGGCATCCGCAGGGGGAACGGAAGCTCGCGCACCTGGCGCAGCGGGTTCGTGTAGAAGTACTCGGTGCCTGCCAGGCTTACCCCCGCGAGCAACGTGTTGTGGGCGATGCGCTCAACGAGATCGGCGTACTTCGCCTCGCCAGTGAGAGAGAGCATGCGTTCGCTCCACAACAACATGCCAATGTTCGCGCAGGTCTCGTTGTGCGCCGTGGTGTGCGGCAGTTGATAGGCGCGACCGTAGGCTTGGTGCACGCGGGTGATCTCGCTTTGCCAGGGATACCCATCGGGCGATGCACCGTCATAGAGGGCTCCGCACCCGCCGGTGAGGGCGAGCTTCGTGTCGACGACGTCTTGCCAAACCGACTCGAGCACGGTCATGAGGCTCTTGTCGCCGGTCTCGAGAACGAGATCAGCGAGACCTGCGTAGAGATAGTTGGCACGCACGGCATGCCCAGCCGCGACGCGCTGTTCGCGCACGGGGATGCGGTCTTGATTGTCATCGCCACCCTGAAAGTCGTCGCGCACCTCGATGAAGGCCTCGGCAAGCCGCAGCCATCGCTCGGCTCCAGTCGCGCGGTAGAGCTCGACGACGGCCATGTAGTGCGAGGGGCAGATGGCACTGCGGGCCAGGTCGAGCGGCTTGTCGCGCGCGAGCGCTTCAAGCCAGCTGGCTGCGCCTTCGGCCACCGTGAGAAAGCTGGTCTCGCCCGTGACTGCGTGGTGTCGCACGGCAGCGCTGATGAGATGGCCCAGGTTGTAGGTCTCGAAATTGAAGCGATCGGCCAGCGGCAGCGCCTCTTCGCTCTTGCGTTCGGCGATCACGGTGGGTGTGTGCACATAGCCGTCAGAGCGCTGCGACCGAGCGATGAGCTCGACCGCAGCATCAACCTGCGCGCGCAACGGCGAGGCGGGCTCAAGCTCGATGACGGCGAGCGCCGCCTCAAGCCACTTGTAGAAGTCTCCGTCAAGGAAGGGCGGCCCAGCGTGGTCGCCCTGCTCGTCTCCGACCGCAATGCGAAAGTTGCGCAGTGCTGGGCTCACCGCATCGTCGGCGAGGTCGGCTCCGATCGCGGGCACGGTCGTGCCGTGCACTCGCTGCTGGATGCCCTGCCAAAAGCCGCTGGTGAACCGCACGGTCGCGACGCCCGGTGGCACAGTGGTGGTGCTCATGCGCATGGTGCCTCTCGCCCGCGCGGCTCTGCGGGCACGACGGTCGGCCTGGGCGCGGCGGGCGCGTTCAGGCTACGATGAGGTGCAATTCGCCGCAACCGTGCATAATCTTGCACTTCGCCCCGTTCAAGGAGACCCCATGGCCGCCGTCGACCGCATCGGCTTCCTCCACACTGGCGCGGTCGTCATCGACCCGGTGCGCTCACTCTTCGCACAGCACGTGCCCACCGTCACTGCCGTGAACTACTTGGACGACCGCATCGTTGCTGACCTCGGCGATCCCGACCGTCACGACTCGGTGCGTGACCGAGTGATCGGCCTCGTGGAGACGGCTAAGGCCGCTGGCATCGATACGGTCATGCTCACCTGCTCGTCCATCTCGGAATACGCTGCCGAGGCGAGCGCGGCGACCGGAGTGCGTGTGTTGCGCATCGATGAGGCCATGGCCGACGACGCGGTCGCCGCCGGTTCACGCATCACGGTTATCGCAACCCTGCCGACGACGTGCGCGCCGACCTCGCGACTCATCGACGAGCGGGCGCGACTCGCTGGCAAAGAGGTGCAGCTCACGAGCATCGTCGTTGAGGGCGCTTTCGCGGCAGTGGCGGCGGGAGACCGTGCGACCCACGACGCGCTCGTCGGTGCCGCCATCGAACGAGCGGCGACTCAGGCCGATGTGATCGTGCTTGCGCAGGCCTCGATGGCGGGCGCCGCTGACGCCGTGAGCGTGTCAGTGCCGGTGCTGTCGAGCATCGCCCCGGGCATCCGTCGCCTCGCGGCGCTGCTCGCTGACGACGCCGCCCGCTGACGGCTCACTCGCTACCGACGCCGCTCGCTAGCGAGTCTGCTGGCTGCCGTCAGACGACTCCAGCAACCGCTCTGCCGTGCGAAGGTCGGTGACGAGCGTGGTCACCCAGCCGCCCGCGAGGGCGCCGAGCATCGGTTCAATCTTGCGCTCGCCACCCGCCACGCCCACGCGCCGCGGGATGGCCAAGAAGTCATCGACCGCAATCGACACCGTGCGATCGTCGAGCGGGCCCGCGACGAGCGAGCCGTCACGGCGAAACACACGATGGCAGATGTCGCCCACGGCCCCCTCAGCGAGCAGTGCCTTGCGCTCGTCGGGTGAAAACGCGTTGCCGCTTTCGGCGAGCAGTTCGCTCGGTTCGATCGATCCGATTCCGACGACCGCCATGGTGAGAGCCCGCCAGCGACGGGCGACCTCGGCGAGGGCGGGGTCGTCGAGTAGCCGCCGCTGCGTCTGCCGATCTGCGACCACTCCTGGCGCCTGCACGAAGACGGGGCTCGCGCCGAGTGCTCGCGCGAGGCCGTCGACGAGCCGATGCACTTGACGCTGCACCTCGGGCTCGCCCATGCCCCCGAGCAACTGCACGACCTCCGCAGCCCCGCGGCCGCTCAGGGGGCGCACACGGTCGGCGACGGCCATGAGCGTCTGGCTCCACGAGGCGATGCCGATGCGCTCTCCCTCTCCCACGGTGGTCTCGAGATGCGCGGCAGCTACCGCGGCGATCGCTGAGCGCACCTCGGCGTCATCAGCGTGCTCATCAACGTCAGCGATGATCGCCTCGGCAAGACCGAAGCGCTGCTCGAGCGCATCTTCGAGCTCGCTGTGCAGCCCCGGTGCAATGGTCACGACAGTGCGCACGATGCCGAGCTCGCCAGCGCGCTTCAGCAGCCGAGAGACCTTTGCCTGCGAGATGCCCAGCGCCTCCGCAATCTGCACCTGACGCAGCCCGCGCTCGTGGTGCAGTCGCGCGACTTTGGTGAGCAGGCGCAGCTGCGGATCGACATGCACGGGCGCAAGTCTATTCAGCGTGGTGGCGCCACCGCGGGCTCGAGCCCAGCGATGAAACTCACGAGTGCGTCGCGGGCGATGAGGGCGCCCAGCCCCTCGGCGCGCGCGAGCAGACCGTGGTCGGCGAACGGCACCTCGACGCGCGTGACGGGCACGCCGATCGTCGTCGCGGCGGCGGCGAGCATCCGCGCACCCCCGGCGGGCACGAGGTGATCGTGCTCGACCGTCACGAGCAGCGTGGGCGGCGCATCCGCCGTGAGGTACGTGGTCGGGTCAACAGCCGCCACGCGATCGGGATGCTGCGCCGGAGAGCCCCCGAGGTAGCGCTCGACCATCGTGCGCGAGTAGCGACCCATGCTCAGCTCGGGGTTGGCCCAGAACTCGCCGACGTCCACCACGGGCACGATGCCCGCGACTCCCGCGGGTATGGGTACGGTCGCGCCGTCGGATGACTCGGCGCACTCATCCTTCGCAGCGCCCCTCGCAGCACGGTAGGCGGCGCTGAGAGCAAGCCCGCCTCCGGCGGAGTCGCCGGCGATCACGATGCGACGCGGGTCGCCGCCGAAGCGTTCAGCGTTGGCTGCTGCCCACACGAGTGCGCACGCCACCTCGTCGGCAGCGCTCTGCCACGTGGCACGGTCGGCAGTTGCAAGCGTGTAGTCGGCGCTCAGTACCACGATGCCCTCGTCTGCCAGCGCCCGCAGCCACTCACCGTGGAGGGTTCGGTCATGCAGTATCCAGCCGCCGCCGTGCAGGTAGAGAACGACCGACGCGCCCGACGCAATACCGCTCGGGCGATAGATGTCGACGAGAAGCGGGTCGCCGTTCTCGAGTGTGTGCGCGTACGTCTCGGTCGCGTTCGCCCCCGCGCCAGTCGGCAGAGTGAGAGGCGCGAGGGCCGCGAGCGTCAGGTATCGGGGCTCGGTGCCCTCAGGGTGAGCGGCAACCGAGGCGACGGTGAGCGCCGCACCGAAGACCGCTGTTGCGCTCAGGGCGACGACGGAGAGTGCGGCGAGCAGCCGATGATCACTCCGACGACGCGAGCTGGCCGCGGCGATGGCGAGAGCGAGTGCTGCCGCCAGTGCGGCGAGGCTCCACCACGCGCCGAAGCCGAGCACGTGCCACCGGCCACCGAGCCCGAGAAAAGGAATGCCTGGAACGACGACACCGAGCGCCACGAAACTCAGCACGAGAACCGCCGCGCCAAGTGCCGCTGTGCCGAGCCTCAGCAGTGCGGTGCGAGGGCGCGACGACGCGTCGCGTGCGTCGGCCCGGGATGCCATGTGCTGATTCTGTCGCACTCTGCGCGCGGGGATGCTCGTACACTTGTATAACAATCTGCTACTGTCGCGATCATGAGTAGTGAGGCCCTCGCCGTGACCCGAGTGCCCGACGCGGTGTACGAGGCGCTACGCGAGAGCATCCTGTCGCAGCGCGAAGCACCAGGAACTGCCATCACCGAGCAGTCGATCGCCGATCGCTACGGCGTTGCGCGACCCACGGCCAAGGTTGCTCTCGAACGGCTTGTCGCCGACGGACTGCTGCGACGCGAAGCCCACAAGACTGCGCGTGTTCCCGAACTGAGTCGTGACGACATCGTCGATCTCTACGCGAATCGCGCCGTCGTCGAAGAGGCCGCTTTGCGCACGCTCGCGAGCGATGGCGTCGTGCCGCTCGCCGCCATGGCAGCCCAGCGCGTGCTGGCCGATGCCCTGAACGACATCAGCACCGATGTCGCGCCCTTGGCTCGCGCCGACATCGCGTTTCACCGCGCCCTGGTCGAGGCACAGCGTTCGCCGAGGCTCGCGCGCCTGCATGCCCTGCTCATGGGCGAGATCGAGCTCTGCACGGGGCAAGTGCAAGCGCACCGGCTGCTCGCTCTCGATGACGTCGTCACACAGCACCAGGGCATTCTCGATGCCGTCGCGGCCGGTGACCCCGAGCTCGCGGGCTCACTGACACGCATCCATATCGAGGGCGCTCGCGACCGCCTGCTCGCCCGCTACGACTCGCAGCACGCGACCCAGTCCCCCACAAAGGAATAGCTCATGGTGAAACGTCGATTCCCCCGCCCGAAAGAACTCGCGCCTCTCATGCGGTTCAAAGCACCGACCCTCAATGCCAAGAAGCGGCGGCTGGATGCTGCGCTCACGATCGCCGATCTTCGCAGCATCGCGCAGCGCCGCACGCCCAAGGCTCCCTTTGACTACACCGAGGGCGCGGCCGAGGGCGAGCTCAGCCTCGCCCGAGCGCGCCAAGCCTTCAGCGACATCGAGTTTCACCCCGCGATTCTGCGCGACGTCAGCAGCGTCGACACGGGTTGGGATGTACTCGGCTCGCGCGTGGAACTGCCCTTCGGCATCGCTCCGACCGGCTTCACGCGCATGATGCAGACCGAAGGTGAGGTCGCGGGAGCGACCGCAGCGGCTGCGGCGGGCATCCCCTTCTCACTGTCGACGATGGGCACGACCAGCATCGAGGGCGTGCGGGATGCGGCGCCCGAGGGTCGCAACTGGTTTCAGCTCTACATGTGGAAAGACCGCGAGCGTTCGATGCAACTCGTCGAGCGTGCCGCCGCCGCAGGCTACGACACGCTGCTCGTCACCGTCGACGTGCCCGTCGCGGGAGCCCGACTGCGCGACAAGCGCAACGGCTTCTCGATTCCTCCGGCGCTCACGATCGGCACCGTGGTCAACGCGATCCCCCGGCCCTGGTGGTGGTGGGACTTCTTGACCACCGAGCCGCTCGCCTTCGCGAGCCTCTCGAGTTGGAATGGCACGGTCGCCGAGCTGCTCGACCACATGTTCGACCCCACGGTCACGTACGACGACCTGCGATGGATCAAGGAGCAGTGGCCGGGCAAGCTCGTTGTGAAGGGCGTGCAGACGGTCGACGACGCGAAGAAGCTCGCCGAGCTTGGCGTGGATGGCATCACGCTGTCGAACCACGGCGGGCGCCAGCTAGACCGCGCGCCGATCCCCTTTCACTTGCTGCCCGAGGTCGTGCGCGAGGTCGGCAACGACACCGAAGTACACCTCGACACCGGCATCATGTCGGGCGCCGACATCGTGGCGAGCGTCGCGCTCGGCGCGCGCTTCACACTCATCGGTCGCGCCTATCTCTACGGCCTCATGGCGGGCGGACGAGACGGAGTCGATCGCGCGATCGACATCCTCCGTGGTGAGATCACGCGCACGATGAAACTGCTGGGCGTGAGCTCGCTCGACGAGCTCGAACCGGGACACGTCACGCAACTGCAGCGGCTGATCGCCCGCGGCTGATCGAGCCGGCACCGTCGCGACGTCGTGGTGGTCGTCGCGGCGGTGCCCTCGGTCACGAGAGTTCGAGTTCGCGAGCAATGCCCCGCAAGTGACCGGCATAGCCTCCGGCCGTGCGCCCGTCGAAGCGGCCCGAGGTCATGACCTCGGCGCGGTCGCTCGCGATGAAGACCGCACCCGCCTTGCGCAAGCGGTGCACGAGATCGACGTCTTCGTGCTCGGGCATCGGCGAGAAGCCGCCGACGTCGAGGTAGCGCTGCACGCTGAGGCCGAGATTCGCTCCGTGCACGTGCCCGTTGGGGCGCCCCGGAATGTGCGTCGCGCGCCACTTCTCCACGTGCGCGGGCGAGAGGTCGGCGAAGTCGGGCCGCACCGTGCCGATCATGACGTCGATGCCAGCGCGGCTGATCGCCCGCTGCTCACGAATCCAGTTGGGCGGCACGACCGAGTCGGCGTCGGTGTGGGCCAGCCACGAGCATCCACGGTCGATCGCCCGGCGAGAACCGAGTGCGCGCGCCTCGCCGACGTTCTCGAGGTCGACGGCCTCGACGATCCATTCGGCCGTTGTCCCCGACTCGGAGGCGAAGCGCTGGGCCAGCTCGACGGAGCGATCGGTGCACGCGTCGGCCACGACGACGATCGTGACACGTCCGCCTGCCGCAGTCGCAGCAACCCGCACCGACGCAAGGCAGCGTGCGATCAACTGCTCTTCATTGCGTGCCGGAATCACGACACCGACGTGCTCTTTCATACGATGCCCTCCCGCTGAGCGACCGAACGGGAGTCGGCGCTGTAGACATCGAGCACGAAGTCGGCCTCGCGGTGATGCACGAGGCGCGGGATGCCCTGCTCATCGAGCACGTCGTGCACCCTGTCGCCGCTCAGCACGTGGGCTGCCGCCGCGTGGCGCCAGTGGCAGGCGACGATCGTGCCCTCGTCACCCAGGGCGACCTGCATCTCGAGCGCGAGTCGCTGCAGTTCGGCTTCGGTGAAGTAGTAGCCCACCTCAGACAGCACGATGAGATCCCACGGGCCGGATGGGAGCCCGTCGCGCACGTCGCTGCGGGTGACCTCGACTCCGCGACGGTGCCCGAGCCTCGATCGGGCTCGCTCGACGGCGACGCTCGAGAGGTCGACGGCGAGCAGCTGGTCGCAGCGTTCGGCCAGTTGCTCGGTGAGCACGCCGATCGAGCAGCCGATCTCGAGCACGCGTGCGTAGCGTTGAGCGGGCAGGCTGGCGAGGGTCAGCGCGCGCTTGCGCTGCTCGTACCACCGCGATTCGAGACCCCAGGGGTCGTCGCGGCGGGCGTAGGTCTCGGCGAGAAAGGTCGAGATCGGGTCACCCTCGACGAGAAAGAACTCGGCACCGACATCGAAGTGCTCGAGCATTGACGGCGAGAGCACGGGTTCGGGTTGCTGCCACTGCGAAGCGTACTCGGCGAGCGCCGAGCGCTTGGGCTCCGGATCGATCGTCGCGGCCCGCATGCGCGCCCAGTCGACCTCGGGGGCGTCGGGCGTTCCCCAGTGCCAGAGCCAGATGGGGTACTCCCAGAGCTGCGCCGGCTCGGCGAGCTCGGCGACCAGTCGAGCGGCGATCTCTCCGACGACGCGATGATCGCGGTGGCCGTCGCCGCGCCAGGGGGCGAGCACGGTCGAGCCCGCGGGGGCTGCGGTGAGCACCTCGGCGAGCGACTGGGTGATGCTGTCGCGATGCTCGAGGGTCTCGCCGTCGGGAAAGCCGAGCAGTCGCAGTCGGGCGGCGGGGGCGAGAGTCGCGATCGCCGAGACTGCTTCCCGTGCGCGCCGGTGCGGCATCGCGGCATCGTCAGGGTGAGACGCTGCGCCATCCGTGACGATGACGACGTCGATCGGCAGTCCACGAGCCGCGCACGCCGCAATGACGCCACCCGCCCCGAGGGTCTCGTCGTCGGGATGCGCAGCGATCACGACGAGCGATGTCACGAGATCGAGGTCGAGGCTGGGGGCTTCACGCCAGCGCGCATCGGCTCGCCAGTGCTCAGCAGGGGTGCCCGGCTCACGGGCGTCGAAACTCACCACGGTGCGGCCTCGGCACTGAGCGCCGTGCCCAGTGATGCCTCGTCTCGCTCGGCGTGATGCTGCCGCAGGTAGAGCTGCAGGTCGGCGACTCGTTTCGCAAAGGCGGCGTCGAGCGCGAGGGGCGCGGGGCCGAGGGCGCGCAGTGCGCGCACCATGATCTCGTCGGATGCTCGCGCCACCGTCGCCCGCACCCTCTTGGCGACGACGCGCGCGTCGATTCCCTCGACGGCGACGAGCTGGGCAGCTTCGTGCAGGGCCCTGCGCGCCGACTGCAGCAGTTCATCGATCGCCCCGAGGTGCGCGAGCGAGTGCGGGTTCGATGCGTCGACGACGGCGGCGTGCACGCGTCGCGCGATGCCGACCGCTCCGCCGTACCAGCACGCCGCGACGCCCACGCCGCCCCAGGCGAAGCCTTCACGCTCGAGATACCAGCCGGCCGCCCCGATCGGCTCGGCAGGCACCGCCGTGAACCGCACGGGTCCGCTTGGAATCTCGGTGAGGCCGCGAGCAAACCAGGCTGCATCGTCGACGTCGACCCCTGGGCCGTCGAGGCGTACCGCGAACAGCCCGCGTTCGCCGCCTGCGTTGTGTAGTCGCGCGGTGACGAGGGCCACGTCGAGCCGACCGGCGAGTGAGCACCACGGCTTGCGGCCCGAGAGCGTCACGCTGCCGTCGTCAGCGGTCGTCGCCGTCAAGGGCTCGTCTCCCCCCTCCGCGGCGAAGACCCCCCACAGCAGTTCGGTGACGTCGTCGGTCTCAGCATCGAGTCGGGAGACGTTGGCCTCGTGCAAGATGCCGAGAGCATCCAGATGCGGTTCGACGGCGCGCGCTGCCGCGACGTCGTGCGCGGCGAGGGTGGCGAGCGCCTCCCAGCGATCGAGCGTCGAGCAGGGTGAGTGCTGCTCTTGCGTGCCCAGCACGCGCGCGAGCGCGAGCGCATCGTCGACCGAGCGCGGCGCGGCGTACTGGACGAGCGCCGCGAGCGAGCCGGCGCCGTGCAGCGTCGGGCTCAGAGAAACGGCGTGGATGGTCGAGGTCAAACGGTCAGCTCCCGGTAGCGCGCGGCACGACCGCGAATCAGTTCAGAGCGTGCAGTCTCTCGCCGCCCGTCACCCCGCGACAATGGGTTGACAGCGCGACTGATCTGCGCTTGTGCGGCACGATTGAGCCCCCCTCGTGGCGCTCAGGGCAGCGGCACTCCGCGCGAGTACACGTCAGCCGCGAAGGCCTCGCGCAACTCGTCGTCGACCTCGAGCGTGCTCGCGGCGAGACTGTCGAGCGCGCTCTCGACCCGACGCGGGCCGATGACCGGCCAGCAACCAGGAAGGGCGTCGAGCATCGACGCAAGTACGAGGCGGTGCACCGACACGGGCTCGCCGGCGGTCGTGCGCGCTGTCGCGAGCGCGCTCACGCGCGGCACGCGTGTCGCCAACGGCGCCGCCCTCGGGCCACCGAAGGGCGCGTAGGCGAAGAAGTCGATGCCCTCGTCGAGGCAGTAGGCGTACTCCTCGAACGAGTCGACGCCCACGCCCAGCCGGTTCTGCACGGCGTCGAGGCGACCGACGCCCGCGACACTCTCGAGCAGTTCGAGGTTGGCGTTGGAGAGGCCGACGCGCTGGGCAAGGCCTTCGTCGCGCAACTCGAGCAGCACGCGCACCGACGCCGCGAGGTCGTCGACGCGATCGGCGCGGTGCAGCAGCAAGAGAGCGGGCGGGCCGCCCAGCACCTCCGCACTGATCGCGACGTCTCGGCGCAAGCGCTCGGCACTGCCATCGACGTCCCACGACGAGACTCCCACACGAGAGTGTCCGGCCTTCGTGATGATCGGGATGCCCGGCCGCAGCTCGACCGCTTCGCGCGCGAGTCGCTCACCCGCAGTCTCGTCGTCGACCGTGGCGTAGGCGCGCGCGGTGTCGATGGCGACCGCGCCGCCCTGGTTGAGAGGCCTTTCGGCGGCGGCGCGCACGATGTCGCGCGACCGAGCCGGGTCGGCATCAGCATCCAGCACGAGGGAGGCAAGGCCGAGCACCACGCCACGCGGCGCGAACGACGAGTCGACGGGCACTGTCATGTCGCGAGCGTATCGCTCGGGCTCAACCGGTGCGCTCGAGAATCGCGCGCGACAGGGCGTCGACCGCCTCGCGCGGGCCACCCGCGCGGCCGAGAAGGCTGAAGTCGACCTCGCCGAGCTCGGGCAACTCGGCCGCCGCCGTGACGCTCGCGAGGTCGGCGGGCAGGAGCGAGAGCGGAAAGACCGCGACTCCCATGCCCGCGCGCACGGCGGCAAGCGCCCCGTTCACTTCGCGCACGGTGCACGTGATGCGCCACGTGCGCGCGGCGTTCTCGAGCGCGTCGATCGCCCGCGAACGACTGAGGCTCGGCGCCTGGTAGGCGATGAGCGGCACGGGCTCTCCGGGAGCAAGCGCGTATCCGCGGTGCGCCACCCATGCCAGTCGATCGCGGCGGACGAGCCGACCCTCCGACTCTCCGCCCTCGTGCTTCACGAACACGAGGTCGAGTTGGCCCGCGTGCAGGCGCTTCTCGAGGGCGACGCTCTGCCCCACCGTGAGTTCGAGGTTGATCTGCGGGTGCAGCTGACGAAAGTCTCGCAAGACCTGCGGCAACTGCGTGAGCGCGAGGTCGTCGGCAGCGCCGAAGCGCAATCGACCCCGCATCGCGGTTCCGCGAAAGTAGGCGGTGGCCTGGTCATGCGCCGCCAGAATCGTGCGCGCGAAACCGAGCAACGCCTCACCGTTGTCGGTGAGGCGCATCGTGCGGGTGTCGCGGTCGACGAGGGTGCGGCCGCACGCGATCTCGAGCCGACGCACGTGCTGACTGACGGTGGGCTGGCTGAGCCCGAGCGCCTGTGCGGCACGCGTGAACCCTCCCGCGTCGGCGAGGGCAACGAAGGTGCGCAGTTGCACGGGGTCGAGCATCCATTGCTCCTTATTCGTGAACGCAATGACAGTTATAGCCTCCATTCTGCCCCGTGATGATGGATGCCCTGCCTAGGCTGGCACGCGGGCGATGACGCCCGGCCGCTCCCGATAACGACGTGAACTGACGTGACGACGCACCAGCAGACAGACTTTCCTCCGACCGAACCGATTCCCGTGCACCGGGGCAGCCCGAGCCTGCGCGACTCGTTCGCCTCGCTGCAGATCATCAACTACCGCCGCTTCCAGGCCTCGCAGCTGCTCGCCCACACTGCAGGCTGGATGCAGCGCATCGCGACCGACTGGCTCGTGCTCGAGCTCACCGGCAACATCGCGGCCGTCGGCGTGACCGTCTTCTTGCAGTGGGGGCCGATGATTCTGCTCGGGCCCTATGGCGCTGTCATCGCCGACCGCTTCGACAAGCGTCGCCTGCTCATGGTGATGTTCACGCTCTTCGCGGTGCTCAGCGCGCTGCTGGCGGCGCTGGCCCTCACGGGGGTCGTGGAGCTCTGGCACGTCTATGCGATCTCTCTCGTGCTGGGGCTCGTCTTCATCGTCGAAAGCCCCGCTCGGGTCGTCTTCCTCAGCGAAATGGTTGACCCCGGCCGGCTGCAGAACGCCATCAGTCTCAATGCGAGCGTCTTCCACTTCGGCGGCTTCATCGGCCCGGCGGTGAGCGGCATCATCATCGCCGTGTGGGGCTCGGGCTGGGCGATCGCCGTCAACGCCGTGGCCGCACTCGTGGCAGTCGCTGTGCTCGCGACGCTGCGCACCGATGAGCTGCGCATCGTGCCGCGACGGCCGCGAGCATCGGGGCAGATCAGAGAAGCCCTGCGTTACGCCCGATCGAAGCCGACCATTCTGTGGCCCATGATCATGCTCATGTTCGTGTCGGTGTTCGGGATGTCACTGCCGGTCATCCTCACGGGATTCGCGAACGAGGTCTACGAGACCGGGTCAACGGGATACGGCCTGTACACCTCGCTCGTCGCCATCGGCGCGCTCAGCGGAGCACTGCTTTCAACGCGACTGCGCACACTCCGGCTGCGCACCATCATCGGCTTCGCCCTGCTCTACGGCGCCCTCCAGGCACTCGCCGGCCTTGCCCCCTGGTACGCGATGTTCTTGCCGCTGCTCGTCTCGATCGGCCTGGCGCGACTCATCTACGCGATCATGGCCGACTCGCTCGTGCAGCTCAGCTGCAACCCGAGCATCCGCGGTCGGGTCATGTCGTTCTACGTCATGATCATGGTCGGCGGCCAAGCCATCGGAGGGCCGCTCATGGGCGGCATCGCCGAGCTCTTCGGCCCGCGACTCGCGCTCGTCGTCGCGGGAGCCGTGCCCGCCCTCGCCGCGATCGTCATCGCCGTGCTCATCGCCCGGTCGGGTTCGCTGCGGTTGCAAGTGCGACTTCGTCGTGGCGAATCGATCGTGTCGATCGTCGCGCGTTCGCAGATCACGCCGCAGCAGCGCTGACGTCGGGATGCCGCGCGCGACGCCGAACTGCGGCGCTTAGGCTCGACGCATGGAGTACTGCATCTTCACCGAGCCCCAGCAGGGCGCCAGTTACGACACGATCGTCGCCCACGCGCAGCGCGCCGAGCAGCTCGGCTTTCACGCCTGGTTCCGCAGCGACCACTACCTCGTCATGGGTGATGGCGATGGGCTTCCCGGCCCGACCGATGCCTGGACGACCCTCGCCGGACTCGCCCGCGAGACCAGCACGATTCGACTCGGCACCCTCGTGAGCTCGGCCACGCACCGTCACCCCGGCATTCTCGCGGTGCAGGTCGCGCAGGTCGATCAAATGTCGGGTGGGCGCGCCGAGTTCGGTCTCGGAACCGGCTGGTACGCCCGCGAGCACGAAGCCTTCGGCATCCCCTTCCCTGACAAGCGGTTCGGCATGCTCGAAGAGCAGCTCGCGATCGTGACGGGCTACTGGGCCACCCCCGATGGAGCGACCTTCTCGTTCGAGGGCGACCACTACTCCCTCGTCGACGTGCCGGCGCTGCCGAAGATCGTGCAAGACCGCATGCCCGTCATCGTGGGCGGCGGCGGACCACGTCGCACGCCCGAGATCGCGGCTCGCTTCGCGACCGAGTTCAACATCGGCTTCCGCAGCATCGACGGCTTCCGCGACGTGCTCGAGAACCTCGACCGCGTCTGCGCCGACGAGGGGCGCGACCCGGCGACCCTCAAGAAGTCGGTGGCATGGCCCACGGTCGTGGGCCGTGACGCTGCCGAGATCGCGCGGCGGTGCGCCGCGGTCGGCATCGACCCCGAGGGCGACCACGACGAAGAGCTCGTCGGCACTCCGGCCCAGGTCGTCGAACGCTTGGCGGCACTCGGCGAGCTCGGCGTCGACCGGGTCTACTTGCAGACGGTCGACATGACCGATCTCGAACACCTCGACCTCATCGCGGCCGACGTGCTGCCGCAGCTGGCGTGAGCGGAGCATCCCGATGACGACCACCTCCTTCGGCGCCGCCGCAGAGTGGACCAGGCGACACGTCGACGCTGGCCGGCTCCCCGTGGCGGTTCTCGGCATTGCCGACGTCAACGGCGTCGTCGATGTCGCCGCGTTCGGCACCGATGCGGTGAGCGGACGCACGGCGCACATCGACGACCGCTTCGCGCTCTACTCGGTGACGAAGCCACTCGTCGCCCTCACGGCGATGCGCGCGGTCGAGCGCGGACTGCTCACGACCGAGACGCCGCTGCGGGATGCCCTGCCGGCGTTCGCGAGCCCCGAGGTGACCCTCGCCCACCTCATGAGTCACACCTCGGGCGTCGCCGAGCTCACGCTCGAAGGGGGCAGCGCCGCTCGCAGCCACGGCTACCCGTCGACGCTGCGCGAAGCGATCGAGCGCGCGCCGCTCGACTACGCACCTGGCTCCGCTCGTCGCTACACGAACATCACCTGGGCGGGTGTCACGGCGCTCGTCGAGCACGCCACGGGCAGAGCGTTCGAGGACGAGTTCGCCGACATGGCCCGCGCGGTCGGGGCCGAAGGCTTGTCGTTCGATACTGAGGGCGTGCACCACGTGCACGGGGCCGAGCGGTATGAGCACGACCCCGCCGCGCTCTTCGCACTGCGCCACCCGGCGGCCGGAGCGGCGGCGCGCGCGAGCGACCTGCTCGCCGTGGGTCGATCGCTGCTCGCCGGTGATGACGCGATCGTGCACCGCATCACTCTTGAGGCAATGCTGCGCCCGCGCACGAGCGGTCTGACGGTGCTCGACGCCGACCGCAGGCGCCACCCCGAAGACTTCGGCATCGGCTTCAACTTGCCCCGCCGACCGAGCCTGCTCGACCACAGCACCTTCGGCCACGAAGGATGGTGTCGCTCGCAACTCTGGGTGTCTCGCGAGACCGGCCGCTGCCTCGTGCTGCTGACCAACCGTCTCGACAGCGGCGAGCCCGACGTGGGAGTCGACGTCGACGAATTGCTCAACGCTGCCTGGGCTGGCCGATGAGCGATCGACCCCCGCACGTCATCGTGCTGCCCGGGGGCGGGTATTCGGGCCATGCCGGTCACGAGGGAGAGCCCGCCGCCGAATGGCTGCGCGGGCTCGGGCTCGACGCCTCAGTGCTGCGCTACCCCGTGAAGACTCGTCACCCCGGCCCGATCGACGCCGTGCGTGCCCGCGTCGCCGAACTGCGCGGCGAAGGAGTGCAGCGGCTGGGCGTGCTCGGCTTCTCGGCGGGCGGGCACCTCGCGGCGCACGCTGCGACCGAGGGTCTCGTCGACGCCGCCATCCTGGGCTATCCCGTCATCTCGATGATGACCCCGACACACGCGGGCTCGCAGCTCAACCTGCTCGGTCGCTGGCCGATGCCGTGGAAGCGACGCGCGTTGTCGATCGAGCACCGGGTCACGCCCTTGACTCCCCCGCTGTTCATCTGGCACACGGCCGCTGACGATGGCGTGCCGGTCTATCACTCGTACCGGCTCGGTCTCGCGCTCGAACGGCACGGAGTGCCGCACGCGATGCACGTCTACCCGCAGGGTCGGCACGGACTCGGGCTCGTCGAAGAGTGCCGGCAGGTGAGCGCCGCGGAGGTCGCGACGGCTGGCATCGCGCGGCACTGGACGCGCGACTGCGCCGAGTGGCTCACCGAGCTCGGCTGGATCGACTGAGGAGTCGGGTTGCCTGGGCGTCAGGGTTGCCTGCGCTTTAGGCTTGCCTGCGGCGAGCATCCGTCGCCCTGATCGCACCGACCGATGCCCACACGACGCTGACGGCAATGACGCACGCGACCCACAGCGCGGTGAGCCCGGCCTCGGCTGTGCTGAGGCCCACGCCGATGAGGGCGTAGGTGACCGTCGCGGCGTACACGATCGATCCCCGCGACAGCACGACGAAACCGACGGCCATACCGGCGGCGGCTGCGAGCACGAGCAACTGCCACGTGATGCCCCACGCTGTCTCGATCTCTGCACCCGAGCCTTGCGTCACCGTGGCGACCTGCAGGAAGAAGGCCATGGATGTCCAGCCCGAGTACGCGCCGAGCATGAGGTAGAGCAGGGCGCGCTCGGCCACGTTCCACGTCGCAATCTCATCGCGAGCCGCGACCACGCGCTGCCACGCCATGACGTGCGCCGTGATGATGGCGGCGAAGACCACGAGGCCTGTGGGATTGTCTTGGCTCAGGCTCGCGGCCGCGAGCCAGAGACCGAAGCAGAGGTACACGACCGCCATCGGGCCGGCGAGCGCGTCGCGAACGCCAGCGGTGTCGGTGATCGTCGACGGCCGCACTTGGGCCAGCGACCACGCGATGCTCGCGAGAATGATGACGCCCCAGATGGCGAACCACGCGCCAGGGGGCACGAGCGGCGAGAACTCGGCGCCCGACTGCAGCGTCGTCGGTGACAGCCAGTCGAAGATGAGCGACGAGATCGGCTGACCGATTGCGAGCACGACGACCGCGATGCGCCAGGCGCGACGACGGCCGATCAACGAGGTGGATGCACCGCCACGGGGCGCTGCCGTCGAGGCGGTGCTCAGTGTCGTGCTCGATGCAGCGCTCATGGTGTGTCCCCCTCAGCGATCCACTCCACGGTACGCGGGCTCGGCAGCGGCGATGACGGGCTGCCAGGCAAGACCCAGGTGGCGGCGCACTCTTGACTGGCAACCTCTTGGTTGCCTATTGTGAAGGCGTGACTCCTGACCTCATCTTCCGCGCACTGGGCGACCCCACGCGCGCGGCGATCGTCGACGAGTTGCGCGAGCGCGATGATCAGGCGCTCTTCGAACTCTGCACTCGACTCATCACGAAACGCGACATCGCTGTCTCGCGGCAAGCCGTCTCGAAACACCTCGCCCTCCTCGTCGAGGCGGGCGTCGTCGAGGCGGTGCGCGACGGGCGCACGACTCGACACCGGCTGCAACCCGCAGCCCTCGACACCGCGCGGGCCTGGCTCGCCGGAGAGGAACCATCATGAGCATCATCACCGCGACGACGAGCATCTTCGTCGACGATCAGCAGCGCGCGCTCGACTTCTATGTCGGCACCCTCGGCCTCGAACTGCGCGCCGAGTTTCCCGCCGGCGAACACCGGTGGATCACGATCGGCTTGCGCGAGGGGGCCCCCGCCCACGACATCTCGCTCGAGCCCGATGACCACCCCCAGGCGCACGCTCTCAAGACCGCGCTGCGTGAGGAGGGCATCCCCTTCTTCAGCCTCGGCGTCGACGACGTGACCGCCGAGGTCGCGCGCTTGCGCGAGGCCGGGGTCACGATCGTGCAAGAAGCCACCGAACTGGGGCCGGTCACGATCGCGATCGTCGATGACGGCTGCGGCAATTACGTGCAACTCGCGCAGATGATGGGCTGAGCCGGTTACAACAGAGTGGGGTCATGCGTCTGCGGCACGTGGATGCCCGCAAACCGCAACCCGGTCGTGACGAGCGCGACGCGGTGCAGCCCTGCCACCTCGGCCGGAGTGAACCAGCCCGCCTCATCAGTCGACCCGCCCACCTCATTGCGCAGCGCGCCGCCGACGATGCGGCAGCGGTACACGATGCGCAGCGCCTGCAGCGAGCGCGGCGCGGCCGCGCCCGCCGCTCGCGCCGCCGCTCGGTCAGAGACTCGTCGTGCGGCAGGGATCACCGCGGAGTCGACGCCGAGCAGCTCGATGATCTCGACGTCGAAGCCGGTCTCTTCGAGCACTTCGCGCACGACCGCGACCTCCGGGTGCTCACCGGGCTCGAGTCCGCCGCCGGGCAGGGTCCATCCGCCCTTCACACCTTCTTGCCAGTGCGCGAGCAGCACGCGCTCCTCGGCGTCGGTGATGATGCCGTAGGCGCCCACGCGAATGTCGACCCGCTCGGCTGGCCCATCGCCCGGGAGGTCGGTCGGCGGCTGACGCTCGGTCACGGCAACGGCCCCAGCAGGTGCGCGGCCACCGAAGCGTGCACGGCCTCGGTGTCGCTCGGGTGATAGACACCCGCGAGCACGTCACGCTGCAGTCGGGCGAGCTCGCCATCAGCGCGATAGGCGCCGCCGCCACTCGCGCGCATCGCCGTGTCGACCACGCGTCGCGCTGTCTCGACCGCGCGGTGCTTGAGGCCGGCCAGGTCGCGCTGCCACCGGTCGGCTCGGTCGACTCCGCCGTCGACGTCGCGAGCCACCGCCGTAAGTTGCGGGGCGAGGGCGTCGAGATCAAGCGCGGCGGCGGCGAGCATCCGGCGCGTATCGGGGTCGTGAGCGTAGGGCGCCCCGTCAGCGCTCAGTCGTGTGCGCCTGTGTGCCGACGCGACGGCGAGCTCGAGGGCGCGGTCGGCGATGCCGGCATAGACACTCGCGATGAGCGTGTGAAAGTTGGCGCTGATCGCGAGCAAGAAGCGGTCGCGCTGCGGGCCGACGGGCAGCACGCGCGAGACACGCTCGTCGGGCACGACAGCCCCATTGAGCTTCGTCGTGAAGCTCTGGGTGGCGCGCATGCCGAGGGCATTCCAGTCGGGCACGATCTCGATGTCGGCCGTATCACGAGTGAGAAACCCGTGCACGATCTGCGGCTCGCCCGCCGCGGCCTCGTAACGCCCCAGCACACCCAGCCTGGTCCACGCGGGCGACAGCGTCGTCATGATCTTGGTGCCCGTGAACGCCCAACCGCCGTCGACCCTGTCAACACGCGTCGTCGAGTTCGTCATGACGGCGTCGTTGCCGGCCTCGCTCAGCGCGAAGGCAAACACTTCGCCTGCGTCGATGTCGTCGAGCACCCACGCAAGGGTGTCATCACCCGCGGCGGCAAGGTCGCGCGCGACGCCCATCCACACCAAGTGCATGGTGAGGCCCAGGGCCGTGGCGGGAGCGTGGGCCGCCAGCAATCTCTGATCAGTGGATGCTCGCTCAAGCCCGCGCGGCGCCAGATACCCCGCGCGGCGCAGCTCGTCGAGGTCGTCGGCGAAGAACTCGTTGCGCTCGTCGTAGCCGGCTGCGCGTTCGCGCACGCGCGCGAGCAACTCACCGCTCAGGCTGCTGCTCGGCTCAGTGCTGCGCTCCACGCCCCCACGCTACCCCCGACCCCCTGGGCCCTAGTGTCGTCACTTCCCGTCGCCTCGTTCGCGCGGAGGCGACGCGAAGTGACGACACCAGAGTTGGGGGCGCGGCACACGCGTGACTTAGAGCGTGGCGAAGCCCGCGACTGCCACGAAGGCAGCGAGCACCGCGATCACGGCGTTGACGGGCAGGTTCGGCTTCTCGCCTCGGCGCGCGTGCACGACGAACGCGCCGATCTGCAACACCACAACACCCACCGCCGCGAGCGGCGAGAGCACCGGGGCAATGTCGAGCAGTCGCGGCACGATGAGCCCGATGGCCGCGAGCACTTCGGCAACGCCGATGAGCTTCACCGCCACCGGCGAGAAGTCAGCTGCCCACGGCTGCTGCGCCACGTGCTTCTCTCGAGGGGTGATGATCTTCATCGCACCGGCCGCGAGATTGACAAGGGCGAGCAGCCCCGAGACGATCCCGATCGCGATCTCCATGATGGTTACCTTTCGTGTGTGGGTTACGCTCAGTGTGTTTGTACACGATCGGAACCGGGCACTGCAGTGTGCCTGAGGCACACGAGTGTGACCATCGTGCGACGAGAGGCGGAGCATCCATGCGCCAGTGCGAACCCGACCCGGCATTCGGCGCTGTCGTGCGCCAAGTGCTCGATCGCGTCGGCGACAAGTGGAGCCTGCTCGTCATGCGCGAGCTCGCCGAACAGCGCATGCGGTTCACCGAGCTGCTGCGCTCGGTCGACGGCATTTCGCAACGGATGCTCACGCGCACCCTGCGCGAGCTCGAGCGCGACGGACTCGTGTCGCGCGAGGTCTTCGCCGAAGTGCCGCCGCGCGTCGAATACGAGGTCACGGCTCTGGGTCACACACTGATGCCCCACGTGAAGTCGCTCGCCGACTGGGCCGTGCAGCACCGCGATGACATCGAGCAGCACCGCGCTCGGTTCGACGACGCGCTCGCGAGCTGAGCGCCCGCACTCCGCCGCGCCAGAGGAGGGCATCCGCCCAGGGCGAACGGCCCACCGCAATGTCGCAGGGCGCGAGTAGCATCCGCGCATGGCATTCATCGAAGCCCACGGGCTCGTCAAGACCTATACGCCGAAGGGCGCGCCCGTCGTGCGCGCGCTCGACGGTCTCGACCTCGAGGTGCCGCAAGGCACCGTCACAGCACTACTCGGCCCCAACTGCGCCGGCTAGACCACCA
>SXMH01000180.1 GCA_005777405.1 Actinomycetota bacterium
GTACATGCCCGGTCGCTTGCGAACTGCCTCGAGCCCCTCGAGAACAGACAGGTGACGTGCGGAGTACTCGGAACTGGCCACGAAGGACGATCCTAGATCGCGTGTCGCCGCGCACTGTGCTCCCACTCCGTTCGCCGGTCGCATCGCCGAGCAGATCGTGCGTTCTCGGTGTCGCACCCTACGCGTACAGCGAAATCGGGGCGGTTCGGCAGGGTTCGCGCCGCTGCGTGTGATGCAATACATGCACGTGCAGGAGACAGACGGAAGCGAGGGCATCATGACGCAGATCACGACCGAGAACCCGGATGTCGCTGCCGCGCCGCTCACGGCGCTCGACCGCTGCGACAGCTGCGGCGCCCAGGCATACGTGCGAGTGACACTCGCCACGGGCGAATTGCTGTTCTGCGCGCACCACGGTGCGCGTTTCAAGGAGAAGCTCGCAAGTAGCGCGCTCGCCTGGCACGACGAGTCGAGCCGCTTGCAGGATGAGCTCGCCCACTGAGCTTTCGGGCCTGCGCCGTACGGCGCGACTGTCGAGCGTGACGCTCGCGGAGGCTCTCGACGAACTGCTATCGCGGCACGGCGAGCACGCCGTCGTTGATCTTCGCGCCGATGCCTACGGCCACGGTGCCGCGGAGATCGAGCACCGCGCATCGGCGGCAGGCGTCTCGCGGTTTGTTCGCGGCCCTGCCGACGATCACCCTTCCGATGTCGGCGGCGAAGCGTCAGCCATGCTCGACGCCGCCCTCATTTACGGGCTCGATGGCGAACGCACGCCACTGTTGGCTCTCGAAGGCGAAGTCATCGCAACGAAGACAGTCGACGAGGGCACCCCCGTCTCGTACGGCTACCGATATCGCACCGCACAGCGATCGACCCTGGCGCTCGTGGGCCTGGGTTACGCAGACGGCGTGCCTCGTGCTGCCTCGAGCCGAGCAACCGTGCGGATCGGTCAGCACCGAGGGATCGTGGCGGGAAGCATCGCCATGGATCAGCTCGTCGTCGATCTCGGTGGGCACTCGGTTGCGCCGGGCGACGTCGCCGTGCTCTGGGACGATGCGGCGAGCCTCTCGGAGTGGTCGACAGCGAGCGGCTTGCCGCTTGCCGCACTCACCACGCGATTGGGAACACGCGTCCAACGGCTGTGGAGCGAGTCGTGACAGCGAAGGCGCGCATCGACCTCGATGCCTTCGCCCACAACGTGGCAACGCTGCGCGATCGGGTCGCGCCAGTCGACGTCATGCTCGCCGTGAAAGCGGATGCTTATGGTCACGGCATGGCGCGGCTCGGCCCGATGGCGCTCGCCTCAGGCGCGACGAGCCTCGCTGTGCTCGAGATTCCCGCTGCGCTCGCGCTTCGCGAAGCGGGAGTCGAGCATCGGCTCTTCGCGTGGCTGCATGCCCCTGGCACCGATTTCACGAGCGCAGTAGACCACGAGATCGACCTCGGCGTGTCGAGCATGGACGAGCTCGAGCGCGCAGGGCGGGCAGGGTCACCCGCTCGTCCCGCGGTCGTGCACCTCAAGATCGACACAGGTCTTCATCGCAATGGAGCCTTGCCCGAACAATGGCCCGCGCTTGTCGAGCGCGCGCGTGTGCTGCAGAGCGAGGGAGTCGTGCAGATCGAAGGCATCTGGTCGCACCTTGCCGATACCTCCCCCCACGACGACGCCGTCGCGTTGGGAGCGTTCAACGACGCACTCGCCGTCGCGGCTTCGCTCGGCGTCGAGCCTCCTGTGCGCCACCTTGCCGCGAGCTCAGCCGGCTGGCGCGAACCCGGCGCGCGATTCGACATGGTGCGGTTCGGGATCGCCGCGTACGGCATCTCGCCCTTCGGCGACGCGACGGGGCACGACCTCGGGCTTCGGGCGGTCATGTCGTTGCACACGACGGTGCTCGGCGCCTCGGCGCCGACTGGACATCACTGGATCGCCGCGGGGTTCGGCGACGGGGTGCCCGCGGCTGCTGTTGGCGCGTCCGTCTGGTTGAGCGGAGAACGCGCATCGGTTGAGCGCATCGAGATTGATCGCACGCTCGTCCGCAGCAAGCTCGGTGTACCCGGAGAGCCTGTCGTCGTCTTCGGGGAGCCGGGTCGCGGTGAGCCGAGCGCGGAAGAGTGGGCGGCATGGGCCGACACGATCGGCGACGAGATCGTGACGGGAGTGCCCGCGCGCGTCGAGCGCGAGTACGTCAGCGGCGAGAACCGCTAGACCGATACACCCGAACGGCCGAGACGCGCGGCAATCGCCGCTCGCGAACGACGTGCCATGTCATCCGCGTGCCGAATCCGCTCATCGGCGGGGGGAAGGCTCGAGCCGTGCCGCAGCAGCGCGGCGCTCAACAACTCGTCGGCGAGGCTCGGATTCATGGGCAGCACGGGCCCGTGCAGGTGCGTGCCGACAGCAAGGCCGACGCGCACACCCTCCGCGGCCGGCGCACCCTCGCGCGCCTCGCGATCATTGCCGAAACCGCGGTCGAGCTGCGTGAGGGGCGTGGCATCGTCAAGCACGTCAAGGGTGACTCCGTGGTTGACGAAGCCCGCGAAACGCGTCGCCACCTCTCCCCCCACCGCTGTATCAGGAAGGCCGAGCACCTCTCCCACACGACGACGAGACGCTGCCGCCACAGTCACGGGCAGCACGTCGACTCCCTCCCGCATGGCGCCATCACGATCGGAGTGCTCTCGTGCGAGCACGTGCATTCCCGCTCCGACCGCGAGCAACGCTCCCCCGGCGCCGAGGTGGTCGCGGAGGGCCTGCGCGTGCCTGCGAGCATCCACATTCACGGCGTCGAGTGCCGACTGCGGGCCGCTGCCGATCACGACGATGTCGGCGTCGTTGGGCAGCGCTTCTCCTGGCCCGACCTCGAGCACCTCGGCCGCGACTCCTCGCCACTCCAGGCGTTGGTGCAGTGCGAGCACGTTGCCTCGGTCGCCATTGATGCCGAGCTCACGCGGGTACAGGTGCACGATGCGCACGGTGGTCATGCGCCGCCCTCCAAGTCGAGGTACCCCATGGCGAGTCGCAACTGCATCATGAGCTCGTAGTTGACCAGTGCCGTCTTCGGCTCGTCGCCGTCGGGGGCCGGCAGCGCAAGAAACGCGTCGACGGCGTGAGGAAAGTCTTCGATCACACGGCCGACGGGAATACCCGCGTAGGCGAGCCTCGTCGCCCACTGCCATGCTTTCGTACCCGACACGATGTCGACGTGGTCGATGCGCGAGAGGTCGGTGTCGTAGATCCACGACGGGTCAGGGGTGCCCTCATCGACCGCGAGCAGCAGCCGCGACGGCGTGCGATCAAGCGCGTCGAGGTTCAACTGCAGGCTCGGCGGGTTCTTCATCATGACGATCTCGACCTGTTGACCCCGCGCCGAAATCACTTCACCGCGGCCGTACACCGCGCCGAGGGAGCCCAAGGCCCCGATCGCCGTCGACAGGTCGAAGCGTTCGCCGAGCACGCTGCGTGCCGCCGCAACCGCCGCGGCCGCGTCGACGGCGTAGTGCAGGCCGCGAGCCGGCAAAGCGGCGGATGCTCGCACACCGTTCACCTCGAGCTCGACCCGAGCACCCTCCGAGCGAACGACGAGCACGCTGGGGTCGGGAAGCGCGCGACCCTCGTCGGCATGTGCCACGGATGCCGAGGGCGCGGCCGCCACACCGTGGGCACTTTCGGCGAGCACCTCGGCTGCGACGTCGAACGTCACGAGTTCTCGTTCGGGGCGACCTGCTCGACCAAGCGCGGCGGTGTTCGGGTCGGCAGCGTTCACGATGACGCGGCGCGACGCAGCGTCGGCAATGCGTGCGAGCATCTGCCGCACGCGGTCTGGCTCGTGGAAGCGATTGAGCTGATCGACCTGCAGATTGAGCAGCAGCACGTCGGTGGGAGGGATGCGCTGAGAAAGCCCGACACCGTAGGCCTCATCGACTTCGATCACGGCGATGTCATCGCGCACGCGACCGTCGAGCGGCACGACAGCGAGCAGCGCTGACGCGATGCCCTGAGGCAGGTTGCCGCCGCTCGGGTTGCTGAAGACCGACAGCCCGTGCGACCGCAGCACGCTCACGAGCATGTTCGTGGTCGTCGACTTGCCGTTCGATCCGGTCACGAAGATCACGCCGTGCGGCAGCTCACCAATCGCGTGCTCGAGAAAGCCAGGCGAGATGCGCAGGGCGATGCCACCGGGGATCGCGGATCCACCACCACGCATGCGTGCGAGCACGCGCACAGCGCGGCCGACGACCACCGCAAGTCGGTTGCGCACGGTGAGGGCCTACTCGAGGTAGTCGCGCAACGCCTGCGACCGCGAGGGGTGACGCAGCTTGGCCATGGTCTTCGACTCGATCTGACGAATGCGCTCGCGCGTGACGCCGAAGGTGTCGCCAATCTGGTCGAGCGTCTTCGGCATACCGTCGCCGAGACCGAAACGCATGCGGATGACTCCCGCCTCGCGCTCGGAAAGCGAGTCGAGCAGGCTCTCAAGTTGCTTCTGCAGCATCGTGAACCCGACCGCATCCGCGGGGACAACGGCCTCGGTGTCTTCGATGAGGTCACCGAACTCGCTGTCGCCGTCTTCACCGAGCGGGGTGTGCAGCACAAGCGGCCGGAACTGATCGACGCTCTCGAGCTTCTCTGAAAAAACTCGCTCCGTGCCCTGCAATCACTACCGTGAACAGGGCTCTCCCACTAAGCTCGCGATTCCCGTGGGCTTTGAAGAGAAATGGAGTGAACATGGACAATCAGAGTGAGTCCCTTGCCGGTGTGGAGATGAAGGTCGAGCTTACGAATATCTGCCGCGGCGGACGGTGCAAGTTCTGTTCGCCCATGTTCCGGCCAATCGTAGTCGAGGCCAGTACGGACATCTTCCTCGACCGATTCGAGGAACACCTCGAGAGATACCTCAGCAACGGTGGCCGAAAGGTCATTCTGACTGGAGGCGGAGAACCGACCGACGCTCCCGCCAAGCTCTTCGGGGCTTTGCGCATCATCAGGGAGGTAACGCAGCGGTTGGGCATCGACCTCGAATTGCTGACGATGTATACGAACGCCGTAAATCTGCTCAAACCCATGGGGAACGACTCGGGAGAGACGTACCTCGATCGGCTGGCAGAGCTCGGATTGCGCGACATCAACCTGTCCGTACACGGGCTGACGTACGAGCAGAAGAACGGGATCAGTGGTGAGGAAATGGCGAACGTCGACTTCGACAAGCTCATCCCTGCGATTATTAGCAAGGGCTTTCGAGTGCTGACGCGGACGACATTGGCCACGGACTACATCGAGTCGGCGAACCAGATCAAGGCTTTCACGCTCTGGGCCGCTAGCCTAGGAGTGAGCATCGTCTACTTCTCCGATCTCTTCCAGGTGCCAGTTCGGAACAAGCAGACGACTCCGGGTAGCCCGACCCCGCTTCAATGGACGGATGACCACCGGATTCGTTTCCAAGAACTGCTTGCGGCTGTCGGGCAAGATAACGACTTCGTGCTTGTGTCCGAGTCGTCGCGTCATAACCATCAAGGTAGGACGCTCGAATTCAGGCACCGCGAGAGCGGCGTCAGTGTCATGTTCGGTGACCTGGTGATTGGAAATGAATCCACAGAAAGGTCGACATACGCCTACGTAAAGCCGGACGGTTCCATGGGCGCACACAACAACGCCAGGGACACGAGCACGAGGGCTTTCGTGACACCCGAACAGACAAGGGCTTACTTACAAATCTATCGCCCCGAACGTGATGATTTGTAAGAGCCAAATATGCCAACTCGGCCCCGAGTGTCCACGACGGACGCCCGGGGCCCCTTCTTTACTTCCTCTCAAACCCCGGTCGTCAGTCCAGAGTTTTGATTGGTAAAGTGCAGCGCGGAACCATTTTCTTTCCACTCTCTGGAACAACACCGTAAAGACCGTCATCCTGACCGATACCAACCGCAACCGCACTCTCTTCGAGATACTTTGCACAGTCAACCACCCGTGCGGGGTCGCCATCGGCTGGCTGCACATGGAACCGTACAAGTTCATCTTTAA
>SXMH01000181.1 GCA_005777405.1 Actinomycetota bacterium
GCGGAGGTCGCCGGTTCAAGTCCGGTCAGGGTCGCCACGGCGACGAGCCCTCTCCTCGGAGGGGGCTTGTTCCGTATCGGGGTCGCGAGACCTCGAGGCTCTGTAGCTCAGTTGGTAGAGCGCACGACTGAAAATCGTGAGGTCACGGGATCGACGCCCGTCGGAGCCACCACAACTTCTCATCACCTGGCACCATGGCTCGCATGCCGGTGCAGCTCCACGACCTCCACGAGCTCGTGCAACTGCGTCGCGTGCGAGACCGCATCGACCGCGAGTATGCACAGCCGCTCGACGTCGAGCAGCTCGCGCGGGGCATCCACGTGTCGGCGGGCCATCTAAGCCGCCAGTTCAAGGCGGCGTTCGGCGAATCGCCCTACAGCTATCTCATGACCCGGCGCATCGAGCGCGCGATGTTCTTGCTGCGCGAGAGCGAGCTCAGCGTGACCGAGGTGAGCCTCGCCGTGGGCTGCCAGTCGCTCGGCACGTTCAGCACGAGGTTTCGCGAACTCGTGGGAGTGCCACCCAGCGAGTACCGGCAACGCGGAGTCAGCGCCACCGCGGGCATGCTGCCGTGCATCGCCAAGCAGGTGACGCGGCCGGTAAGGGTGCGGGCGACCGGCGAAGAGCATCCGGTCAGGAATCAAGAAGCGGCCACGCGCGCACAGGACTAGCGTGCTGGGCATGACGCTGACCATTCACTCCAGCTTTCTGCCGCACCTCGACCCCGAGGCCTCGCTCGCGTTCTACCGCGACGTGCTCGGCTGGGAGGTGCGCCTCGACGTCGGCTACGAGAACATGCGGTGGATCACCGTCGGCCCGGTCGGGCAACCGGACACGGCGATCGTGCTGCATCCGCCGACCGCGAGCGAGGGCTTGAGCGACGCCGATCGGGATGCCCTGCTCGAGCTCATCGCGAAAGGCAGCTACTTCGGGGTCAACCTCGCGACTGACGACCTCGACGCGACCTTCGCGGCACTCGAAGCCGCGGGTGCCGAGATCGTGCAAGAGCCCATCGACCAGGACTACGGCCTGCGCGATGCCGCTGTGCGCGACCCCGCCGGCAACATGATTCGCATCCAGCAGACACCCCACAGCAACTGAGCTCGACGACGGCAGGAGATGACGATGGCTGAGAAGAGAACGGGCGAGACCGACGGCTTCACTGCAGAAGAACGCGCGGCGATGAAGGAACGCGCGGAAGAGTTGCGCTCGCAGAAGGGTCGCACGAAGGGCGCCGCGAAGGCTGCCGCCGAACTGCAAGACCTGCTCGACGCGATCGCGAAGTTGCCCGACGACAACGACCGCGCGCTCGCCGAGCGCCTGCACGTCGTCATCACCGAGGCGGCCCCGCAGCTCGCGCCGAAGACCTGGTACGGCATGCCCGCGTACGCGCTCGACGGCAAGGTGCTGTGCTTCGTGCAGCCCGCGAGCAAGTTCGACACCCGCTACACGACGGTCGGATTCAACGACGTGGCGAAGCTCGACGACGGGCAGATGTGGCCGGCCTCGTTCGCCGTGCTCTCACTCGGCGCCGCCGAGCAGAAGAGGCTCACCGAGCTCGTGCAGCGCGCGGTCGGCGACTAGCGCCCACCCTCACCCCCGGATTGGGGATGCGCCGCCGATAGCGCCGGAAACGCGCGGGCACTAGACATTCACTGTGAAGCTGAATCCGCGTCGCCTGAGCGCGACCCTCGCTGCCCTCGCCCTCACCGGCGCTCTCGTCGCCGCCCCCCTTCCTGCCCTCGCCGAGACCATTGCGGTTGACGAGAGCACGCAGATTCCCGCCGAGACGCCCGCCGACAGCGCACCGGAGACGCCTGCCGAAGTCGCGCCGGAGACGCCCGCCGAGGTCGCACCGGAGACGCCTGCCGAGGATCCAACCCTCACCGCACCCGACGACGCTCCCGTCGAGACCCCTGTCGACCCGGCGCCCGAGGCGCCTTCCGCCGACGAGGCTCCCGCTGAACCCGCAGTGGATGCTCCCCTCGAGCCGCAAGAAGCCCCTGTCGCTCCGGCCGCCGTCGTCGACGGTCTCGGCTTCACCATCGACCGCGCCTGGATCGACCCCACGGTCGTCAATGGTTCGGGTCGCCCGTTCTTCTCGGCCACAATGAACTTTCCGCCGATTGATGCCGGCGTGCACACCGTGGCGCACGGTACCGCGCCCAGCGGACTCGCCACCGCGTCGCACTGCCAAATCGCGAGGCCTGCCGACGGCGTGACGGGTGTCACGTGCGAGTTTCTCGGCACGGTCACCCCGGGCGACTCGACCGTCACGATTCGCGTGCGCAGCGAGGGTGGTCACGACTACTCCGCCTCGGTGCCCGTGACGATGTGTCCGCTCACCGGCTGCAGCCCGCTGTTCGAGGTGACGGCCGTGCAGGCCGAGTCGATCGAGGTGTGCCCCGATGAGCAGCTCGCCGGCTCGTTCGTGTACGACTTCAACGTCGCGTGGAACGCGAGCGGCGCCGCCCTCGGTGAGGAGGCACCCGAAGGGCTCACGCTCGACGCTGGCTCAGTGCGTGATGGCGGCGCGTTCAGCATTGCGGGTGTCGTGAGCGAGCCGGGCGAGTACAGCATCCCGATCGTCGTGACAGATGAGTTTGGTGTCGAGCATTCGACCTCGGTGGCCGTCACCATCACCGAACCTGTTCCCGGAGTGTGCGGTGTGGCCCTCGAAGAAGAGGAAGAGCCAGGGCCGCAGCCGGAGGCAGCGCCCGAGCTGGCCCACACGGGCATCGATGCGACCTCGGGTGTGAACCTCGCGGCGTTCGCTCTCGTGCTCGTGCTCGCGGGCGCACTTGCCGCGCAACGCTCGGCACGCGAGCGGAGTGGCCTGAGCATTCGCTGAAACGCGAGAGCAGCATCCACCGCCAACAGGTGAAGTGTGCTTCACTAGTAGGTGGAGGGGAGTATCCCCGTTCCGCGTGACGTCGTCACTACACCCCGCCCGTGCGGGGTCGGCGCCACGGGCCCCGCTCACGTCGAGCGCGTGGCCGGGAAAGACCTCCTGAACCCTCACCGATTCAGGAGATCTGTCATGGATGTACCCCTGTGGCTGTGGCTCGCCGTGCTCGGCGTCATCATCGTCATGCTCGTTGTCGACCTCGTGGCGCACCGCAAGGCTCACGTCATCGGCGTGCGCGAGGCGGCACTCTGGTCGATCGTCTGGGTCAGTCTCGGCGTGGCCTTCGGCGTCTACCTCTGGGTGACGTTCGGGGCCGAGATCGGCCAGCAGTACTACGCCGGTTACCTCATCGAGAAGTCGCTCGCCGTCGACAATGTGTTCGTCTGGGCAATCATCTTCGCGTTCTTCGGTGTGCCTCGCGAATATCAGCACCGTGTGCTGTTTCTCGGCGTGCTCGGGGCTCTCGTGTTTCGCGGCATCTTCATCGCGCTTGGCGCCGTGCTCATCGACCAGTTTTCGTGGATCCTCTACGTGTTCGCCGCGTTCTTGCTCTACACGGGCTGGATGATGATTCGCCAGCGCAACCAGCACATGGATGTCGAGAACTCGAGGGTGCTGAAGCTCTTCAGGCGCTTCATCCCCATGACGGATGCGTTCTACGGCCAGCGTTTTCTCATTCGCAAGGCAGGAGTCATCCTCGCCACGCCGTTGCTCGCGGTGCTCGTGCTCGTCGAAGTCACCGACATCGTCTTTGCCGTCGACTCGATTCCCGCCATCTTCGGCGTGACCAGCGAACCGTTCATCGTGTTCACCGCCAACGCCTTCGCGATTCTGGGTCTGCGCGCGATGTACTTCTTGCTCGCCGACCTCGTGCACCGCTTCGTCTATCTCAAGCTGGGCTTGGCTTTCGTGCTCATCTGGGTGGGCATCAAGATGCTGCTGCTCGACGTCTACAAGATTCCGACCACGGTCTCGCTCGCCGTCGTCGCGCTCATCATCACGGTCTCGATCGTCGCAAGCCTGCACGTCACGCGCGGGCAGGGCCGGCACGAAGTGACGACTGCGAAGGCACCGCCGTTCAGGGTCACCACCGACGACGAGCTGGCCGAGGCCGAGCCTCTATGGAGGCGTCGCCGCAGCGACCGGGAGGTCAGCGCAGGTCGCTGAGCGCGGCGATGAGCTCTCCGACGGTGTGAGCAGCGTTCGAGGGGTGGCGCAGCGGCTGCTCCGGGTGCACCACGTAGTGGTTGCGCCGCCCCCGACGTTCGCGCTCGATGTAGCCGGTGGCCTCGAGGTCGTTGAGAATGCTGACGGCCGAGCGGCTCGTGACGCCGACCACCGAGGCGATCTGCTCGATGGTCGCATCGGGATCCTGCGCCACCTGCAGCAGCACGTGCGCGTGGTGGGTGAGAAAAGTCCAGCCGGCCATGACTTCATTGTCGCATCTGGTCGCGTCAATAGGTGAAGTACATTTCGTGTATTGTCCTACATGCATGAAACACACTTCACCTATCGCAAGGAATGCCCGTGGACTTCTCGCTCGCCGCTTCGACCCTGCTCAGCGCCCCCGTGCTGGCGTTTCTGCTCGGCGCTCTCGCCGTTGCCGTTCGCTCTGACCTCAAGATTCCTGAACCGCTGACGGCGGGCCTCTCGCTCTATCTGCTGCTCGCCATCGGGCTCAAGGGTGGCGTGGCGCTGCGCTCGACGGATCCCGCCGAGCTCGTGCTGCCGCTGCTGCTCGGCCTCGCGCTCGGGGTGCTCATTCCTGTTGCGGCGTTTGCGCTGCTGCGAGTGCTGACGCCCTACGGTCCGCTCGACCGTGGCGCGATCGCTGCCCACTACGGGTCGACCTCGCTCGTGACCTTCACCGCGGCGGTGGTCGCGCTCGGCTCACTGGGCATCGCCGTGCCGGGCTACGCCGCGACCCTGCTCACCGCTCTGGAGATTCCCGGCATCATCGTGGGGCTCATGCTCGCCCGCCGGGGCGCCGGTGGCTCGAGCTCGTGGCGGTCGACCGCGCACGAACTCATCACGGGCAGCTCGATCGTGTTGCTCGTCGGTGGACTCGCGATTGGTGCGGTCATCGGTGCTGACGGGTTCGAACCCATTGCGCCCCTCTTCACCGATGCCTTCCGCGGGGTGCTCGTGCTCTTCTTGCTCGCGCTGGGCATCCAAGCTGCACAACGCCTCGGTGCACTGCGACATGGAGGTGCGGGTCTCGTCGGATTCGCGATCGTCTTCCCGCTCGTCATCGTGAGCGCGGTGACCGCCCTCGGCGCGCTCGTCGGGCTCGGCGTCGGCGGCGCGGTGGTGCTGGGCATCCTGTGCGCGAGCGCGTCGTACATCGCCGCCCCGGCCGCGGTGCGCCTCGCCCTGCCCGAGGCGAACCTCGCCTTGCCGCTGACGGCGAGCTTGTCGGTCACCTTCCCCGTGAACCTGCTCGTGGGTATTCCGCTGAGTGTGGCGGTGGCGACGGCGTTGGGGTGAGGGCCGCCTGCCTGGTCGGCGGCATGCGCGTACCCGGCACGAACTTCGGCGGCACGAGCCTGGGCGTCTTCACCGACACTGTGCGCGCCCTGACGAACGACTTCTTTGTGCCCCTCACCGACATGGCCTACGTGTGGGAGCCGCCCGGATTCAACGCCTACAACCTGGGCGACCGCACGACCGGCCAGGTGCGCTACACGGCCACCCGCGCCGACCTGGTGTTCGGATCGAAATCGATTCTGCGCTCGTACGCCGAGGTCTACGCGCAAGACGACAGCCGGGAGAAGTTAGTGCACGACTTCGACGCCGCCTGGGCCAAGGTCATGAACGCCGAGTGCTTCGACCTGGTGGCCAGTTAGTCGGCGCTGCTACCGGCTGACGGATGCTCGCAGGCCGATGGGCGAGCATCTCGTCGTCGAGGGAAAGTGGGAAAACACGCGACCAGAATCATGCTGCCTGTAGCTCGGGACTCGATTGCTCGACTCTCGCTCAATGTGCATGCATGATTGGGCACCTTATCCTTCTGAAACCCGCAGAGGTAGAGGAGTCCACCCCCGAACAGGCACGAGCCGTGAGATCAGCGTCGAGATATCCACAGCAAGGTTCTCGCCCTTTGGCCAGGTCGGCGCCCTGCTCAAGTGCTACTTCACGAACCCGGCGGTCGATCGCAGGGCCGCAGCGACCTTCTGAAGCCCTGCTATCGGGTTCAAGTCCCCCGTGACTTTCGGTGGGAGATCAAGCACGTAAGAAAGTGAGGCTGCCTCCACATGTTGATACTCGAGGACATCGCTACGTCGCAGGACGGCAACGTTTGGGTCAGACATGTCGTAGGCGCGCACGAACCCAACCTCGAAATCGACTGCGAATGCAGGGTCGGTCGACATGGTCAGGTGGTCGTATCCGAAACCGGACCAGGCGCCGTACTCACGCACTCGGGCCAGCAAGACTGCTGCGACGTCGTCACGACCCACAACTCGCAACCTCGTGACTATCGACTCAACCAGAGTTGGCACCGCAACAGTGTTCTCGTGCGTTGGGCTCCTCTTCAACCCGACGCTAACGAGAAACAGCCTTGACTCGCGCATCCCTGCTGCACCATCGGAGTCTGCTTCTATCTGGTGAGTGCCCTGGATCTGGTGACTGGATGTAGTGCGAGTCGTCGTCTTGATCTCCACGCCGACGGACCCGAGGGTCAGGTCACGGAGCGAGCGTTGCCAACCAGCCCACCCCTCAACAACGACCGCAACATCCTCGTCCGAGGCGCCCTCCACAACCGCGGCCAGAACCAGAAGCTCACCGGCAACTCCAAGCAATGCGCTATCCGACAGCCATAACCTTTCGAAAAGGAGGGCGATGAGGGGTTCGGTCTCTGCAAGTGCGTGTGGAAGATCGGTATCGGCACCGGCTCTCAGTAGTTCGACGCAGATGAACGCTGCGACTTGATCGAAGTGACCCTGGGCGGGAAGAATGAGGCGGCTGGCCTCGAAGACTGGTTCACTTCCTTTTCTGGCATACCAAGGGCCGAACTGCAACGACTGCCGGATGACCGGAGAGGAAGGGCCCAGTTCGGGCCCCCGCAAGAAGATCTCGACTCGATCCTCGTAGGTCCGGGCCAGGCCCACGGTTCGGGCCTCAGTCAACCAGCGAACCTCCCGAGTCCCGGATCGTGACGGCCTCTTCATGGCTGTTACCGTGTTCAACGCGTCTTCGTACGAGAGCACCTGCCCGCCTTCCCGCGATTCCCGATCTAATCGCGTGTAGAACTTACATATGCGGCGAACTGGTCCGGGCCGCCAGCTGGAATACAGAGGCCTACGGCGATCGCCGGGTGGGTTTGGCCTGCTCTCTGATTCACATAAAAGAGAATCAGTCCGTCATCACCAGGGGGTCTCCAAGAGTCGAACCCCTCCCCCGCTTCGGGCACCTTCCGACCTCGATGGTCGTAGTCGAAGAACTCATCACCTCGATATCCCAGAGCACCAGCGTCCGGGTCATTCGAACCCCAGGTCGTCTTGATCACACCGCCTTCAACATCCTTGTCCGTCGTTGGAACAGAGAAAGGAAGTTCATCGAGCGGCGCAGGAGCAGTCGGGCCGTTCAAACCGCCGAATCGAATGCCGACCCAGAACCTCGGTACTTGAGTTCTCTTGAGTTCCAGGTCCACCATTGACCACCTGTCACCGTTCTGGTCATTGACGAACAGTCCTCTGACGTGCCGCGTGGTAGCGGCCTGCCATAAGCGCAAGTAGGCCGAAACCGAGTATGGGCAGTCCTTCACTACGGGAGTGGGAGTCGCGTCGGCGATTGGCGCCGGCGCGCGGTAAAGGGTCTGCCCCTCGGGCAACGGTTGAACCGCAGCAATCCGCTGTTCTAGCTGCGACCACATTTCGCCAATCTGGGATTCCCTCCCTGGCACATAAGACTCGTAAGTCAATCGATCGATGAGCTCGGCAGCCTGGACTAGATCTAGCGGGCTGTCCAGGATTCGACCGCGAACGCGCCCGCTGACACTCACCGAAGTAGAGGGGGCCGACCTGAACAGGTCAGTCACCATCCGCGCGTTCGGATCAGGGCGTTCCCCACTGTTGACAAAACGGATGAAAGGCTTCCGGCCGGGATGAAGTCCCTTGTTGTTCAAGTTCGCGATCTTCGCGGTCGCCATGAAGTCACGGCCCGCAAGCACAACTGGAGTTGGTGGAGGCGCATCGTCTTCCATTGCCTCTGCGATGACGTTACGAATCGCTTCGTCAACATCGTGGTAGGCCGCGAAGAGTCTCAACTGTTCAGGTGCCGCGAACACTCGACATAGCTCAATGTAGGTGCCGCGGTACCCAAACCACCGCTGCATCTGCATTTGCGTGTCTGCTGCCGGAGTACTTGAGTTCCGATGGAAGAGGGTTGTCGTCAGGCCTTCTAGCGTCAATCCCCGGGACATGACGTTTCCGGATACGAAGATGGTCGATATGTCTCGACCCGCGCGCCAACTTCCGTCCGGTTGTTCCACTGGAGCGAACTCCGGGCTGTCGTCTGCCCCTGGGTCACTATTGACAACTGCGACCCGCGTGCCAGGAATCACCTCAGTCTCTAGTGCCTGGCGAACAGTCTCCCAATCAGGTACGTGACCTGGGTTTCTCGTGCTGAACTCTTTCTGGATCTCCCCGGCAGATTCTGCAAACGAATCCCGCCACTTCTTCCAGTGGAATTCGTTCTCTCGAACGTCATTGACCAGAGCGGACGGCAGGAAGCCTCCCTCCTCCAAAAGCGACCGAGCCGCGGATGGATCGGCCCCTGCCCATAGGAGGACGTCTTCCGCAACGGTGAAGTGCTCACTCTTCACCGCCGACGGATGGATGAGCATTGTGTGAGGCTCCGGAGACCCACTGATTGCTTCGTCACGGGAATTGAACGCCGTGAATCTCGCCGTACTTGGCCCCAGGCGAGACGTGGAACGGGCTAGACGCACGGCACCAGCCACGAGATACGCACGTAGCGCGTCGGCGAGGTCGTGGGACGCCCGCCCCGTTGTCGGCTGACAGAGGCCTGCACCGCCCCCTCTCCTGTAGTAGACCTCTCCGCCCGTGTAGAAGGCAGCCAGCCCCAATGGCTCTGCATATGTGGACGACCTCCTGTTCAAGTCGCCGTGGTCGAGTGGGGTACGAAGCGTCAAGACGAAGTCTCTGGGGGACAGAGGGTTGTGCTCCTCCTGGAGGAAGTTCGCTTGAGGAGTTGCCGTGTATCCGATGTATGTGGTGAACAATTGGGTTGGCGACGCGCCCGTAGGCGGAGACCACAGATCGACTATCGACCTCGGGATCTGCTTGAGTTCACCGAAAAGAGGATCCTGAGAGGCCTCAACCTTCGCGTCGAGAATAGACGCGTCATCTGCTTCGTCGTCAAGGACGAGCATGTGGACCGGCTTCCCCGCTGCCTCGATTTCAGGGAAGAGGCTCTGGGTGAAGCTCTGCCTCAAAGCCTGAAGGTGGCTTGTGTTCTTCAGTGCGACGACAAGGATCGGCTGCCGGTGCTGTAGGTTCCTCGCCACTCGCGGCCGAGTCAATTGGTACCGAATGGACAGGGGAACGGCCTCCAGGGGCGGCGACTTCGGTAGCAGGAGGCGACGGGCCTGCACCGCAGTCTCTCCTGCGCGAGGAACATCGAGCTGGCGTCTGACCCGATCGAAGGTCTGTTGCCATAGAGAAACGCGAGTGCCCGCGAGGATTACAACAACGTCAACCCCCGCATCTAGAGAACGAGCCACAACTCCCAACATGGAGGCGGTCTTGCCGGACTGCACCGAGCCCATAACGAGTCCCTTGCGGGTCGAACCATGCCAACCCAAGCCCGGTAGGCCGGCCCCAAAAACGCCCTTGTCGACTATGTAAGCGCAGTCGGCGTCGAGCGCGAGCCGTGACGTAGGAGACTGCATCTCTAATGCCCCCGAGTAGCGAGCCCACCAGGAGTCAGGGGTCGGCAAGAACCCGGGGCTGTCGAAGACGACCTCTAGAGGGATATCACCGTTCGTCGTCACGCACTACCGCCGAGAGAGACTCCAGCCCCGACGTACCGAATCTCTGCCTGATCGCGGCGGAAGCTAGGGTTGCGTCGACGTCTAGAAGACTAGGTATCTCGAGCGCCACACGCGCAATGAACGCCCACTGAGTCTTAGTCTGTGTCTTCATTGGCCGAGCCCAGATGGAACTCTCTTCGCCTTGAGAAGCAGTATCGGAAGCAGCGTAGATTAGCTCTGAATTTTCGCTCAGGACCTCTTCGAAATCCTCACCAATTGCCAAGGACGCAGCCGCAAGCCCCACCAGCGAACCGACAAGTTGTAGCTCCTGCCACTTCTGCCCCGACCCCCCATCTTTGAACCTAGGCGACCAGAGTTCCTCATCGTAAGCTGCATGAAGTCTTGCCACATCGGCGACCCAGGAAAAAAGGTCACCAACCACCTCGGGCTGATTCAACCGTGAGGCCGGGTCCCTTTTCGTCTCCGCAAGAAGATTGTCGATGTGTCGAGCTGTGGACGGGAGATCTTTCCATTTTCCCAACTCAGGGTCAAAAGTGTCCCCTAGAAGGGTCGCCACAATCCATGAGAGAATCTTGGTTCTTCGGTATCTAGATTCCCCGAATCCGTATGAACTGAGAGTCTGGCCGAGATGCTGGACTCGCGGCCAAACTGGAGTCAGAGAAGGTGCGATGTCACCGACTACCGCACGAGGATCAGCGTCACCGGCCGCGACAAGAGTCGCCTTCGTGATCTCGAGTTCATGATAGATCGCGTTGCGAATCTCTTCAGCGTTTAGATGCATTCCCTGCTTGTTATAGAGATTAAAGACCTCGTGAATCTGACTTTGACTTGCCTCTTTGTAGATGATCACCGGAATGCGATAGGCAGGAGATCTCTCGAACAGGCGTTTGATGGTTAGCGACTCGTCCGCGGCATGGATCACTGAATCCTTGATTTGGGTGTAGTACTTGCCCTGCAACTCAGCAAGAGGTCCAATTAGGCCTCGAGAGTTGCTCCTCAGACGAAATGGAAAGTAGTAACGATCTTCGACCCCCGAGGTGACTTGCTCATGCTCCACCGCTTTCCACATTTTCTTGAAGCGCGGGTAGTCCTCACGAAAGGCCCTGAGCAGTGAACCATCGAGGGAGTGTCGAGCGTCCGCTGCTTCCACGCGATCAAGCGCGAGGGGATGGCAGCCGACAAAACGAAGGATGGCAGTCAATCGCTGTTTTCCATCAACAACCTCGAACGGCTGAAGCGGGTCTTTTGGCTGCAACAAGATCACGGAGGGAAGCGGGATGCCCCTCAGAATCGACTCAATCAGCATCTGTCGAGCTGGAGTTCCCCAAACATCGCCCCGCTGATACGAAGGGGTCAGGTTGAGTTCGCTGTCGGTGAAGTCCGATATCGGCCAGGTACTGGCAATTGCCGAGACTGGCTTCAGCGGCTCGACATCCTCAATTTCGGCCTCATCATCCCACGCTTCATTCCAGAGACGCGAAGCGGCCTCTCGCGTTCCTCCTTCTGCTTCAAAGGCTTCCCTGAACTTTGATTGCAGTCGAACCGCCTGCTCCAAACGTTCGTACAGGGCGCTGAGTGCGGGCAGCCGGAGTGTAGGTACTGACCCACTCCCATCAAGGAACTCAGGAGAACGTTCGAGCCCGAGTGAAAGTACGAGTTGGCCCGCGAACTCATCGGCGCTGTCGGTCGTCAAGTCGCGATCCAGGCTCAGCCATCCCTGCACGTCGGCGAGTCGACTCATCCAGCTTCCGGAGATGAAGTCGACATCAGACGAATCGAACGCTCCACTGGTCCGTTCGAGTCCAACAGGCGTATCGACCACTTCAGACAACGCTGACATGCGATCTGCAATGTCCGCTTGGAGTTGCTCCGCCGGATTGTCTGCAACGTCGTCCTCTACGTTGACGCTGCCATCTCCCATGCTCACTCCACTCTCCAAAGTCATGCTCACGCTGCTTCAACTTGTTCAACCGCAGCCGAGCGAACTGCGAGGCCGGCTACGAGCGACTGTGCTATCGCCTTTACAACTCGAGCATTCACGGCATTACCCAACGCCTTGTACGCAGCAAGATCGCTCTCAGGGAGGGTTACGCCGTGCAGGCTCTGCAAAGCCGCACATTCATGAGGAGTCATGTAGCGCCGCACGCCAACGATGTTCTTCCCAAGGATCGGAACCTGGGTGTGAGTCATCGCCACAAGACTTGGAGCTGTATTGGTTCGCTTCACACGAATGCCAGAAGCTCGCACCTGAAGCACGTAGTCGTCGATTCGTCGCCGACCGCCCTGCACGTTCCACTCGAACTTCCGCAGACTCTGAGGGAGTTCCCACGGTCGCCACTCATTCATCCAGTCGACGATCCATGACCGGTTTGACCAGAAAAACTGACGGTTCTGTCGGATGAAGGCCTGCTTCCATTTCGGGAACAAGTAGTCACCATCCCGGCGGGCGTAGCTAGGCAACAGGCTGGACTGTTCTTCTCGACTCAGGCCCTCGAGGGACTCACCGTAGCTTCCGCGAAAGGCGTCAAGTCCACGCGGACCACGTTCAGTCCAGATCGCAGGTGGCGTGCCCTCACTGCCAAAGGGGTAGTCCGCGCCGAACTCCATGGACCAGATAGGGAATGAGGGCAACTTGATTTCGCCTGACCGACGCAGGAAGTCGTCCCACATGTCGATTGCGCGGAGTGTTTGCTCGGGAATCACCCGGGTGGGAATCACTTGATCACTAAGCACGGTCTTGATTGAGGTAGTTCGATGAGTCGGCTTCGGCCACTCGAAGTCATCGAGGCCATCAAGTGACCCGACGAAGTACGCTCTCTCTCGGATTTGTGGGTCTCCGAACTGGTGAGGCGAGAGCTTGTGCCAGTCGACCGCGTAACCGAGCGCCTCCAGCTCACCGATCATTGTCCGAAGGGTCTCACCCTTCTTGTGCCTAAGAATGTTAGGGACGTTCTCGAGAATGAACCGCTGTGGCCGCTTCTCCCGCAAAATGTCAAGCACCTTGAAGAAGAGTTGCCCTTGGAGGGTGTGGCCGAAGCCGAGTTGCTCGCCTGCTTTCGAAAACGGCTGACACGGGAATCCCGCGGTAAGCACTTGATGGTCGGGGACTCTCTCGCCGATCAGTTCAGGACTGTCGAGTTTGTTGATGTCTGACCAGACAGTTGCGGTTGGGAAGTTCTTCGCGTAAAGCTCATTGAGGGTCGGCTCCCACTCGGCAGCGAACACGCCACGCCCACCAAGGCCCTGGAGGGCAACGTGAAATCCGCCGAGGCCGGCAAAGAGGTCAACGAAATCGAAACTTGGGACTTCTTCAGCCACCATGACCTCCCTTGATCTGTAGGTTCAATCTATAGGCGACCTCGGACACAACTCGTTGACTCGACCGCGAGTTGACATGAAGTCGATCACGTCGCTCTGTCAAGCAGTGAAGGCAGTAAATCGGTCGTGCAACCTCTGCGAGTCAGGGCGCTCCTGCACTCGTCGCGGCACATGGAGAATGCGCCCGGCCATTGCCTGGAGTCCATATTGGAGCATTGGGCCATCGACCTCGGCGAGCACGTCTTCGCGGACGTGGACCATGTAGTTGCCGTCAATACCAATGATCCGACGGTCGTATGCCGAGTGATGAATCTTGCAGAGCGATAGTCCGTTGTTCACGGCCGTAGTGCTGTTCGCATGGCTATCGAAAGTGATGTGCGCGGCGTCGAGCAGTTCGGGATGAGCGAGCGTGCACACGGCGCACTTCGCCTCGTACGCGTGCAACACTCGGCTTCGAAAGCTCTTCTGGTGGAGGCGAACTTTGACCACTCGCTCGGCGTACTGACGTTGCTGTGCCGTCAGTTCGAGCGGGTCATTGAACAGACGCATTGACTCATCAAGAACGACTTGGACATAGCCCGCTTCTGGATCATCGCTGACAATGTAAATCGGGTATCTGGGCAGGTAGAGAGTCGGCAGGATCTCTTGAAACAAGATCAACGGTTCGCCCAGGACGGCGGCGACGCGAAGCTTGAGATTTCTGCCACTCAATAGAGGGCGGTCAGGGAGGCGCTCGTACGAGTACTTCTGCACTGCACCATCGACGTCATCCGCATATTGGGTGCGAAGTGTCTTGGTGATGGATAGCGTCGCATCGAAACCTCTGGGGTTCCAGATGCCATTCTGCCGATCCATCAGTGCAATGGTTTGTCCGTTGTAGGAGTATCCGGTCCGCAGGAAGTCGCGAGTGAACTCGTATCCTCCGTACTCGACCTCTTGGCGCTCAAGCCAAGCGAAGATGTCCTGGCGGATCGCAGCCTGCTCGCTCGAACTCCACGTCATCTCGAGGGCTCCAACCCTTCATCGGTGCTCGTCACGGTCGCAATCTTCGGAGGAGCTCGCTAGTCTTCCGCGCAGCCAGCTCCCTCGCCGCGGTACATGCAGAGCGTGACATACCCCGCCCCCAAACGCGAGCATTCATAGCGAAACACTCGGCAGGGATTCTGACGCTCGACTGGTCAGGCGAGCGGGTCCACGGCCGTGAATGCGCACACCAGAACGAGTGGACAATCGCCTGGCGCATCTGAATAGACGCGGTTACTTCTCGTTGGCTTCTGGATTCGGTCACCCCCGCAACAGTATTCGGCAAGCGACATGAGACTGGGTCGCGTCGCTCACACGCGACCACCAGCCCGTCTCGCTGTAGCGGCGGCTCCCAGAGGCAGGGCGAGCCTGGACCGCATGGCTGCGATCAGAGCATCCACCGGCGATTACGGGTCCACTGCGGACAAGCGAGTTGTGGTGGAAGAGCGGGCGACCGAGGTGCGCGCCGAGTTGAAGCAGGCAAAAGGCGCCGCGAAGGCCGACGCCGAGCCCAACGTGCTGCTCGCTCGACGGCGAAGTGCTCTGCTCGGAGCCGCCGGCCAGCAAGTCCGACAGTCGCTACACCACGCTCGGGCTCAATGACACCGCGCAACTCGACCACGGCGCGATGTGGCCAGCGTCGTTCGCGGCGACGACCATCAGACCTGCAAAGGAGAAGCGCATCACCGACCTGGTTCGGCGCGGGGTCGGCGGGCTGCGTCGGGGCGACGCCACCCGCTCGCGCTCACAGCCCGAGCAACCTGTCGGTGTCGCCAAAGACCTCCAGGCCCGCCGCGTGCGCGGTGCCCTCGAGCAGGGTGCGACCCGACGCGTCGCGGTGGCGCAGGGTGATGCGAGCATCCAGTGTTTCTTCGACGCGCTGGTGCATCGCGTTGCGCAACGGAGCGTGCAGTAGCCCGCCGCGCACCCGCTCGGCCTCGAGTTCGAGCAGGCCGTCACGGCCCTCGATGCTCCAGCGCACGTGGGTGTCGTCGATCTCGAGGCGGCGTTCGCGGGCGCGGGTGTAGGTGGTCCAGCGATGCAGTTTGCCGCCGTGCCGCAGGCCGACGATGAACCCGCGAAACGACCCTCGCAGCCACGGAATGATCGCCACCGAACCGATGAAGCTTGCCCCCGTGTCAGAGCCGTCGGGCGCGTCGATGTGATTGCTCGCCATCCACACGTAGCCGGCCGGGAAGGCCTGGCCCCAGTCTTTCTCGATGTAGCCGCGGCCACCGTCGAAGCTGCGCCGTGTGCCCTCGACCTCGAGCTCGCCGGCCAGCTCGTGGCCGAACGACACGATGCCGTGAAAGCACTCCATGAACGGCACGAGCCCGTACCAGCCCATGATGCCCGGTTCGCGCAGGGTCACCGGCCAGGGGTCAAGATCGGTGGTGTACTGGATGCTCCCGCGCAGTTGAGGCAGGTCAAGCGTGACCCCGCTCGGGCCAAAGGTGTTGCCGCCGACGCGCACGTCGAATCGATCGCTCGACGCCTCAAAGTCGGCCGGATCAAAGCGGTGGTACCAGCTGCGCCCCGTCAGGCCGTCGAGCACCTGCACGAACGGTTCATCTTCGACGGTGACATGGTCGATTTCCGCGCGAAACACCCCCGGGATCACCGCCCACCTCTGCGAACGGTCGGCCGACACGAGCTTGATGTACCAGCCCTCGAAGTAGCCGCGCTCAACACCGCGCCCGTGAAAGGCCTCCGGGTGTCGCACGCCGCGCACGTAGTCCACCAGGGTTCGCATGGCGCCACCCTATGTGGGCGGTGTCGCGAGGCGCCATCGCTCCTCACCTCAAGAAGAGCGGACGTGTATGAATACAACTCATATCGTTCCGCGGTTGTGGAAGCAACTGGTGAAGACTCACTCTTGTAGGCCCGCGACGCCCCATAGCCACTGTCGCAGGCGCGTCGATAGCGTGACGAGGCGCACCGGCCGTCGGCACATCACTTATGACAGGAGCCATCCATGGCGAAAGCAGCGCAACCCGGGTGGTACGACGATGGCAGCGGTCGGCAACGCTGGTGGGATGGCCAGCAATGGTCCGACCGCTTTCAAGACCCGGAACCCATAAACAGTCCCGGCGACCTCATCGAGCACATCAAGGCCGACGCCGTCGCCGGCGCGCAGCCGCGCCCTGCTGCAAAGGGGATGAGCTATGTCGTGCTCCAGGTCGTTCTGAAAGAGAAGTTTTTCGGTTCGGGCTCAGGCAACCTGACCGAACTTGAGCACGCCATCAACACCCAGGCGGCGATGGGCTACCGCCTTCACACAATCACGACGGCCGCCTCTGGCAGCAAGGGCATGGGCGGCGGAGACCGCATTCAGGCGACGCTCGTGTTCGAGAAGCTCGTGTAGGCAAGTCTCGAGCGCGAAACGCACGTGTCGAGCGACACCGGGCTGAGGCGGGATTACAGTCAACCCATGACCACCGACGCAACGGAGCGCGGCCTCCCCCTCGAAGAGACGATCCACCGCGAGCGATCAGGCGGCGGGTTCGCCACGACGACCGACTACAGCCACCTCCCCGAGCTGTCGACTGAGCAAACGACCGCCGAAGTGCTCGCGGTGAGCGAGCTGTCGTTCGCTGAGTCGGGTGCAGCCGACGGCGACGACTGAGCGGCACAGCGACCGCCAGCACCGGCACTAATCTGAGTCGGTGATCGTCGGCCTCGGCACCCTGCTCAACATCGCCACCATCGTCGTCGGCGCCGGGCTCGGCGTACTCATCGGCAACCGCCTGCCCGATCGCACGAATCGTGTTGTCACCGACGCCCTCGGTCTCATCACGATCGTGCTCGGCGGGCTCAACCTCGTGGCACTCACCGACACCGAGTTCGTCGGAGCGGTCGGCGCCGCCGGCACCTTCCTCGTCGTCATCGGTGCGCTGCTCATCGGAAGCATCGTGGGGTCGCTCGCCGGCATCGAAGCGCGGCTCGAGCGGTTCGGCGGGTGGCTGCAGCGCCGGTTTACGCGCAGCAAAGGGCAGCTGAGTGAGAGCATCCACCCCGATGGCGCCCCGCTCGCCCTCACCGGGCGCGACCGCTTCATCACCGGCTTCGTCGACGCCTCGCTCGTGTTCGCAATCGGGCCGCTCGCCATACTCGGGGCCTTTCAAGACGGCACCGGTCAAGGCATCGACCAGCTGGCGCTGAAGTCGACGCTCGACGGTTTCGCCGCCGTCGCGTTCGCCGCGTCGCTCGGCTGGGGCGTCGCGTTCTCGGCGATTCCCGTCGGGCTGTGGCAGGGGCTGCTCACCGTGCTCGCCTTCTTTCTCGGCACCGTCATGTCGGGCGCCGCGATCGCCGCGCTTACCGCGACCGGCGGAGTGCTGCTGCTCGGTGTCGGCCTGCGCCTTCTCAACCTGAGGGCGGTCGCGGTGGCCGACATGCTGCCCGCGCTCGTCGCGGCTCCGCTGCTGACGATCGGCGTGCAAGCTCTGCTCGGCTGACCGAGCGTCACCACGAACGAGCTCGCCGCCTGGCTCATTGAGCAAGACACTGTCGCATTCTGTCGACCAGCCCGATACGGTGGACAGGCGCGCCTCAGCGGTGAGGTGACGCTGGCACGGTGGAGGAATGACATGACAGCTCAGGACGACGACGGTTACCACCCCGGCGCCCTGCGTCGCGGCGCCGAACTCTTCACCGACTCGTTCACGCGAAAGCTCTTCGACGAGCTCGCCGAGTGGGACCCACAATTCAGCGAGCTATTTCAAGTGTTCGTCTACGGCGGCATGTACGACCGCGAGGTGCTCGATCAGCGCACGCGCGAACTCGCCGCGGTCGCCGCGTGCGTCGTCGCCAACGCTCTACCCCAGTTGCGGTCGCACGCCTTCGCCTCGCTGCGCGCCGGCGCGACGGTGCGCGAAATCATGGAGATCGTCATGCAGATGACGGTCTACTGCGGCTGGCCCTACGTACTGCAGGCGATTCGCCACGTGAACTCGTTCATGCCCGAGCTCACCGCACTCGAGGCCGAACTGGCGCCAGCCGTCGACGACTCCCCGTCGGCCTGAGTCTCAGCAGTCGCAGCTGATCGCGTGCGCGACCGGCGCTGTCAGCGGGTCGGTCTCGCGGTGGATCGGGCCGTTCGCCCCCTCGACGGGGTAGCCCTCACGAGCCCAGTACTCGAAGCCGCCGAGCATCTCTTTCACCGGCACGCCGAGCGTCGCGAGTTCGAGCGCGCCCTTGGCTCCGCCGTTGCAGCCCGGCCCCCAGCAGTACACGACAACCGGGATGCCCTGCTGCAGCTCATCCAGGCGATCAGCCAACTCCTGCCGAGGAATGTGCAGCGCCCCGGCCGCGTGCCCTTGATCCCAGGCAGCTTGCCCGCGCACGTCGACAAGGTGGAAGGGCAGCCCGGCGTCGAGCGCCGCAGCAACATCGGAGGCGTCCGTTTCGAACGAGAGCTTCGCGGCGTAGTGGGCGGCAGTGGCCGCGGAGTCGGCGAAGGGGCCGAGGGGGTTGGTCATTCTGCGGGCTCCTCTCGAGCATCCACGGTGTTTTCGGTGAGGGCGTTGATGTATCGAATGAAGATGGCGATCCACGCGAAGATGATCGCGAACGCGACGAGCTCGTAGGCCGTGAGGTTGAAGTACTGCACCGGGTAGAAGAGCAGAGCGCCGCCGACGAGCGCGACGGCGAAGCCACCCGAGACGAGGAAGAACTGCCACGGCAGCCCTTTCAGCACCCACGGCGAGGCGATGAGCAGGGCGAGGAAGGCGAGCGCCATGCCGATGGCCGCCGTGTTGTGTAGCAGGATGCTGAACGAGACGGGGAAGATGCCCACGAACGCGAGCATGACCCCCATGACGACGAACACGATCGCGACGATGCGCGCGGCGCGAGGCTTCACGAGCACCCCCCGATCGACGAGCACCTGCAGATCACGCTGCAGGTAGAGCGCAAAGGTCGTCACGAAGAAGCCGGCGATGATGAGCGTGATGTTGAACAGGCTGCTCGAACGATCGCCGAAGGTGCCGAGCTGGCTGAAGTGGTACTCCCACCACTTGGGGTCGCTCGCCGTGGCCATCGCCGTGATCGTGCCGAAGGTCATGAACAGCACGAGCAGGCTCGACATCTTGGGAGTCGTGATCGACGACACCGAAAGGTAGATCCAGTAGGCGGCGAGCGCCGTCACGAGCGCCATCGCGCCGGTCGACACGAAGACGTCGAGCACCACGCCTTGAAAGCTGCGTTGCAGCAACAAGAACACGGCGATCGCGGCGAGTGAGGCGAGCACCGCGTGCACGAGCGCGACGGTGGTGGCGTCGACGATGAACTTCCACGAACGCAGTTCGAGTCGCCACTGCTGACCCTCGATCGAGCGGCTGCGCCAGTAGCCGACATAGGCCACGATGATGCCCGCGACGACGATGGCGCCCGCCGAGGCGACGCCGAGAGAGATGCCACCCCAGATCGGCGGATACGTGCCGGCGAACAGCAGCCCGCCCACGACGGCGGTGACGGCCGCCACTGCGATGGCGACGGCGAAGGCCTCCTGCTCGACATCGAGCAGAGTGCGCGCGGGACGAGGGGCGTTCATGCGGTCAGTCTGGCACCGAGTGGATGCTCGCCGCACGCCGGACCACGCGGAATCTCGCACAGCCTCGCGTGGTTGAGTAGTGACATGACCGAGTCTCTCGACCGCACCCTCGCCCCCGCCCCCGACACCATCACGATGTACGGCGCTGACTGGTGCCGCGACTGCCGTCGTACCGAGGCGCTGCTCAACGACCTCGGCGTCGAGTGGACGAAGATCGACGTCGAGGCCTCCGCCGACGCCGCCGCTCAGGCGCAGGCCATCAGCGGCCGCATGAACATTCCCGTCGTCGTCTTCGCCGACGGCTCGCACCTCGTCGAGCCCAGCGACGACGACGTGCGCGCCAAGCTCGGCGTCTAGCCGAGCTTCACCAGCACAGCGCTCGGCGTCTAGCCGAGCTTCACCAGCACAGCGCTCGGCGTCTAACCCCCGCCCGCCTACCGGCCGACGCGCTCGCCGAGGTGCCGTTGAAAGAAGCGGTCGATGCGACCCCAGGCGTCGGCCGCCTCCACAGGTCGATGGCCTGAACCCATCATCGGGCGCATCATGACCCGCACGAGCGCCGGACCAGCAGCGCGCTCGTTGAGAAAGGCGTGCCCGGCCTCGGGGTACTCGACCACGTCGTGGTCGATGCCGCGCGCGTCAAGGGCAGCCTCCATGCTCGCGGCCGCGGCCGGCAGGGTTCGGTCGCGACCGCCGAAGCTCCCCACGATGGGGCACGCACCGTCGAGCGCGTCGTCGAGGTCGGCCGGGAGCATCCCGTAATTGACGGATGCTGCGCCATAGCCACCCGTGCCCGCGAGCAGCAGCGCAAACCCACCGCCCATGCAGAAGCCGACGACTCCCACGCTGTCGCCGGTGTCATCGCGCTCGATGAGCAGCCGCCTGGCGGCCTCGATGTCGTCGAAGGCGGCACCCGAACCTGAGCGCAGCGCTCGGAACGTCGCGACAAGGCAGCGTCGTGCGCCGCCGCGGCTGAACAGGTTCGGCATGAGCACGGCATAGCCGAGGCCGACGAGTCGCTCGAGATGATCGCGCATCGCGTCATCGATGCCGAAGACCTCGTGCACGACGACGAGGGGAACATGCGGGCCTGAGCCCTCCGGTATGCCGAGCACGCCGTGCAGCTCGCCCCCGCGCGGATCACCCGGCTGCGGAATCGTGATCTCGACGAGAGTCATGCGCTGACACTACGCCCGGCTGGTGGCCCTCAGCGTCGAGCCTTCTTCGCCGCGATGAGGTCTTTCTCGTCGATGGGCGCGAGGCCGCGGTCACGCAGGTCGGCGTAGTACGCACGCGCTTCCTCCTGCCGCTCGTGCTCGACGCCCGTCGCGATCTCAGCGCGCAGGTGCTCGGGCGCGAGCCCAAACGCCTCCGTGAGGGCGAGCGCGTGCGGGCGCAAGCGGGGCAGCAGGCGATCGTCGATGTAGTCGGTGATTGCGAGCGCGCGGTGGTCGCTGAGTCGGCCGTGAATGACGTACCAGGCCAGGTTCTTTTCGATCATCGTGAACCCGAACAGGTCGCGCAGCCACGTGAGCACCTGACGAGTGCCCTCGTGCTCGATGCCCTCGACCGCGTCGGTGAAGGCTTCCCACTGCAACAGCTCGGCGTGCGCGTGGGCGGTTTCGATGAGCGCGTTCTGGTGGCGGTTGAAGAGGGCAGCAGCGTCAGACTTCGAGAGCTTGGATGCTGGGCGCAACTTGCCCGCGATCTCTTCGACCATCGTCTCCACGCGGTCGGTGAGCAACTGCCGCTGCGAAGCGGTGTCGCGCACGTAGCCGATCGAACGTGCGGTCGAACCGAAGTCGACCACCGACTGGGCGAGGCGCCGCAGGCCCGAGCGGTTGACGGCGGCCTCTTCGACTTGACCGGCGACGAAGTGGGCGAGTGCCCCCGCATCGGCTGAGGCGAACTTCTTCGAGTAGTCGCTGAGCAGGCGCTTGGCCACGAGCTGCAGCAGCACGTTGTTGTCACCTTCGAAGGTGACGTAGATGTCGAGGTCGGCGCGCAACTGCGCGAGACGGTTCTCGGCCAGGAAGCCTTGGCCGCCGCAGGCCTCACGCGCCTCTTGCAGAATGTCGAGCGCGGCCCAGGTGCTCAGCGGCTTGAGCGCGGCGGCGAGCGTCTCGAGATCTTCGCGGTCAGCGTCGGTGTCGGCAGCGCCCGAGAACACGGCGTCGAACTTGTCAAGAAAGACCTCGTGCGCGAACGACATGGCATAGGTCTGCGCGAGACGGGGCAGCAGTCGACGCTGGTGACGCTGGTAGTCGAGCAGCACGACCTCGTCATCGCCCCCGCCGCCGAACTGCCGGCGCTCGCTGCCGTAGCGCAGCGCGATGGTGAGAGCGAGCTTGCTCGCGACGACCGCGGCGCCGTCGAGTGACACGCGACCCTGCACGAGGGTGCCGAGCATCGTGAAGAAGCGACGGCCGGGGCTTGCGATGGGCGAGGTGTACACCCCGTGCTCGTCGACATTGCCGTAGCGGTTGAGCAGGTTCGTGCGCGGCACCCGCACGTTGGTGAAGTGCAGTCGGCCGTTGTCGATGCCGTTGAGCCCACCCTTGAGTCCGTCGTCTTCACCGCCGACGCCGGGCACGAACGCGCCCTGGTCGTCGCGGATCGGCACGAAGAAGGCGTGCACACCGTGGTTGACGCCGCGCGTGATGAGCTGCGCGAAGACGACAGCGGCCTTGCCGTGCAGGGCGGCGTTGCCGAGGTAGTCCTTCCACGCGGCGCGGAAGGGCGTATGGATGACCCACTCATCGGTCGCGGAATCGTAGGTCGCCGTCGTTCCGACCGCCGAGACGTCGCTGCCGTGACCCGTCTCGGTCATGGCGAAGGCGCCCGGCAGCTCAAGGCTCATGGCATCGGGCAACCACTGCTGGTGGTGCTGCTCGGTGCCGAGGTGCTGAATGGCGGCGGCGAAGAGACCCCACTGCACGCCCGACTTGATCTGCAGGCTCGGGTCGGCGAGCACGAGCTCTTCGAACCCGGCGATGTTGCCACCGTTGTCTTCCTGGCCCCCGACGCTCTTCGGAAAAGCCCGGTGCACAGCGCCTTCGTCGACGAGCAGCTTCAGCTGGCCGAGCACTCGCTCGCGGTGGGCATCCATGCCCAGTGAAGGGTCGCGCTGCATCTCCGGCTTCGCCGCCATGGCGCGCGAGGCGCGGCGTGCGTCGGCCCAGCGTCCCAGCAGAAGTTCGCCCAGTGCGGCGACGTCGATCTCGGGTGCGGCATCGCCGGGGGCAGTCGCGGGGGTCTCAGCGACGTGAGTGCTGGCGGGCGATGCGTCGAGAGTGGTCATGGTGTCACGGTAGGTCGGCGCGCGGCTGGCGCCGATTCTCTCGTGTGCGGGCGACGAAGGCGAGTGGATGCTCCGCGCGGCTGTTGTGGAGCATCCACAGTTGCTGGGCAGATGCTTAGTGGATTGCCCCTCCTGCAAGAATGGACTCATGGCCACCGTGAACCTCACCGCTACTGACTTCGAGCAGACCGTCACCGCCCCGGGCATCACCCTCGTCGACGTCTGGGCCGAGTGGTGCGGGCCCTGCCGACAGTTCGGCCCGATCTTTGAGTCGGCCTCAGAGCAGCACGCCGACGTCACCTTCGGCAAGGTCGACACCGAGGCCGAGCAGCAACTCGCGGCCATGGCCAACATTCGCTCGATTCCGACCCTCATGGCGTTTCGCGACGGCATTCTGGTCTTCTCGCAGCCGGGTGCGCTGCCCGCACCGGCGCTCGAGCAGGTCATCACCGCGGTGAAGGGACTCGACATGGACGACGTGCGCAAGCAGGTCGCCGCCGCGCAGGCCGAAGCAGGCTCAGCAAGCTCCTAGGTCGCGCAAGGCCGGAGCAGTGCCGGCGCAGGAGTAGCGTCAGCGCGTGACCTCACCTCGCACGCGCTGGATCGGGCTGTTCATCATCAGCCTCGCCGTCTCGCTCATCATCGTCGACTCGACGATCGTCAATGTCGCCGTACCGTCGATCGTCGACGAACTCGGCATCACCTCGACCGAAGTGCAGTGGGTGCAAGAGAGTTACACCCTCGTCTTCGCCGCCCTGCTGCTCGTCTTCGGCACGCTCGGCGACCGCTTCGGGCGACGCCGCATGCTCGTCATCGGCACCGTCATCTTCATGCTCGCCTCGGTGGGTGCCGCCCTCGCCGATTCGGGCTCGACCCTCATTCTCGCCCGCGTCGTGCAGGGTGTCGGTGGGGCCATGATCTTGCCTTCGACACTCTCGACGCTCAACGCGACCTTCCACGGCCGTGAGCGGGGCATCGCCTTTGCCATGTGGGGCTCGACGATCGGCGGCATGGCCGCGGTCGGCCCACTGCTCGGCGGCTGGCTCACGACCGCGTACTCGTGGCGATGGGCCTTCGGCATCAACGTGCCGCTCGGCATCATCATCCTTGTGGGGCTCATGCTCTTCGTGGTCGCGACGAAGGATGAGCATCCACAGGCCATCGACTGGGTGGGCGCGGTGCTCTCGGTCATCACGAGCGCTGCCCTCGTCTTCGGACTCATCGAGGGCCGTAGCTACGGCTGGTGGCTCGCGACCGACGGGCTCACGCTCGGCGACTGGGTGTGGCCGTTCGACCTCAGCCCCGTGCCCATCGCGTTCGCGATCTCGATCGTCGCTGGCATCGCCTTCGTGCAGTGGGGGTTGCGTCGAGAGCGGGCAGGCAAGTCGACCATGCTCGCGTTCTCACTCCTGCGCATTGGCTCGTTCCGCAACGGCAACGTCGCTGCCCTCATCGTCTCGATGGGCGAGTTCGGCATCATCTTGTCGCTGCCGCTCTGGCTGCAGAATGTGCTCGGCTACGACGCGTTGCAGACCGGCACGATCTTGCTCGCACTCGCGGGCGGATCCTTCCTCGCGAGCGGCATCGGTGGTGCGCTCAGCGGTCGCGTCACCGCAGTTGCCACCGTGCGCGCGGGCATCGCGGCCGAGATCATCGGCCTCGTGCTCATCGGTGCCGTCATTGCCGTCGACACTCCGTGGTGGTCGATCGCGCTCGGGCTGCTCGTCTACGGCGTCGGCGTCGGCCTCGCGACCGCGCAACTGACGGGCGTCGTGCTGCAGGATGTTCCGGTCACGTCGAGCGGCCAGGCTTCGGGCACGCAGTCGACGGCACGCCAGATCGGCTCGGCGCTCGGCATCGCGGTGCTCGGCACGGTGCTCTTCACCTCGCTGGGCAGCGCCCTCGACAGTCGACTCGACGCCGCGGGGTTGCCCGCCGACGCTCGCGAGGGCATCGTGTCGGCCGTGGTCGACAGCGCAGGTTCGGCGATTCCCGGGCTCGAGGCGCAATCGCCCGACGTCGCAGCCGAAGCTCGCCAGGCGTTCAGCGATGCCACCCGGTGGGCAGCATTCACGGCGGCAGGGTTTTTGTCGATCGGTTTGCTCGCGACGTTGAGGCTCACGGCTCCTGTGCCGGGTGCCGCTGCTGGCCGACGCGACGAGACCGCGGGCGAGGCGGCGGCCCCAGACGCCACCGAGGGCGGCCCCGCTACTTAGAGCTCGGCGCGGTTGCGAAAGAAGCGCTTGACGCGCTCGCTCACGCTGGCGGGCGGCGGTTCGTTGTAGCGGTCGACGTATTCCTGACCAGACATGCTCTGAATGCGCAGCATGATCGCGTCGGTCGCCGTGCGCCGGGCACGGCCTGATTCGGCGGGTCCGTAGGCGCTGACGTCCATCGGCTCGCCGAACTCGATGGTCACCTTCGCGCGGCGAATGCGGTTCGAGCCGACCGGTTGCAGGTTCTGCGTGCCCGTGAGTGCAACAGGCACGACCGGCACTCCGGCAGTGAGCGCGAGCCACGCGACGCCCGTCTTGCCGCGGTACAGCTTGCCGTCGCGCGATCGAGTGCCTTCGGGGTAGATCGAGAACGCCTGCCCGCCCTGCAGCTTCGCGAGCCCCGCGTCGAGGGCCTCTTGCGCGGCTTGCCCGGCACCTCGGCGCACGGGAATCGCGCCCACTCCGGTGAAGAATCCGCGGGAGATCGCGCCTTTGATGCCGGTGCCCGTGAAGTACTCCTCTTTCGCGAGAAAGCTGACGGGGCGCCGCGAGAGCAGGCTGATGACGATCGAGTCGATGAACGAGAGGTGGTTGCTCGCGACGAGCACCGGCCCCTTCTTGGGTACGTTCTCGCGACCGATGACGACGGGTCGAAAGACGATCTTCGCGATCGGCCCGAGAAAGGCACGTGCGAGGAAGGTCAGCATCGACTCATCGTGTCACGGAATCTATGCCCGCGCAGGAATGGTCACGCCGACCACCGGTAGAGCACGTGCTCGCGCAGCGCGCTCTCCACCGGCACGCGCGGATGGTCGAAATTTCCGGCGGGCTCACGCGTCATGCCGATGCGCTGCATGACGGCGATCGACGGTGCATTGAGCACTGACGTGAACGAGAGCACCTCGTCGATGCCGAACTCGGTGTGAGCGGCGTCGAGCACGCGTCGCGCCGAAGTCGAGGCGGCACCGCGGCCCCACGCCCAGCTCGCAAGCCGCCATCCGATTTCGACTGCTGGTGTGAATGGCGCCTCGAAGGTCGCGGTCGAGAGCCCGACGAATCCGGCGAAGCGCCCGTCGACGTCGAGCGCCCAGAGTCCGTAGCCGTAGCGCTCGTGGTGGTCGACGATGCGATCGACCATCGCGTCGCTCTCCGCTCGCGAGAGCGTCGCAGGAAAGTAGCGCATGACCTCGGGGTCGGCGTTGAGATCGGCGAACGGTTCGCGGTCGCCCTCGCGCCACGCCCGCAGTCGCACTGCCGCGTCGTCGCTCGAGGCGATGCGCTGCGGCGGCTCGCGGTGCAACGGTTTCGGCGTTGCCGACTCAGTAGTGATCATCGGGCGGTGGCGGGTCGAACTCATCGGCGGGCGGCTCATCGAACGGCGGCACGTCGTCAGGGCCGCTGAACCCGGAAGTTGCCGTGCGACCCGTTGCACCTCGGCTGCGCGCGGATGGCGTCGACGCCGCGGTCGGGTCGATCGGTGCGGGTTCTTCACCGCGCACGATCGCGAGCACGGCTTCGCCGAACCGCTCGAGCTTTGCGGCACCCACGCCGCTCACTTCGCCGAGCTGGTCGAGAGTCTTCGGTTCGGTGAGCGCGATGCCGCGCAGGGTCGCGTCACCGAAGACGATGTACGCGGGGGCCTCGAGCGCTTTCGCTGTGGATGCTCGCCAAGCTCGCAACCTCTCGAACAGCCCCGCGGCCGTCGTCGGCAGGTCGCTCGGCGCCGAGCGCTTCGACCCGCGGCTCGCCCGCACCACCTCTTTGCGCAAGCGCACGGGGCGTTGCCCGCGCAGCACGTCGGCACTCGCCTCGGTAATGCCGAGCGTGCCGTACTCGCCTTGCACCGCGAGCAGTCCTTGCGCGAGCAGTTGCCGCACGGCGCTACGCCACTCTTGCTCGCTGAACTCGGTGCCGATGCCAAACGTGCTGAGTTCGGCATGCCCGAGCTGCTCAACGCGCGGGGTGCGCTTGCCGAGCACGATGTCAATGAGGTGCCCCGCGCCGTAGCGCTGGTTGCGCTCGCGGTCGAGGCGCACGATGGTCGACAGTAGCTTTTGCGCTGGCACCGTGCCATCGACGCTCTCCGGCGGCGAGAGGCACGTGTCGCAGTTGCCGCAGCGCCCGCCGGGCAGGCTTTGGCCGAAGTACTCGAGCAGTTGCGCACGCCGGCACTCGACGGTTTCGCAGAGGGCGAGCATGGCATCCAGCAGTTGCCCCATGCGGCGCTTGTAGGCGGGGTTGCCCTCGCTGCGTTCGATCATCTGGCGCAGCTGCACGACGTCTTGCAGGCCGTAGGCGAGCCAGGCGGTCGAGGGAAGGCC
>SXMH01000182.1 GCA_005777405.1 Actinomycetota bacterium
CATGAGCTGCTTGGAGATGCCCTGCGTGATCGGCCAGAGCCGCGACCCCGAGCCGCCGGCCAGAATGATGCCGCGCATCAGCAGGCAGTCGAACGGGTGGCGAAGATCATGGGGGCTATCGTATCGATCGGGGCTCTGAGCCCCTCCACTTCGCCCTCATCTGAGGTGTGCACGATCGCGCAGCACGGCGCCGAGGCGACGGGATGCTCGCACCGGGTGGCGCAGCCCCCGAGCTCCCCTCCGCACGACTGTGCTCACCGACGCACGCGCGTGCAGCAGCCAGTCGACCGCAGGCGTCGGGGCGGACGCGGTCTCGTCGAGCCGCGCGAGCCACGTGTTCCACCGCGGGGGAAGGGCGCCCGGCGTCGCCGACGAGGCAGCGCGGAGCACACCGATGGCGGCGCCCACGGAATTCTCAGGTCGGGCGAGCTGCTCGGCTCGTTCCCGCGCAGCACCACCGTGGGCGGCGACGAGCTGCGCATCGCCCGCATAGCGGTCGAGGGCGGCGGCGAGCGCGTCGAGATCGTCCGGCTCGACGAGCACCCCGCAGGCGTCATGCTCGACGAGCTCGGCGCCGGCGCCGCTTGAGGTCGTGACGACGGGCAGGCCGAGCGCGAGACTCTCGAGCGTCGATCGGCCGAAAGCCTCCTTCTCACTGGGAATCACGGCGATATCCGCGGTCGCGAGCCACGCGAAGGGGTTCTGCTGCTCGCCAGCGAACACGAGCCGGGCACTCGGCGCGATCGCGCGCGCCCGTGCGGTGAGCGCGGCCTCGGCACCGCGGTCGAGCACGCCACCGATGAAGCACACCTCGATACCCGCCGTCGACGCGCGTCCCAGCGCTTCGACGACGCGCCACTGGCCCTTGCTGCGCGTCACTCTCCCGAGCACGCCGACCGTAAGCGGGGCATCAACCGTGAAGGGCGATGCCACGGCAGATTCGGCGAGCGCCCGCACCCGCTCGAGGTCGACGGGCGGAAGGCTCACGCTGAGCGGGGTTTCACCGACGTGCGGCTCGAGCATGCGTGCCACGGCCCTCGAGTTCGCCACGACGGCGCTCGACATCACGCCGATGTCGCGCAGCGCCTGCTCGCGCCCCTCAGGCCAGATGAAGCCCTGCACCCGCTCGCCGAACTCGCGCACGAACCACACGTGCGGCACGCTAGTCGCGGCGGCGGCGATCGCCCCCCAGGGCACGACGAGCGTGTTCGTGACCACGAGGTCGGGGCGCCGTTCGGCGACGAGCTCGAGCAGCGCGCGAGTCGCCCGCGCGTTTTCGCGCGCGCGCAGCCGTCGTTGCGCCGAGCCGCCATCGGCCTCGACGACGGTCCACCCCGTCATCGGCTGCACGATCGACTCGATACCTCGATGCAGAAGCTGCTCGTGCATGGCCGCCGCTGCGGGGCCGACGACGATCGGCTCGAGGTCGGGCTCCACTGCCCGCCACGCATCGAGCAACGCCAGCAACGATCGCTCGGCACCACCGAGGTGGTCAGCCGCGCTGTGGCTGATGACGAGCACGCGCATTAGGGTGCCAGCGCCCGATACCGCTCTTGGCAGCTTTCCCACGTCGGCAGCAGTCCAGCCGCCAGTGCCTCAGCGAGAGTCGGGGCCGCGGCATCTTTCGGCGAAAGCCGCAGCTCGCCGTCGACCCGAGTGGCCAGGTCGAGCGACAGTTCGGCGTCGAGCGGGTGCACACCGTGCTCTTTCTCGGGCCGGAAGACATCGCTCACGAGGTAACTCACGACCGTGTCGTCGTCGAGCGAGACGAAGGCGTGACCGAAGCCTTCCGGCACGAAGACCGCGCGTCGGTCGGTCGAACTGAGCTCGACCGCATCCCACTGGCCGAAGCTCGGTGAACCGACCCGCAGGTCGACGACGTAATCGACGATCGCCCCCTGCGGCACGCTCACATACTTCGCCTGGCCGAGCGGCACCTCGGCGAAGTGGATGCCCCGCACGACGCCGCGCGCCGACACCGAGGTGTTCGCCTGAACGATGGGCATCGTACGACCCGTGGCCTCAGCGAGCCGATCGGCACGAAACCACTCGAGAAACGCACCGCGCTCATCGGCGAAGACGGGCGGAGCGATGACGACGGCGTCGGGAACGGAGAGCGGGGTGATCTGCACCGGCCAAGCCTACTGACGCGAGCTCGTCACCCCAGGCGCAGTGACACGGTGCGCTCGCGCTGCTCGAAGGGCGACAACCGGCCGCCGGGCAGCTCGAGCTCGCTCCAGCGGCGAATGATCTCGCGCTCATCGTCGCGATCAGCGTCGTCGACGACGACGATCGCACCCGGAGCCAGCCGGGCACCGAGAAGCTCGATCGCGGGAAAGCGCGCCAGCTCCCCCGTCGAACCAGGAGGGCCATCGACGAACAGCAGGGCGATGTCGGCGAGGTCGCGCCAGCCCGCCTCCTCGTACCAGTTCTGGTCACCTGCCGCCGTGGTGACGGGGGCGAGCTCGGCGACGCGGAGGTCGACGAGAGCATCCACCCCATTACGAGCGAGAGCCGCGCGGGTCACCGTCGCCCATTCTGCGGACGTGTCGAGCGAGATGACGCGCACGTCGCCGCCGCGCCGCTGAGCGGCAAGAGCGAGCCACAGCGTTGTCGCGCCGCTGCCGAGCTCGACGATGGTCGCGCCGCTCGGCAGTTCACGCACGTACTCCGTGAGCAGCAAGGCCGTCGCCGGAAGCGCTGAATAGCTTGTTAACGGCACGTGCTCACGGTCGCTCGGCAGTGCGTCGTGCAGGGTGCGCAACGCCTGGGCGTCGCGCAGCACATCGTGGCGCAGCCGTGCCTGCAGCGAGCCAGGCTCTGAACCGAGCGCGCGATGCACTCGCGCCACATCACGCTTGAGCGCGCGCACGGCGTTCGGCGCTGAGTCACGGCCATCGAGTAGCCGGCCGAGCAGCACGATGGTCACGATCAACAACGCGACGACGACGGCGGCGAGAACGAGACCACCCGCGGCGATGAGGACGGGCAGGTCGCTCACCAGCCCCCAGACGACAACGATCACCGTCACCGCGAAACCCGCGGCCACGATGACGAGGAGCTGCCGGAATCGGCGAGACGACATGGGCTCAGCATAGGGGGCGCGCAGCACCCGGCGAGCGATGTGATCGATGGGCGTTCGACTAGGCTCTGCACGTCGCGCGGCGAGTGCCGCCACTGACTTGAGGACTATCGCATGCTCAACAAGCTCAAGAACATCGCGAAGGCATTGCTTGCCATCACGTGGATCCGCCGGACCTACGAGATCGCCAACACCGTCGCGCTTGAGGTCTTCGGGTGGAGCCGCATTCTCACCCACATTCTGTACTTCTTCTCGCCCCTGACGTTCAGCCGCGAGCAGTTCGCGGTACTGCGCGGACGCCGCGACTACTACCGCAACAAGCGCAGCCGCCACCGGCGGTCGAGCGTCGAACTGCGTCGCAACATCCACCGGCTCGAGAAGGGCCTCACGATGCGGCCGCGACGCGATGTCTTCGCCCTCGACTACATCACCGAGACGATCGAGTTCTACGAGAACGCTCACGCGCAGCACCGCGCTGGGGAGTCGCAGATGGACGGCCCTGAGATTCGATGGGCGCACGACGTGCTGAGCGCGTACTTCGCAGCCTGCACGGGCTCTGCTCCCGCCCTGGATGACGCGCGGGCACGATTCTCAGCGCTCAGCCCCATCGAGCACGACGGCACGCCTCTCGCGCCCTTCACGCGCAAGGAGAGCACCCCCAGCACGGTCACGCTCGACGAGCTCACGGCGCTCGCGCAGCGCCGTCGCTCGGTGAGGTGGTTCGAGCAGCGGCCGGTTGAGCGCGAGAAGATTGACGCCGCCCTGCAGGTCGGCCTGCAGTCACCAACCGCGTGCAATCGCTTGCCCTACGAGTACCGCATCTTCGACGACCCGGAGATGGTGCGCACGGTGGCGGGCATTCCCTTCGGCGCCGCCGGTTACGGGCACAACATCCCCGTGATCATCACCGTCATCGGCAAGCTCGAGTCGTACTTCAGCCCGCGCGATCGTCACGCCATCTACATCGACGCCTCGCTCTCGGCGATGCCGTTCATGCTCGCTCTCGAGACCCTCGGTCTCTCGTCGAGCGTCATCAACTGGCCCGATTTCGAACCGCTTGAGCGGCGAATGCAGAAGACGCTCGGTCTCGCGACGACCGACCGCGTCATCATGCTCATCGCGGTCGGTTACGCCGACCCCGAAGGGGTCATCCCGCGCTCGGTGAAGAAAGAGCTCGACACGGTGCGCAGCTACAACCAGATGGCCTAAGCCGTGAGCGTCACGCCTCCGCGCCGTCGTCGTCGGCTTGTCTTGCGCGTCGTCGCCACGGTGATCGTGCTCGGCGTCGTGCTGTGGTTCTTCGTCAGCTCGCTGATGTCGAACTGGGAACGCGTGCAAGAGATCGAGTTCTCGCCGGGTCTCGCCACCGTGGCCGGAATCGTGCTCTGGGTCGCCGCGGTTCCGCTCTCAGGCTGGCTGTGGGCGTCGACGCTTCGCGCGATGAAGCCCTCGCTCACGATCAGCACGCGCGACGCGATCGCAACGCACTGCCTGTCGTGGGTGCTGAAGTACATTCCTGGCCAGGTTGGTTCGTTTGCGAACAAGGTCGTGTGGGCGTCGCGTCGCGGCATCAGCAAGGCCCTGGTGAGCCTGTCGTTCGTCTACGAGAACGTCATGCTGCAGCTCGTGTCGATCGTTCCCGCCGTCGTCATCCTGCTCTTCGCGGTCGGGGGCGAGTTCTTCCTCGAGAATCCCGCGACGCTACTGTTGCCGCTCCTCGCGCTCGTGCCCCTCGTGCTCGTGGCTGTCGGCCCCGTCTTCCGGCCCGCGACGACCTGGCTCGCCCGCAAGGTCTTGCGACGCGAGATCGACCAAGATTCGTTCCTCTCCAGCGGCAGCACGCTGGCACTCCTCGTCGGTTACGTGCTGCCTCGCGTTCTCAACGGTGCCGGATTCGTTCTCATCGCGCTCGACGTCACCGACGTACCGCTGCACGCAGCCCTTCCGCTCGCCGCCGCGTACGTGCTCGCGGGTGCGATCGGCATTCTGGCGATTTTCGTGCCCTCCGGCCTCGGCGTGCGCGAAGCCGTCATCGTGCTCATCGCCTCGCAGTTCATTCCACTTGCCGACGCCATCGTGCTCTCGCTGCTCGCACGGCTCTACGCGACGATCGCCGACGCGTTCGTCGCCGCCCTCTACTTCGCCCTCCGCCCGCCCCAGCGCGATGCGGTCGCCTCCACGACCTGACCTGCGTTCTGACTGCCCTAGTCTCGAACGGGCAGCGATCTGCCCTCGCGCCCACACACGAGAGAGACCCGCATGACCCACTTCTCCATCATCGGATCCGCACTCGCCGGCAACAAAGGTGCCGCTGCGATGCTCGAAAGTTCGATCGCCACTCTCAGCCAGCGCGTCGATAACGCGAGCTTCACGCTCTTCAGCATGTACCCCGACGAGGATGCTCGGCTCAACGAGTACGCGAACCTCGAGATCGTCGCTGCCACCCCGCGTCAGCTCGGCGTGACCATCAACACCCTCGCGCTGCTGTACCGCATCCTGCCTCCCCTTCGGCCCCTGCTCCGACGGCGCTCCGCCGCCGTGCGCGCACTCACGCGATCTGTGGCGCTGCTCGACCAGGGCGGCATCACCTTCACCGATGGTCGCGAGAAGTTCTTGCTCTACAACGTCGCGTCGATCCTGCCGGCGCTCAACACCCGCACTCCCGTCATTAAGTGTGCGCAGGCGATCGGTCCGTTCGAAGGCTCACTCAACCGCCGCATCGCCAAGATCTACCTGCCGAAGATGGAGCGCATCGTCACGCGCGGCGCGATCACTCACAGCTTCGCCGAGCAGCTCGGGCTCACGAACATCGTGCAAGGTGCCGACTACGCCTTCTCGCTCGAGCTCGACGGCACCGAGCGCGACGCCGTCGCCTCGCACGTCGACCTGTCGTTCTTCGACCACGGCACTGAGGTCGTCGGCTTCGCTCCGAGCGTGGTCATGCAGAAGAAGGTGGATGCTCGCGGGGGCGACTACATCGGCGGCATCGTCGACGCGATGACGGCTGAACTCGAAGCCGGTCGGCGGGTCGCGCTGATTCCTCACAGCGTGCGCGTCGGAACCGACAAGACGCACAACAACGATCTGCCGCTGTGCCGCGAGATCGCGGCGAAACTCGGAGACCGCGATGGGGTGCTCTTCATCGACGACGACCTCAGCTCGCAGCAGCTGCGCTACATCATCGGGCTCTGCACGCGGTTCGTGACGAGCCGCTTCCACGCGATGATCTCCAGTCTGTCGATGGGGGTGCCGACCGTCGTCATCGGCTGGAGCCACAAGTACCAAGAAGTTCTCGACCTCTTTGGCCTCAGCGAATGGGCGTTCGGCAGCGACGAGTTCTCGGCGCAGAAGCTCACCGCAGAACTGTCTCGACTTGCCGACCGCGACGCTGAGGTGCGCGCTGCGATCGTGAGCGCGTTGCCGGCGGTGAAAGCGCTGTCGATCTCCCAGGCCGATCTCATCGCCGACGTCGCCCGAGAGTCCCGTCGCTGATCAGCGGCGTTCTGCCGTTCGACGGCAGTTAAGCCCCTGGAGCGCCTGACCCCTAGCGGGCCTCGTACTGCAGGCGCTTCGATCGTTCGAGTCCGTCTTCGACGAGAACGCGGTTGATGCGCAGCAGGTCGGCGAGCAGGCCCAGCGCGAAGCTCAGCAGACCGCCGACGAGCAGAGCGCTGCCAAGGATGAGCGACTGAATGTGATCGCCCTGCGTGTTGCTGAGCCACAGAATGAGGTACCGCACGAAGGGCACGGCTGATCCGATGGTGAGCACGAGCCCGAGCGGAATGAAGAAAGCCAGCGGGCGGAACATGAGGTAGCTGCGCACGATCGCGCGGCCCGACTCGAGAATGTGTTGCCCCATCGACGAGAACAGCCGAGACTCGCGGGTCTTCGGATTCGTCACCACAGGCACGCTCGTCACCTTCAGCCGCTTGTGCCCGGCCTGGATGATCGTCTCCATGCAGTAGCTGAATTCGGTGACGATGTTGAGCTTGAAGAGCGCCTCACGCGAGTACGCCCGGAAGCCGCTCGCGGCGTCGGGAACGTTCGTTCCTGCGGCCTTGTTGACCACCCAGCTGCCCAGTCGCTGCAGCACCTTCTTCAGCGGCGAGAAGTGGGCGATCGTGGAGGTCTGCCGGTCGCCGACGACGATATCCGCCTCGCCGCGCAGCACGGGGGCGATGAGGTCGGGAATGCGATCCTGCGGGTACTGGTTGTCGCCGTCGGTGTTGACCAGCACGTCGGCGCCATGGGCGAGCGCGTAATTGGCGCCGTCGGCGAACGACCGTGCCAGCCCACGGTTGCGCACGTGATGCACGAAGTGCGTGACACCGTGCTCGCGGGCGACTTCGACGGTGCGGTCGCTCGACCCATCGTCGATCACGAGAATGTGCAGTTCATCCACACCCTCGATCGTTCGAGGGATGCTGGAGAGAACGAGAGGGAGAGTCTCCTCCTCGTTCAAGCACGGAACCTGTACGAAGACCTTCACGCCGCTCCTCTGGCACTGCTCAAGGAGCGGGTTCGCTCCGCGAGCTAGCGTAGTCGGAGTCGAGCCGATCTCTCCTCCAGCCCCGTTACAGTGGTTTGTCACCCGAGGGAAGAGGATCCCGCACCTATGAGCGAGAACACGCGCCGAGTCGGCGCAGTTTCAGCAGCGGTACTGCTGCTGCTGGCGATCTCCACGGTCGCGAACGCGACTGAGTTCGCGGCTTCGGACGAGCGCGTCTCCGGCTCATGGCGGGCCGGACCTGTCGATGATGGCGGCGAGGTCGCTCGCGGCGACTTCACCGTCGGACGGTACGGGGTCTACTTCGCCCTCGCCGACTACGCCGCCGGAGCCGACATCGTGAGCTCGGCCGACTTCAAGGGCAATATCACCGGCCGGCTGCTGGGGCTCGGGCGCGGTGCGAGCTTCACCTTTGTGGAGTTCGATGCTGCTGCGGTCGCTGCAGAACTCGACCTCGACTCCTCCATCGTCGCGAGCGGGCCCTACGCCGACGGCCGTGGCACCTACGTGCTGGCCGTCGACGACGGAGCACCCGAGACCATCGTGCTGCTCGAGGTCGATGACTTCGATTGGATTCTCGTCGACCGTCGGCTCATCCCCGACGCCCTCGCAGCGGAGCAGGGACTGTGATCGTCGAGCTGCTCACGGCTCTCGCCGTGGGTGTCGGCGGCGTCAGCACCTTGCTCGCCCTCGGAGTGCGGTCTCGACTGGCGCTCGCGGCCTTCACGGTGCCGACCGGCGTGGCGATCATGATCGCGGTGGGCTCGGCGCAAGCAGTCGCGACGCTGCAGCAGTGGCCCGTCGTCACTCTCGTGCTCACCGTGCTCCTGCCCGTGGCGCTGCTCGTGTTGCGCCGGCGCGGCCTGCAGCGTGTCGATGCGGGGTGGGCGGCCGTCGTCATCGCGGCGACGCTCGTGCTCGCCGCCACCTTCACGATCGTCGACCGCATCAACTTCCACGTCGATACCTTCGAGTACCTCACGATCGGTCTTCTGCTGCAGCACGGCAGTCTCATCGAAGGGGTGTCGTTCTTCCAGCTCGAAAAGCGACAGCTCGCGCTCGCGGTCGTGCACTCTCCCGCTGCGCTCATCGGCAACGACTTCCTGGTGAGCATCACGCCCCTCATCGCAGCCGGGTGCGTCGCCTCGCTCATCGCGATCGCCATCGCAGCGACCCATCGACTGCGACTGCCCCGATGGGCCGCTGTGGCTGCGCCAGTACTGGCGGCCACGGCGCTGCTCTCGATCAACCGCGTGTGGTGGAACGTCTTCTACCTCAACGGTCACCTGCTCTTCGCGATGGCGCTCATCGTGCTCGCCGGGCTCTCGTGGCTCGTGGCCTCGTCGTCGACGATGATCTCGAGCCGAGCGGCAACAGCCGTGCAACTGCTCATGATCGGAACGATGGTCGTGACCCGCCCCGAGGGCTCGCTCGTCGCAGGACTCGCGCTGCTGCCCACGCTGCTCGACGGTCGACGTGCTCTGCTCGAGCGGCGCGCGCTGCTCGCAGGGCTGGGACTCTCGATGCTGCTGTGGCAGACCTGGTTGGCGGGGGTCACGTACACCATCGCCGGCGAGATCACTCGGTCGATGATCGGCATGATCGCCGGAGCGATCGTCGCCCTCGCCGTCGTGCCGCTGCTCGGTCGCCCCTGGCTTGATCGCTTCTCGGGTCGATGGCTGCTTCTCGTGGAAGCCGTTCTCTGGCTCGGCCTCGCGGTGCTCGCCGTGCGCGAGCGCCAGGTACTGGTCGACTCGGTGAAGGCGACGTGGGAGAACGTCGTGGTCGGCGAAGGCGGCTGGGGGCCAGCATTTGCGGCCAGCGTGCTGCTTGCGGCCATCGTCGTGGCTCTCACTCGAAGCGAGCACCGGGTGCACCTGCGGTTCGCCGTGACGACCTTCGTGCCGCTCGTCTACATTCTCGCGTACCTGCGTGATGCGGCATATCGAGTGGCTGAAGCCGACTCGCTCAATCGCATGATCATGCAGGTGCTGCCGCTCGCGATCGCGGTGCTCGTGGCCACGATCGGCGCCTCGTGGCGCTGGGCCCCGAAGCTCGCCGAGGCCAGCAGCGGCAACGGGTCGGAGTCGGCCGTCGACGGCGGCATTCCTGTCGGCAGTGCGGAGCCTCGCGGACCTCGCGAAACACTGAGCTCGTAGAACGTCGAACACTGAGCTCGGGAGTCGCTGAGCTCGTGAGTCGCTGAGCTCGAGAGTCGCTGAACTCGGCGGTCGGCTGCGCAGGAATCGGGCTCGGTGAGCTCGACAGTCGACGATTCAGCGCTCGGCGCGCAGTCCCGCGTCGTCGAGCACGATTCGTAGAGCCTCGTCTCCCCGACCCACCGTCACTCCGCGGCCGAGTGCCGCCGAAAGGTGCCGCCCTCGCACGCGAGGGGGGCGTCGGGGCCAACGTGTGGATGCTGGTCGCGCCACCTCGAGACTGCTCGCGGAGATCATCCACAGCACGGCGTCGGGGCGAGGTCGCCGTGACTGCATGGCCGTCCGAGCCGGAATCGTCTGCACGAGCGAGCCGAAGTCGGCCGTGGCTCCGAACGGTTGCGCGAGGGTCGACCGTCGAACGTGTATGAGCGATTGCCGAGCGCGCAGCGCGACGAACTCCGCGTCGAGGTGAGCCGAACGCAGCCGAACGCGGTGCCTGCCCCACCATTGCGAGAAGTGGGGCGCTCCTGCGTCGGGAACCGCCCACCCTCCGTGGATGACCTGCTGCACGCGCGAGGTGCGGCCGACGACGGCGGTCACGTCGACGTGCCATCCGTCGACGAGGGCGGTGAGGTGGTGCACGACGAGGTCGTCGAGATCGTCGCCGCGGTACTGATCAGGGATGACGGTGACGGGTCGATCGCTGAGCATGCGCGGGTGAGACCACGAGCTCGCCCACCGTGCACCCGCCGCGTTCGGCACGATGATGCCGCGCGAGCACGGTTGCCCGTCGACGACGATCGACACCGAGCGATCGCTCTCGTTCTCCGCCTCGGCCGGAGCCGTCGCACTCGAATACGCGAGCCTCGAATACATCGGGTCGTCGAAGCGCCGGCGCATGATCGTGCCGACCCGCTCGGTGGAGCCATGGTTGACGAGGCGCACGAGCGCGCCGTCTTCCGCAGGATCGATGAGCCAGTGCGGCTGATGCGGGAGGGAGATGACACGCCGCGGTGTCGAATGCTGCTCGGGGAGCTCGTCCGCCCAGAAGGGATGGCGCCGCGGCATGAGCAGACTCACGAACGCGCGACCGGCGAAGTACGCACTGGCCGGACCGGAGTACTCCTGAGCGAGTTCTGGCTGACCGCCGAACCAGCCGCGCCCGAGGGTACCGTCAACCTCACACGCACCTCGCGTGAGAAAGGCACGCACCATGCCGTTCAAGCGCTCCCTGGCGATTGCGGATTGCTCGTCGTCGACGGCGACCAACGCACCGAGGGCGAACGGCGCACCGATCGCGAACCGGTAGGTCAACGACCGACCGAAATACACCGGCAGGCCTCGAGCATCGACCATGGCACGGAGCGAGGGCAAAAACCGCGCGAGCCTTGCCCCGTAGCGCGATCGAGCCTCGGCATCGTCGTCGAGGTGCGCGAGCAGCGTCGGCACGAAGTGCAGTTCGAAAGCGTTGTAGTAGTCGGCGGTGCGAGCATCACCGTCGCTGTACCACCCAGTGCTCTCGTCGTACCAGTCGTCGAGTGCGCGGTACGACTCGGCGACGAGCTCGGCGATCTCGGGCGACGATGCTCGCTCGGGCGCGAACTGGCGCAGTGCCGATGCGATCGCGCAGCGAAAGAGCACCCAGTTGTTCGAGGGGCACTCTGCGCGGGCGTGCGACTCGAGCCAGTCGACGAGCCTGTCGCGCATCGGCGACTGCATCGGCGCGAGAAAGTCACGACCGAGCACGCGCAGGGCGAGGGCAAGGTAGCCGGCATCGACGATCGAATGACCCTTGGGGTGCGCCTCGGGCCAGCGGCGCTCGCCCGGTTCGCCGCTGAGCCCCGCCACGATGCCGGCGCGCCAGCGTTCGGCGTCACCCTCATCGAACGGAGAGTCATCGGCGGCCGCACCGAACGCGTAGGTCAAGAACACCCGCGAGAAGCCCTCGAGACCATCGGATTGCGTGCCGTGCCTGCTCGGAGCGCCCGGAAGATCAATCGACGCCCCGTCGGCAGCAGCATGACGACGCGCAGCGTCGACGAGCTGGCGGCAGAGAGTGAGCCACTGGCCGCGATCGCCCTGCCACGGTTCGTGCATACGAGTGACCCTAGCGATGTCGCCAGCGCTCCATCCATCTCGCCGATGAGCACACGCTCAGTCGGCGGCCGATTCCACAGACGGGGCAGACACATCGACGAGCATCGCCGTGAGGTCGAGCCCGTTCGCGGTGATGTCGCGCCAAGACGGAGTGACGCTCGCGTAGGAGAGCAATTGCCGATCGCACCACGCTCGACTGAAGGTGTGACCCTCTGCATCTATGCGCACGGAGGCATCACGCACGATGATGGCGTGGTGGGCGCGCACCGGAGCGGTCGCGACAGCAGGCAGACCCAGAGCCGCCGAGGCGTGGCGCACGACGAGCAGTCTCGTCGTGGCGCGATCGCCGATCAGGATCTGCTGCACCGTTCCGTCGGAGATGCATCGCTGCAGGGTGGCGTGCAGTTCTGGGGGCATCCAATGGTGGTGGGGAGAGGGCGCGTGCATCACTCCGACACGCAGGCCCCCCGCCGCCGCCGCGCGCCATTCGCGAGCGATGGCGGTGGCAGAGCGATGCGTGATCGCACCACGTCGACCGTCGAGCACCACGAGCACGTCGAGTTCGGCCGGTTCGCGCTCTTCTCCGAGGAGATGTGCAGGAGCGGGGAATGGTCGCTGCTCGAGCGGGTGCGGCAACCGCAACTCCGCCGGGCTCACCGACTCGCGCCAGTGAAGGTGGGCGCTGCGGTACGCCGGCCGGCCCGGGTGCGTCCAGCCATCCGAGAGGTCGTGACCCGAGAGAGAGTCGCGGCGATAGCGCATCAGGAAGAGCGGAGTGCCGTCGGCGACGACGGTCAAAGACACGCCGAACGCCGATTCGAGCCGCAACCGGAACTCGGTGTCCGCTGCACGTCGCACCGCATCGAAGAACCCGATGCGCCCCATCACGACTTCGCGTTCGAACATGAGGCTGGGTTCTGCGAGATGCAAGCGAGCGCCACGAGGCTGCGTGAATTCGAGCTCATCGGTCACCCGCAGTGATTGCACGACGTTCGCGACCGCACTGGGCGACGCTTGCAAGTGGCGAACCTGCAGTTCCAGTCGACGAGGATGCGCCCAGTCATCGGAATCGTGCATCGTGACATATCGGCCTCGAGCGAGCACGAGGCCATCGTTGCGTCGCACATAGGTGCCCGCGTTGACGGCCGATCTCACGACCGTCACGCGCGCGTCGAGCGCTTCGGCCGCCGAGAGCATCTGGTCGTACTCTGCTGGCGAGGCGTCGTCCATGATGAGCAGCTCCCAGTGTTGCCAGGACTGCGCGATGACGGACCGCACCGCCGCGAGCAACTCGGGCCCGGGCTCGAAGCACGACATGATGACCGTCACGAGCGGGTCGGTGCGCGTTGCCGGCACCGGGGCGGCCACCGATCTCAGACGATCGAGCGGCGATGCTTCCTTCACCGAGTCGAGCGACACGGGCTCCAGCCCGCTCGCGGTGAAGATCGCGTTGACGGTGGCGAGCCACTGCGCTTCACCGCGACCTGTCGAGCCCCCGATGACGTGCGGATTGAGCAGGTCGGCCATCGCAAGCTCCCAGCCGCGAGAGCGGCGCTGAGACGCCGCGACCAGCGACAGCGCTGTCGCTCGTTGCTGCCGAGCGATGAGCACAGAGATCAGTGCCAGGCGGTCAGCTTGAGGGCGAGATTGGGCGGCACCGACCGCGAGCGTCAGCAACGCATCGATGGTCGCGTCATCGTGGCCGAGAGCCGCCGCGACCTGCGTCACCCCCACGAGCGCATCGAGCTGAATCGCACTGACCGCGACCGCCGGATGCGGTTGCTCCGGCTCGGCGCCGAGCGCGAGCGACACGAGACCGTCGAACGCGAGATAACCGTCCGTCGCTCGGTATGCGAGCGCGTCGAGATACACCGGGGAGCGCGTGCTGAGCCCGAGAGACGTGAGGCGATCGGAACTGAAGCACGTGGCCATGCTGATCGGCACGGCTGTCAGATCTGCGTGCGGCAAGGCCGAGCCCAGCCAACCGTCCAGGTCGCCGCGGAACCCGAGCACCGGCAGGGGCGGGGTCAACGCGGTCGCCGGTGCTTGCCAACGACTCGGCACCACGGTGCGACGGAGGTAGCGCAGCACCCGACGCGCGAGCGTCTGCCGTGGAAGGATCACAAGAGTCGGCATGAATCCCATCCGTCACGGGCAGAAAGATCAACGACGCAGAATAGTGATTCGATCGTAGTACTGAGTGTGCTTCGACTCGCCAACCCGTGTGCCCAGCGGCGGCAGCATCGCTGCTGTGGGCACTGAGTAGGCTCACCAGTGTGAGATTGCTCGTCACCTGCGGCGCCGGAGTCATCGGCTCGAACTTCGTGCACCACGTGGTCGAGCACACCGACCATCACGTCACCGTGCTCGACAAGCTGACCTACGCCGGCAATCGCGCGTCGATCGCAGGGCTGCCCGGCGACCGAGTCGAGTTTCGGCTGGGTGACGTCTGCGACGCCGATGTCGTCGACGAGCTCGTGAGGCAGGCCGATGCCGTCGTGCACTTCGCCGCAGAGAGCCACAACGACAATTCCCTCGATGATCCGCGATCGTTCGTCGACACCAACATCGTGGGCACTTATACCGTGCTCGAAGCGGTTCGCCGCCACGATGTTCGGTTGCACCACATCTCGACCGACGAAGTGTACGGAGACCTCGAACTCGACGACCCGGCGCGCTTCACCGAGAGCACTCCGTACAACCCCTCGAGCCCGTACTCGTCGACGAAAGCCGGCAGTGACTTGCTCGTGCGGGCGTGGGTTCGCTCGTTCGGGGTGCGGGCGACGATCTCCAATTGCTCTAACAACTACGGGCCATTTCAGCATGTCGAGAAATTCATCCCGCGACAGATCACCAACGTGCTGCGCGGCGATCGCCCGAAGCTCTACGGCTCGGGAGAGAACGTGCGCGACTGGATTCACGCCGACGACCACTCTGCTGCGGTGCTGACGATTCTCGAGCGTGGTCGAGTCGGAGAGACGTACCTCATTGGGGCCGATGGCGAGAAGAGCAATCGAGAGGTCGTCGAGCTCATTCTCGCCGAGCTGGGCCAACCGACCGACGCCTACGACCACGTCACCGATCGACCCGGACACGACCTGCGCTACGCCATCGACTCGTCCAAACTTCGCTCGGAACTGGGCTGGCGACCTCGATTCGTCGACTTCGCCGCAGGGCTCGCGTCAACCATCGATTGGTATCGGGACAACGAGTCGTGGTGGGCGCCGCATAAGGAGGCGACTGAGGCCCAGTATCAGGAGAAGGGTCAGTGACATCGCCGTCGACCGCGACACCCTCGGCAGGGTTACCCGGAGCCGCCGACGACGACGCGCCAGCTGAGCAGCCGATTCCGACCCGCAGCTGGATCGCCCGCGTGAGTCGTCGAGACGACCCCTGGTTCATCACCGCTCGTGCCGCGCGCAACAGACCACTGGTTCAGTTGCTCGCCCTCGCGATGATCCCGAACGAGGACTCCGCCTCGTACGGCGTCGACAAGGCCGAGAGAGCCCGGCAATCCTGGCTCGACGCCCACGGAGACGACGACCTCGACGACGAACAGCTGCTCGCTCTGCTAACCGACGTCGTGCGCACCGCCATGAGTGACGTCGAGAGCGCTCCGCTCACGATGGGCATCACGGCGGGATTCGACTCGCGACCACTCCTGCATGTTCTGCGACGACTGGGCTATGAACCCGAGCTGCACACCTACGGCCAGCCGGGCAACATCGACTGGGATGTCATCACCTGGCTGGGAGATCGCCTCGGGGCACCCGTCACCATGATCGACACGACCACGCTCCCGTTCAGCCTCGAGACCTACGAGAAGCTCGCGAGCCGCGGCAACGCCTCGCAGATCGGCGCTGGCGGACACGCGAGCCGGTTCATGGACACCATCCACCCGGTGCGCGTCAACGTGCACGGCTTTCTCAACGATGTTCTGACGGGCGACAATCGAGAGAAGACCGCCGAGGCGGTCGGAGATGACCGCTCCGCATTCATCGGCCGCAACAATCAGTTCGCCTTTCAGCAGTTCATGGAGCCGTCTCTCGTGCAGCGGCTCGTGCCGACAGCGGGCATCGACGAAGCCCGCTCGCTCGATGTGTACCGACAGTACGACCTCGCCTATCGCCAGTACTCCCGCATCAAACCGGGATGGGCGACCGACCCGCGCCGACTCGTCTACCCCTTCGAGGACGAGCGTTGGATGGGGTATTGGCTCTCACGACCGCTCGAGCAGCGCACTGGCCAGTCGCGGTGGTTTCGCTTCGTGCAGTCGCTCGACTCGCCCATCTTCGCCGACCTCGAAGGTCTCGAAGGTGAGGGCAAGAGGTTGCGCATCAACCGCAAGTGGCGCTTCTACGGTCACAAGGGAACTCCGGGCATCATCGACCTCTCGGCTCTGGGCATCGTGCCGCAGCACGAGCCCGCCTTCCCGTTCTGCACGTTCGCGCTCGCTCACAACAACCCGTCGTTCCGCGCGGTGCTCGACGAGAGCCTGAAGCGCGTGCGCGGACGCCGCATCTTCCGGTCGTCGTTTCTCGAGACGGTCGAGCAGAAGTTCTGGGCTGGTGACGTCAGCGCGTCGAAGATGATCAACGGCGTGATCACCGCCGATATCCAGAGCGAGGTGGGTCGGGTATGAGTGGGCTGCGTCCGTCGGCGCCCCGCTCAGCGACGACGAGCGAGGTGCTGCGGTCTCGGCCGGCATCGAGACTGCGCAGCCTGCTGCGGTCGCCTCGGCATGGCACGCGGCGAGCACCGTGGATGCTCACCGAACGCGCAGCGGGCAACCGCGAGCTGCTGCAACTGCTCGCCTTCGGCATCGTGCCGCACGACGAGCACGCGGGCAGCGCGATCGAGCGTGCCGAACGCGCACGACGGTCGTGGCTCGACAGCCACGGCGACGCGCCGCTCGATGATGACGGCATGCGCGAACTGCTGCGATCGTGCGTCGAGCAGTCGATCGCTGCATCGAGTGGTCCGCTGACGCTCGGTCTCACGAGCGGATTCGATTCGCGACCCATGCTGCACGTGCTCAGTGAGCTCGGCGTTTCCCCTCAGCTCTACTGCTATTCGCAGCCCGGAAACATCGATCACGACGTCGTGATGTGGCTCGACGAACGACTGACGCTCGGTGTCGCCCTCGCTGACACGCGCTCGATACCGATCACCCTCGAGATGTTCGACGAGCACGCTCGCACCCAGAACCCCTCGCCGCTCGGTGCTGGTGCACCCGGGTGGAGTTGGGCTCACGAGCGATTCGGACCCACGACGCTGGTGCACGGCTACCTCAACGACGCGCTCACCGGCGACAATCGCGAGAAGGCCAAAGGCGCGACCCAGCTCGGCGATCGCGATGCCTTCATGTCGCGCAACGACCCCTTCGCTCTTCAGGTCGAGTTCGAGCCTGCGCTGCTGGCAGACCTCTGCCCGAGCGCCGCGATCTCGCGCGACCGCGAGCTCGACCTCTACACGCAATACGACCTCGGGTACCGCCAAGAGAGTCGCATCAGACCGTCGTCCGGAGGGCCGCACGAACTGCGTTTTCCCTTCACCGATGAACGATGGATCGGCTACTGGCTGTCTCGGCCGCGCGACGAACGACGGGGGCAGCGCCGCTGGTACGAGTTCGTCAAGAGCCTGGGCTCGCCGTTGTTCGCCGACCTCGAAGGGCTCGAGCATCTCGAAGGCAAAGATCTGCGTCTCGCACGGAAGAGGCGCTTCTACGGCTACAAGGGTGAACCCGGCCTGCTGAACTTCTCGACGGTGTCGAGCACACTGCAGCGCGAACCCGCGCACCCCTTCGACCTCGTCGCCGTCTACGACGCCAACGCGCACCTGCGCGAGACCGTCACCGAGAGCCTGCATCGACTGCGCGGCAGAGGTCTCGTCTACGGCAGCGTCATCGACGCGGTCGAGTACGGCTTCGCGCGAGGCGAGCACGCTGCTGGCCTGCTCGTCAACGCTCTCATGACGATCGACGTTCACGCCGAGGTGGGGGTCGTCTGAGCCGCCCACCGTGGTGGCGGCGGTACGCTCGGAGAGCATCCATCGCTGATCTCCGACTCACCCGAAGAGGCCCCGCATGATCGCGCGCGCTCCCCGCCGCCTGCTCGTCACGGGCGCCGGCGGCATGCTCGGGCGCGACCTCGTCGACGCCGCAGCCGCCGGGGGGTGGGAGGTTCTCGGTCTCACCCGATCGATGCTTGACGTCACCGACGCAGGCGCGTGTCGCGACGCCGTGGCGGGAGTCGACGCCGTGCTCAATGCCGCAGCGTGGACCGATGTCGACGGAGCAGAGGCTCACGAGACCGACGCCCACGCGATCAACGCCATCGGTGCGCAGCACCTGGCTGCGGCTGCGCGCGCGGCGGGAGCGGTGCTCGTGCAGTACTCCACTGACTACGTCTTCTCCGGCGAGACGGCAGCGCCGTGGCAGGAAGACGCGCCTCGTGACCCGGTCAATGCGTACGGGCGCACCAAAGCGGTCGGCGAGATGCTGGCGCTCGACGCGCATCCTGAGGGAACCATCGTGCTGCGCACCGCATGGCTCTACGGGGCGCACGGCCCGAACTTCGTGCACACCATGTCGCGCCTGTATCGCGAGCACGGGGCGCTCACCGTCGTCGACGACCAGCACGGCCAGCCCACGTGGACGCGCGATCTCGCGCAGCAGACACTGCAGGTGCTCGACGCCGGTGTGCGCACGGGCATTCTGCACGGCACAAACTCCGGGCGCACGACCTGGTGCGGCTTCGCGCGCGCAATCGTCGAGAACCTGGGCGGCGATCCCGCATCGGTGCATCCGACGACGAGCGCGCACTTTCCGCGACCAGCGCGGCGCCCCACCCACTCAGAACTCGGCCACGATGCGTGGAGCGCTCACGGACTCTCGCCGATGCGTCCATGGCGCGCCGCTCTCGACGACGCCATGGCGACGGGGCTCGTGACATGACGAACGACGAACCCACCCACGAGCTGCTCGAGGCCGAGCGAGCTCGATCGACGGCCGAACTGCACGAGGCTCTCGACGCCCTCGAGGTCGAACGCGCCCGTCGCGAGAGTGCAGAAGCCCGGTTATTCGCGATCGAGTCGAGCCGAGCGTGGCGATGGTGGTCGAGCGTGCGACGACTCGTCAGGCGCGATCGCAGCGGTCCCGCCGGTACCGGCACTACGTAGCCGAGCACTGATGACCACGCGGCTGCGCTATCTTCCCGACTACTCGACGTCCAACCCCTACCAGCGGATGCTCTACCGGAGGTGCGCCGCCCACGACATCGAGGTGCGCCCGATCGCCGTGCGTGAGCTCGCCGAGCTCGCTGCCGCCCCGCAGGGCGACCTCACCGTCGTGCACGTGCACTGGACGAACCCGATCGTGCAGCGGTACTCCGACCCGCTCGACGCACGCCGGTCGATGCGGACGTTTCTGCACGAGGTCGACCGTCTGCGCGGCGAGGGTGCTGTGCTGCTGTGGACGATCCACAATGTGCTGCCGCACGACCACCGTCACCACTTGCTCGAGCTCGAACTGCACCGCGCGCTCGCCGAGCGCGCCGACCTCGTGCACGTGCTCACCGCCCGAACGATCGATGCGACGCGTCATGACTACCGACTCGACGAGAGTCGCGTGGTGCACGTGGCTCACTCGACCTTCGAGGGCGAGTACCCTGCCGCGATGCCGCGGGCGCAGGCGCGGCAGCAGCTGGGTCTCCGTGATGACGACGACGTCATCGTCATGGCGGGCGCGCTCCGGCCCTACCGTGGCGCCGCGCGACTGCTCGACGCACTCGAACTGCTCGCGGCGGACGGTCAGCGACCGCGGCTGCTTCTCGGGGGCAGGTCGATCGGCGACGACAGCATGCTCTCCGTGCTTGACCGCGCGCGGCGGTTGCCGCACGTCACCCTGGTCGACGACGGTCTCGACGAGGCCGGCCTCGCGCTGTGGATGAGCGCCGCCGACATCGCAGCGATGCCCTACGAAAGCATCCTGAACTCTGGTTCGTTCGGCCTCGCCCTCACCTACGGGCTCCCCATCGTGGCTCCCGCTGAAGGCGCCTTGCTCGACGATGCCGACGAGCCGTTCGTGCATCTCTACCCGCCGCGCGACACGAGCGCGCTCGCGGAGGCGCTGCGCTCGGCGCTGCGCCGCGACACTCTCGAGTCGCGCAGGCTCGCAGCTCGCACCGCGGCGGTGCATCGCTCCCCCGACCGCATGGCTCGCGACTTCGCGTCGGGTCTCACCTCTCGCCTCCGATCTCTCACCGGGCGCCCACTAGACTGAGCCGCTGGGCCGACCGCGATCAGAAGGGCTGCGCCGCATGTCGACGTTGAGGGTGATCCTCGATCAGGTGGGCGCCGAGCATCCAAGTGGTATCGGACGCTACGCGCTCGAACTGTCGCGCCAACTCATCGCGACAACGCCCCGCGGAAGCAGTGTCGTCGGTGTCGTGCCAGCGTCGCCCGAGAGCGAGTACGAACGCATCGAGCGCGAGCTGCCGAATCTCATCGAATTGCACAAGAGCGCTCTCGACCGGCGCCAGCTCGCCGCCGTGTGGCAGCATGGCTTCACCAAGCTGCCCGGTTCGGGCATGGTGCACGCACCGAGCCTGTTCGCCCCGCTTTTCCGCCACGACCGCATCAACAACCCCGGCGAGCAGTACGTCGTCACCGCGCACGACGCCACGGCACTCGAGCACCCTGAGCTGTTGAGTTCGCGTCGCGCCTCATGGCAGCGCGGCATGCTCAAGCGAGCGCAGCGGTATGCCGACGCCTTGGTCGTTCCCACCCACGCGGTCGGCGAGCAGCTGAGTCGTCACCTCGATTTCGGCGACCGCCTGCGCGTCATCGGTGGCGCGCCCAGCACCTCGCTCACACCGGGCGACGATGCCGAAGCGCGGGCGCAGGCACTCACACTCCCTGAGCGGTACATCGTGCACGTGGGCACGATCGACGGTGTCTCGGGGGTAGCTGAGCTCATCGAGGCGCTTGCCCTCCCTGCAGCACCAGAACTGCCTCTCGTGCTGGTGGGCATCGCCGCGGCAGGCATCGAGGTGGATGCCCTCGCCGACGCCGCCGGACTCCCCGAAGGCCGCGTGCGAAGCCTCGGGCGCCTTGACGACGCCGACCTGGCCGTCGTGCTCAGCCGTGCCACGGTCGCTGCGGTGCCGAGTCTCGCCGCCGGCTTCGGGCACTCCATGATCGACGCCCTGCGGCTCGGCGTGCCCGTCGTGCACTCCGATGACGCCGCGCTCGTCGAGGTGGCGGGCGACGCCGGCCACGTCGTCGCCCTGCGGTCGACCGAATCGACCGATGCCGCGGCAGACGACGAGTACCCGTCTCGTCTCGCCGAAGCACTACGGACTGTCGTTGACGACGAGCACTACGCCGAGCAGCTGCGAGTGCGGGGCATCGACCGCGCGGGCGCGTACAGCTGGCGCGACTCGGCCGAGAAGACCTGGCAGCTGCACGCCGACCTGTAGGCGGGCATCCACGGCCGTCGACCTACGGGGTCGGTGTCGGACTCGGTAGCGGGGCAGTCGCCTCGGCCACGAGCTGCAGAATGAGCGCCCAATCGGGATAGAGGTTGTCGATCGTCGGCGGCACCAATTCGAGGCGGCGAATCTCGTGCTCGCGCGACTGCGCGGCGAGATCGGCGAACACCCCGAGCATCGACTGGGGGATGTCAGTGCTCGCGAGGTCAGCCGAAGCGTCAGCGATGGCCTCGAAGCGCGTGATGACCGTCGTCGGGTCGAGTTGCTGCAGCATAGCCTCTTGAATGTCGCGCTGATGCTGCATGCGGTCAAAGTCGGTGAGGTTGCACCGGCTGCGGGCATACCAGAGCGCGGTCTCACCGTTCATGACCTGCTCGCCCGCAGCGATCTCGCCCACCACCGGTTCGCCGTTGGCGCAGATCTGCACGGTCTCCTCGACGGTGACGCGCACACCTCCGAGAGCGTCGATGAGAGTCTCAAAGCCCGCCATGTCGATGAGTACGGCGAACTGCACCGGCAGCCCCGTCACCCCCGCCACGGCGTCTTTCATCGCCTCGATCGCCGGAGTGCTGCCCTGGCGTTCAGCGTCGGGGTAGAGCTCAGGATGCTCTTCTGCCCAGGGGTACAGGTACGCGAGTAGACAGTCATCACCGCAGTCGTACCCGGTGGGCCACGCGGTCCAGAGCGGCGAACCCTCGCGGAAGGGCACGTGGTACATGTTGCGCGGCAAACCGATCATCGTCGTAGCACCGGTGGCCGCGTCGATACTCACGAGCGAGATACTGTCGGGACGAAGGCCGATGCGATCGTCGCCGGCATCACCGCCCAATAGCAGCACCGTGTAGCGGCCGTCGATAGGTTCGACCAGACCTCCGCCGGCGAACACGGCTGTCAAGGCATCGCGCCCGACCCCCGTGTAGTACGCGGCTGCAGCGGCGCTGCCCGTTGCGAGCACGAGGCTCAGGACAGTCGCGAGAGCGATCGGAAGTCGAGCGCCGGGACGAGTGCGCACGAGTTTCAGGGTCGTGAACGCGTTGAGGGTTGTCAGCAGCCACAGTGCGGCGTAGAAGATGAGGCCCAGCTGGGCAGCCCAGAGCACGACGACATTGGTTGCGAGCGTCAACGCCACCGGGCGCCACAGTGCGAAGACGACGATGGCGATCACAGCGATCGCCCACAAGGTGAAGGTGGCGCCGACCGCGAAGCGACCCCAGCGGCGGTTGCCCGCGAGCAACTGGGCGCTGCCCGGCACGACGAAGTTCAGCGCGAGCAGCCACCACGCGCGGCGGGTCATGAGAGCGGCATCCCTCGTATCGGGGTGCCGCAGCGGCGACGTGTGGCTCACGGTGCTGGCTCGGTCGTCTCAGTCAAGGCCTCAGGCGCCGTCGAGCGTGGCCTTGAGGGCCTCGTTCTTCTGCGCGACGACCTGCTCGAGGTCAGCGGCGAACGTCGCGAGGCGAGCGGCGAGGGCCGGCTCGCTCTGACCGATGATGCGCGCGGCGAGAATACCCGCGTTGCGCGCGCCGCCGATCGACACGGTTGCCACGGGAATGCCCGCCGGCATCTGCACGATGCTCAGCAGACTGTCGATGCCATCGAGGTGCTTGAGCGGAACGGGAACACCCACCACAGGCAGGGTCGTGACGCTCGCGATCATGCCGGGAAGGTGCGCAGCGCCTCCGGCACCGGCAATGATGACCCGGATGCCCCTGCCCGCCGCCGCGCGCCCGTAGGCGATCATCGCGTCAGGGGTGCGGTGCGCGCTCAACACTTCGACCTCGACGGTGACATCGAACTCGGCGAGCGCCTCCACGGCAGCCTGCATGACCGACCAGTCGGAGTCGGAGCCCATGACGACGGCGACCTGAGGGGCGGGAGTGCTCATGGCTCCAGGGTAGACGCGCTGCGGGGTCGGGCCCGGTGCGGCGCGCCCGACCGCGCGGGGCGACCGAGCGTCAGTCGAAGCTCGCGGCCGCCGCACGAGCGCGATAGGCGACGTCATCGAGATCGCTACCGATCACTGTCACGTGGCCTGCCTTGCGGCCCGCGCGCGGGCCCTTGCCATAGGCGTGCACTTTCGCGCTCGGTTGGTGCCCGAGGGCGAGGGCGATGCGGTCATCGGGCAGTGCGCCGAAGACGTTGATCATGACGCCCCACTCGGCGAGAGCGGCGGTGTCGCCGAGGGGCCAATCGAGCACTGCGCGCAAGTGCTGCTCGAACTGGCTCGTGGTGTGGCCGTCGATGGTGACGTGCCCGCTGTTGTGCGGGCGCATGGCGAGCTCGTTGACGAGCACGCGTCCGTCGTTCGCCTCGAACAACTCGACCGCGAGCACGCCCGTCACTGAGAGCCCGTGCGCGATCGACGTGGCGATCTCGGCAGCGGCGCGCTCGACAGCATCGGTCACGCGGGGCGCGGGCGCGATGACCTCCGCGCACACTCCCCCACGCTGCACGGTCTCGACGAGCGGCCAGGTGCGGGCCTCACCGCTCGGCCGCCGTGCGATGAGCTGCGCAAGCTCGCGCTGAAACGGCACGAGCTCTTCGACGAGCACGGGGCCGGCCTCGAGCCAGTCTGCTGCCTCCGCGGCGTCAGCGACCACGCGCACTCCCTTGCCGTCGTAGCCACCGCGCGGCGTCTTCACAACGGCACGGCCGCCATGGTCGTCGAGGAAGCTCGCGAGGTCGGCGGCGGTCTCGGCGCGCGTCCAGTCGGGCTGCGGGATGCCCAGCTCAGCGAGGCGAGCGCGCATCGTGAGCTTGTCTTGGGCGTGAAGAAGGGCATCCGGCCCGGGCCGCACCGCGACGCCAGCATCGACGAGCGCGCGCAGCACGTCTTGTGGCACGTGTTCGTGATCGAAGGTGATGACGTCGCATGCTCGAGCAAAACCGAGCACGGTCTCGACGTCGCGGTAGTCGCCGACCTGTGTGGCGGCCAGTCGGGCTGAGCCGTCCTCCGCCTCGGCGAGCACACGCAACTCGATGCCCAGCGCGACGGCCGGAGGGATCATCATGCGCGCGAGTTGACCTGCACCGATGACGCCGACGATCGGCATGGAGCCTCCCTCTAGACTGTGGACTTCGTTGACCATTCTGGCCGACATCGGCAGCAGGCCGCGTCGTCGCGGCACTCCGCACGCGAGTTGTTGTGCGCCGATGAGCCTGTGACCCGAGGTTTCATGTCCGCCGTCGAGACGCCTCCCCTGCCGAGGCTGCTGCCGCAAGCGCTGCGGTTCGCCCTGGTCGGCGGAGTGGGCTTCCTCGTCGATGTGGCGCTGTTTAACCTGCTGCGGCTGACCGTGCTCAGCCCAGAGGTACTCGCGGAAGGACCAGTGCTCGCGAAGGTCGCGTCGACTTCGGTGGCGATCATCGTGAATTGGCTCGGTAGCCGCTACTGGAGTTTCCGGCTCGAACGACGTCGGCCCGCAGCGCGCGAAGGGCTCGAGTTTCTCGCTGCGAGCCTGCTCGGCATGGGTGCCGCTGTGGCGTGCCTCGTGATCTCGCGCGAGGTGCTCGGCTTCACAAGTGTGCTCGCCGACAACATAGCGTCGAACGTCGTGGGCCTCGCAGTGGGCAGCGCGCTGCGGTTCGCGCTCTATCGCTGGTGGGTGTTCCACCCGCGGCGCGGCCGCGACGGCATGACCGGCGGCCCGTCGAGTTAGGGGCGGCCGAGCCCCACGTAGGTCCAGCCTGCCGCGCGCCACACTTGCGGGTCGAGGCAGTTGCGGCCGTCGATGATGAGTCGAGCCGGTGTGCGCGTTGCGAGCTCTGCGGGATCGATCTCGCGGAACTGCCGCCACTCGGTGACGACGACGAGCGCGTCTGCCTCGGCGATCGCCTCGTCGACGGTCTGCCGGTAATCCAGATCGGGCTGAACACGACGCGCCGTCTCAATGGCTTCGGGGTCGGTCGCGCGCACGAGTGCGCCGCGAGCGGCGAGACGCCCCGCGACATCGAGCGCGGGCGAATCGCGCACGTCGTCAGACTCTGGCTTGAATGCGAGACCGAGCACGGCGACACCGCGACCCTCGAGCGAGCCGCCGAGGTGCTCGGCCACAAGGTCGACCACGCGCTGGCGGCGCCGCAGATTGATCTGGTCGACGTCGTCGAGGAACGCGAGCGAGTCGAGGCCCAATTCAGTGGCGCGGGCCTGGAAGGCGCGGATATCTTTCGGAAGGCAACCGCCACCGAATCCCACGCCGGCATTGAGAAAACGACGGCCGATGCGGTTGTCGTAGCCGATCGCGTCGGCGAGCGTCGTGATGTCGGCACCCGTGACCTCTGCGATCTCCGCGATCGCGTTGATGAACGAGATCTTCGTCGCGAGGAAGGCGTTGGCCGAGACCTTCACGAGCTCGGCGGTCGCATAGTCGGTCACGATGCGCGGTGTTCCCGCCTCGAGCGGACGCGCGTAGACCGCGTCGAGAACCTCAACCGATCGCTCATCGCCCTGACGCACTCCGTAGACGAAACGGTCGGGAGACAGGGTGTCGCTCACCGCGAAGCCCTCGCGCAAGAACTCGGGGTTCCAGGCGAGCTCGGCCCCGGTCGGCTCGACCAACGCGGCAAGTCGAGCCGCAGTGCCGACCGGCACC
>SXMH01000183.1 GCA_005777405.1 Actinomycetota bacterium
CGCACAACCTGCGCGAGGTCGCCTCGGCTGCGCTATGGCACCTCGAACACCCCGAGGCCGACCGCGAAGAGCTGCTCGACGCAATTTTGCAGCGCGTCAAGGGCCCCGACTTTCCGACCGGCGCGCAGATTCTCGGCGTCAAGGGCATTCACGACGCCTACCGCACGGGTCGCGGCTCGATCACGATGCGTGCCGTCGTCACGGTCGAAGAGATCCAGAACCGCACGTGCCTCGTCATCACCGAGCTGCCGTACCAGGTCAACCCCGACAACCTCGCGATCAAGATCGCCGACCTCGTCAAAGAGGGCAAGCTCGGCGGCATCGCTGACATTCGCGATGAGTCCTCCGGTCGTACGGGTCAGCGACTCGTCATCGTGCTCAAGCGCGACGCGGTCGCGAAGGTCGTGCTCAACAACCTCTACAAGCACACGCAGTTGCAAGACAACTTCGGCGCGAACATGCTCGCGATCGTCGACGGGGTGCCCCGCACCTTGCCGATCGACGGCTTCATCACCTACTGGGTCGCGCACCAGATCGAAGTGATCGTGCGGCGCACGGCCTTTCGTCTTGCGAAGGCCGAAGCAGACGCCCACATCTTGCGCGGCTACCTCAAAGCGCTGGATGCCCTCGACGAGGTCATCGCCCTCATTCGTCGCTCGCAGACGACGGAAGAAGCTCGCGACGGACTCATGCAGCTTCTTGACGTCGACGAGTTGCAAGCCACGGCGATCCTGAACCTGCAGCTGCGTCGCCTCGCCGCGCTCGAGCGCCAGAAGATTCAAGACCAGGCGGCGGAGCTCGAGCGGCTCATCGCCGACTATCAAGAGATTCTCGCGAGCCCCGAGCGCCAGCGCACGATCGTGAGCGACGAGCTCACCGAGATCGTCGACCGCTACGGCGACGACCGCCGCACCGAGATCATGTTCGGCTTCGACGGCGACATGAGTGTCGAAGACCTCATTCCCGAAGAGGAGATGGTCGTGACCGTCACTCGCGGTGGCTACATCAAGCGCACGCGCAGCGACAACTACCGCTCGCAGCACCGCGGCGGCAAGGGAGTCAAGGGCGCACAGTTGCGCGCCGACGATGTCGTGGAGCACTTCTTCGTCACGACGACGCACCACTGGCTGCTCTTCTTCACCACGACTGGTCGTGTGTATCGCTTGAAGGCCTACGAGATACAGGAGGCGGGTCGCGACGCCAAGGGTCAGCACGTCGCCAACCTGCTCGCCTTGCAACCCGACGAAGAAATCGCGCAGATTCTTGATATTCGCGACTACTCGGTCGCGCAGCACCTCGTGCTCGCGACTCGTCGTGGACTCGCGAAGAAGACCGCGCTCACTGAGTACGACACCAACCGCACCGGTGGCATCATCGCCATCAACCTGCGCGAGGGTGACCAGCTCGTGTCGGCGATGCTCGCCAACGACTCCGACGACATCCTGCTCGTCTCGAGATTGGGCATGTCGCTGCGCTTCACCGCAGATGACTCCGCCCTGCGGCCCATGGGTCGCTCGACCTCGGGAGTCACGGGAATGAAGTTCCGCGAGGGCGACGAACTGCTCTCAGCGTCGGTCGTCGGCGACCGAGGCTTCGTCTTCGTCGTCACCGAGGGCGGCTACGCGAAGCGCACCGAAGTCGAGCAGTACCGCGTGCAGCAGCGCGGTGGTCTCGGCATCAAGGTCGCCAAGCTCAACGACGATCGGGGAGCACTCGCCGGCGGCCTCATCGTGGCAGAAGACGATGAGGTGCTCGTCGTCATGCAAAATGGCAAGGTGGTACGCTCCTCGGTGGCCGAGGTGCCCGCGAAGGGCCGCGACACCATGGGTGTCGTGTTCGCCCGGCCGGACGACGACGACCGCATCATTGCGATTGCTCGCAACAGCGAGCGCAACCTGGTGGAGACCGAGGCCGAACCTGCCGAGGCACCCGGAGAGGACCAGCAACCGTGAGCACTGTCGCCGAGAAACTGCAGCGCAAGTCGCAACGTCAGGCACCGACCAAGCAGGTGCGTCTCAAGCTCGTCTACATCGACTTCTGGTCGGCAGTGAAGCTGTCGTTCCTCATTGCGGTGTGCGGCGCAATCTTGACGATCGTCGCGTTCTTCTTCGCCTGGGTCGTGCTCAACACGATCGGCGTCATAGCCGAAGTCGACTCGATCTTCGCTGAGATCACCGGTGGCGACGCACTCGACCTCAATGCCGCGCTGGGTCTCGGCCCGGTCATGTTCTTCGCTGTGGTGGCAGGTTTGCTCAACCTGCTGGGCGGCACGGCCATTGGCGCGATCGCTGCGCTGCTGTACAACCTCAGCGTGCGGCTGACGGGCGGCCTGCTCGTCGGCTTCACCAACAACTAACGTCAGCTCTCGAGCGGCTCGCGCCGGGCATCCGTCGCGAATTGGGAGAGGGTGACCGGATGCAGTACAGTCGTATCCGGTCTCACGGGGATATAGCTCAGGCGGTTAGAGCGCTTCGCTGATAACGAAGAGGTCCGAGGTTCAAGTCCTCGTATCCCCACTGCAATATTGATCGCGCCGCCGCTCCTGCGGTGCGATGCCGCTTTCGCGAGACGAGCGCGGTCGCCTCGCTTCGCGTCAGCGTGGTGCGGTGAGGGGGCGGGATGCTCGCACCTCGTCGCGCGGAACGTTCGCATGGCGCGGCGGCGCGAGTCGGTCGGTACAATGAAAGAACAGTTCGGGGCCTTAGCTCAATTGGTAGAGCGCCTGCTTTGCAAGCAGGAGGTCAGGAGTTCGATTCTCCTAGGCTCCACTCCATGAACTCCCTCTCGACGGCGACCATCGTCGAGCGCGTGCGCAAACGTCAGCGCCACCACCGACCGGTGCTCGTGGCGATCGACGGTGCCGGCGGGTCGGGCAAGAGCACTCTCGCCGCGCAGCTCATGATCGACCTCACCGGCGACGCGGCGCTCATCGCCATGGATGACTTCATCGTGCGTGACCGAATGCTCGACGACTCGTGGGAGCGCGGGTGGGATCGTGATCGACTACGCGCGCAAGTGCTCGACCCACTGACCCGGGGCGAGCGTCTTGCCTACGAGCGGTTCGACTGGGAGCGCAATGCCCTCGGCGAGACCATGGAACTCGAGCCAGCACTCATGATCATCGTCGAAGGGATCACGTGCCTGCATCCTGACCTCGAGTCCTACTGGCACCTGCGCGTGTGGGTCGAGACGCCGCCGGAGATTGCACGAGAGCGCGGCAGAGCGCGCGATGCGGACAACGAGAACGCGCAGCACTGGAATCACTGGGCGCTGAATGACGCGCGCTACCGGCGTGAGTACCGCCCACACCAGCGTGCGCACGTGGTCGTGCACAGCGCCTGAGCAGGTTCGCGTGCGAACCTGGCAGCAGAGCGCACAGGAGTGCTCCCGGACGAGGCACCCCGTACCCGGACAGCGACAAGACGGGTCATCGGGAGATCGTCATGTCGTGGATCATTCTGCTCATCTCGGGCGTGCTCGAAGCCGTCTGGGCAACCGCCTTGGGAGCATCCAAAGGCTTCACGCGTCTCGTGCCGACCATCGTCTTCGGCGTCGCTCTCGTGCTCAGCATGGGAGGCCTCGCCTTCGCCATGCGCGACATTCCGACCGGCACCGCCTATGCCGTGTGGGTCGGCGTCGGGGCAGGGCTCACGATTGTGTGGGCCATGGTGACGGGAGCGGAGACGGCATCACTCGTCAAGGTGCTGCTCGTCATCGGCATCGTCGCGTGCGTCGTCGGACTCAAGCTTGTGAGCGACGCCGAGCACTGACGCCCCGGAGGCCCTACTCGACGACGTCGTCGGCGGCGGGCTCGGTTTCTTCGACCCAGAGGTCATCGTCTGCGCGGAGGGTCTGCCAGGCCGCGTAGGCGATCGCGCCAACGGCGACAACGCCGAGACCGATGAGAATGTACCGACCGGGGCCCGCCTTCGGCTTCACCTCGACGAGACCGACCTTCTGGCCCGCCTTCGTCGCGAGCTCGCGGCCGGTAGAGCCGACCTGACGAAGCGCGTCGCGAATGCGCTTGTCGCGCGCGACGTCGAGCACGGCGATCGCCGAACCCAGGGCTCCGGTCACGGCGGGCAGCACGTCGTCGACGAACTTCTCACGGGTGGCTCCGGCAGCGTGGCGCACAGAGCCGATGCCGGCCTCCACACCCGGAACGACCCGCTTCTCATACGTTTCACGTACGCGGGGGGCAACGTCGTCGCGGGCGACCGAGGCGGCCTGCCGACTGGCGTCACGCAGAATGCGCGAGGCATGCTCGAGCACCTCGCGCTGTTCGTCCCACACGTCTCCTGCGTGGCGACGGAGCTTCTTGAGTTCGCGCTGGCGCTTGCGAGACAGTTCCATGACGGTCCTCCCGAGTCGGCGGTCAATGGCGACACCATCCTGTCACTTCCCGGTCGCGCACCCAACTGACACCGACGGAATGCTCAGGAAGAGGTCAGCACGCTCCGTGCCAGAATGGTGAGCATGTCGATCCACACCGCTGTCGCCACCATCCGCACGAACCACGGCGACATCGTCGTCAACCTCTTCGGCAATCACGCCCCGAAGACCGTGCGCAACTTCGTCGGTCTCGCGACCGGTCAGATCGAGTGGACCCACCCGGCCACCGGAGAGAAGTCCAACGCCCCGCTTTACGACGGTGTGATCTTCCACCGCATCATTCAGCAGTTCATGCTGCAGGGCGGTGACCCGCTCGGCCAGGGCATCGGTGGCCCCGGTTACGAGTTCGACGACGAAATTCACCCCGAGCTGCAGTTCACCGAGCCCTACTTGCTGGCCATGGCGAACGCCGGCAAGCGCATGGGCAAAGGCACCAACGGCTCGCAATTCTTCATCACCACCGTCGCGACCCCGTGGCTCAACGGCAAGCACACGATCTTCGGCGTTGTCGCCGACGACGAGTCGAAGAAGGTCGTCGACGCGATCGAGGCCGTGCCGACCAACGCCAACGACAAGCCGCTCGATGACGTGGTCATCTCCACTATCGAGGTCGTCGAGGTCGCGTGACCGAGGCCGCCTCCGGCGGTTCCGCGGCGGGCGCGAGTTCCGACACCTGCTACCGCCATCCTGATCGGCGCAGCTTCGTGCTGTGTCAACGGTGTGGTCGCACGGTGTGCCCGCAGTGTCAGATTCCTGCGGCGGTCGGCGTGCACTGCCCCGAGTGCGTCGCGCAGGCGACCTCGGCGTTGCCGAAGCGTCCGTCTGCGTTGCGGCGGGCACTGAGGCCCGGCAGTCGAGTGCCAGTCGTCACCTACGGCATTCTCGCGCTCACCCTCGTCGTGTTCGCTTTGCAATGGGTGACGAACGGCACCGTCGCGAACGCGCTCGCCTACTTCCCCCCGCTGACGCCCTACGAACCATGGCGGATGCTCACCGCGGCCCTCGTCCACAGCCAAAGTTCGTTCGTCCACATCCTTTTCAACATGTATTCGCTCTTCGTGCTCGGTCCTCTGCTTGAGCAGCTCGTGGGCCGGGCACGGTTCGCGGCGATCTACGTGCTGTCGGCTCTCGGCGGCTCGGCGGCGGTCGCGCTGCTCGCGCCGGCGTCGGTCGTGGTGGGAGCATCCGGCGCGATCTTCGGACTTCTCGGAGCGTTCTTCGTCATTCAACGCAGGCTCGGCGGCGGAAACGTGCAACTCATCGTGATCATCGCCCTCAACCTCGTGCTGGGTTTCGTCGTGCCGAACGTTGCCTGGGAAGCTCATGTCGGTGGACTGCTGGTGGGTGGACTGTGCGCGTGGGTAATGGTGCGCACTCGTCGTTCGGATCAATCGCGACGTCAGATCGCGCTCCTCGCCTCGATCGGGCTCGGGATCGTGGTGCTCACAGTCATCGCTCTCGCGGTGCACGGGTTGCTCCCGAGCTGAGCGGCCGGCGTCGGCGAGCAAAGTTATCCACAGGCTCGTCCACAGTGGGGATAATCACACCGGTGTGATTCCGAGGAATGCCCCGGTCAGACGGCAGGCAGGCGAAACTCAGCGCCAGCGGGTAGCCATGAGAAAGCCGACGAACATGATGCCGAAACCGACCATGATGTTCCACGGACCAAGACTCGGCACGGGCCAGGAGGCCTGGCTGACGTAGTAGACGATGATCCAGACGAGACCGACGAGCATGAAACCGAACATGATCGGCTTGAACCACACCGGGTTCGGGGCGTCGGCACCGCGGGGTGCGTCGGAGCTCTCGGACGTGCGCGCAGTCGAACGGGCCATGCTGGGAGTCTAGCCGGGGAAGCCACCGAGCACCTGCGCCTACAATGAGCGCGTGACGGAGAACGAGACTGTCGGCGGACCCGACGACAGCACGAAGGCCCTCGAGCCGACCACCGAGACGAGCCCGCTCTCGCGTCGCGCACTGCGCGAGGCGACACGAGCGGAGGCGGCCCGATCGGTGGCGCCGCGGCGTCGGGTCAGCGTCGTCGGGGTGCTCGGCGAGCTGCTCATCACCGCCGGCGTCGTCGTCATGCTCTTTCTCGGCTGGTACGTCTGGCTCAACGACATCGTCGCGGGCAACGAGCAGCAGCAGGCCGCGGTCGAAGTGCAGCAGGAGCTGCAGGATCGATGGGAGCGCGGGGAGGGCGTCGCCGAACGGCCCGCCGACCCGGGCGAGCCTGTTGTCGCCGAGCCAGCGCTGGCCGGCGAAGTGTTCGCCACGCTCATCGTGCCGCGGTTCGGCGATGACTACACCAGGCCCATCGCGGGCGGTGTCGATCTGCGCACGGTGCTCAACAACCGTCAGATCGGGATCGGTCACTATCTCGAGACGCAGATGCCCGGCGAGATCGGCAACTTCGCGGTCGCAGCGCATCGCACGACGTACGGGGCACCGTTCGCCGATATCGCCGAACTGCGAGTGGGCGACCTCATCTATGTGGAGACAGCCGACGGCTGGTACGAATACGCCTTCCGCGGTCTCGAGTACGTCTGGCCGACGGCAGTGCAGGTGCTGGAGCCCGTGCCGCAGGCCCCGCAGATCGATCCGACCGATCGCATTCTCACCATGACGAGCTGCAACCCGAAGTTCTCGTCGGCCGAGCGCATCATCGCGTACGCGGTCATGGAGAACTGGTATCCCCGCGCCGATGGTCCGCCGGCAGCCCTCGAGGGCATCGTCGAAGCGTCGGCGAGCTGAGCGTCAAAAGGAGCCCCGATGTATCTTGCGCTGTGGCGCGTGCTGCCCGGACCCGTGTGGGTGCGGGTGCTCATCGTGACCGTTCTCGTCGTCGCCGTTCTCGCCGTTCTGGTCGAGTGGGTATTTCCCTGGGCCGCTGAGACGCTGCTGCCGCAAGAGTCGACGGTGGGAGGATGAGCGGCATGCGCGTGCTCGTCATCGACAACTACGACAGCTTCGTCTACACCCTCGACGGCTACCTGCAGCAGCTCGGCGCGACCACACAGGTCGTGCGCAACGACGTCGTCGACGACGCGGGCACGCCCGCACTGCTGGCCGACTTCGATGCGGTGCTCGTGTCACCGGGGCCCGGAAATCCCGCATCGGCAGGCATCTCGATCGCGGCTGTACGTGCGGCGATCAGTTCAGGCCAGCCGTTGCTGGGGGTGTGCCTCGGACACCAGGCGATCGCCGAAGCGCTCGGCGCCACGGTGACCCACGCCGACGAGCTCATGCACGGCAAGACGTCGATGATCGAGCACGACGGTAGCGACTTCTTCGACGGCGTACCCGACCCCTTCCGCGCAACCCGCTATCACTCACTCGCCGTCGTCGACGGCACCGTGCCGGACGAACTCGTGGTGACCGCGCGCACGAGCGGCGGAGTGATCATGGGCGTGCGGCACCGCGACGCTCGCGTGCACGGAGTGCAATTTCACCCCGAGTCGGTGCTCACCGAGGGCGGCTACCGGATGCTCGGCAACTGGTTGGCCGAGGCAGGGCTCCCCGACGCCCGCGAGGCGGCCGTGGGCCTCAGCCCGCTCGTCACACTCAGCACCACCCCGTAACCACCGGGCATCCGCTGCTCGAGTCGGCGACGCCCTGGTCGCCGACCCTCGAGTTAGTCGTCGCGACCGCGCCGACCGTTGCCGCGGTTCTCGCCCGCTCGATCATCAGACGCGGCAGCCTGGCCGCCGGTCGAGACGCCTGAACCTTCGGTGCTGCCGCTGCAGTAGCGCAGGGTGATCTCACTGCCTTGCGGCTGATCGCCCGGCGGGAGGGACTGAGCCGTGATGTTCTGCCCCGTGCATCCGGCGTCGCCTTCGACCGAGACGATGAGGCCGAGTGCGGTCATCTGCGACGAGCCTTCGCCGATGGTCTGGTTGCGCACATCGGGAACCCTCACGAGACCCGTCGAGACGACGAGGTTCACCGTATCGCCAGCGCGCACGTCGGTGCCCTGTTCGGGATCGCTGCGAATCACGACGTCTTTCGCCACCGACGATGAATTTTCGGTCGTCACGGTGCCGAGCACGAGACCGCGGGCCTCGAGCGCGTCTTCCGCCTCGCCCAGACTCAGCAGGGTGAGACTCGGCACCTGAATGCGTGCCGGGCCCGCCGAGACGACCACTTCGATGACCTGGCCGGGCGCAACGGAGACTCCCGCGCCGGGATCGATGCTGATGATGACCCCCTCCTCGACGTCAGGATCGGTGACCGTGGAGGGATCGGGTACGAGTTCGGCCTCGAGCAGAATCTGCGCGCCCTCCTCGTAGTCGAGGCCGACGACGGCGGGAACGTCGACCGCGATCGACGGAGCGAGCGGCGTGCGCTCGAGGTTGAACACCCAGAACAGCACTGCCGCGACGACGACGATCATGACGGTGATTCCCGCCCAGATCCAGGCGACGGGAGGGCGCGTCTGCGTGCGGCTGCGACGCTCATCGTCGTCGACGCTGAGCTGCCGCATGGCGGCCTCGGTGTCGGCGGTGGCTTGAGGGTTGACGCCGAAGAGCGTGGACGTGAAGTCTGCGGGGGCGTCAAGCCGACGAGTGGGCGCTTCGCCAGCCGCCGCGGCAACGAGGTCATCGCGGAACTCGCTCGCCGTCTGGAATCGCTGGAAGCGATCTTTCGCGAGGGCGTGCAACACGACCGTGTCGAGCGTGGCGGGCACCTGCGGGTTGAGCGAGCTCGGGGTGGGAGGCTGCTCGCTCACGTGCTGGTACGCGACTGCGACGGCGGATTCCGCTTGGAAGGGCGCGCGGCCCGTCAACATTTCGAAGAGCACCACGCCCGTGGCGTAGAGGTCGGTGCGAGCATCCACCGATTCGCCTTTGGCCTGCTCGGGCGAGAAGTACTGGGCGGTGCCGAGAATCGAGCTGGTCTGCGCAACGGTCGCGGCGGAGTCGGAGATGGCGCGCGCGATGCCGAAGTCCATGACCTTGACCTGGCCGGTGGTCGTGACCATGACATTGCCGGGCTTGATATCGCGGTGTACGACGCCAGCGCGGTGCGAGTACTCGAGTGCCGTGAGGATGCCCTCCGCGATGCGAGCTGCCTCGGGCAGCGGCAGCGGACCGTCGGCGATGAGGTCGCGCAGCAGTCGTCCCTCGACGTGCTCCATGACGATGAACGGCACGATGGTTTCGGAGCCGTCGCTCTCGCGCACGATCTCTTCACCCGCGTCGAAGACCCGCACGATCGTCGGGTGGGCCATGCGCGCAGCGGCCTGCGCTTCTTGACGGAATCGCGTGCGGACCACCGGGTCGCTCGCGAGTGACGACTTCAGCAGCTTGACGGCGACACGACGGCCGAGCTTGGCGTCGGTGGCGACGTGCACATCGGACATGCCGCCGCGGCCGATGAGCGCGCCGAGCTCGTACCGCCCCGCGAGCACGCGCGTACCTTGAGCGACCTCGTCCGTCACGCTGGCTCCTTGCTGTGTCTGGTGCTGCCGCTCGTCAGTCTAGGCGGTCGAGCCCGCGACGGTCCCGGAGCACTGCACAGTCACCTCACGGTGCCGTGATGGGCACCGCGAGCTCGTTCGACCGATCTGACCGCACGCTGCCGCAGATTGCCACGTAGGTGACGCGCAACTGACCACTGTTCGCGAGCGTGACGGGCAGGCTCGTCGTGGATGCCGACACGGGCAAGGACGCGCCCGGTGATCCGCCGACGATCGTGAAGTCGTAGCCGCTCAGCGTGAAGCCAGACGGGCAGTCGTTGTACGCCGGCCAGTTGAGGGTGACATCGGTGCCACCGATGTACGGACCCTCACCCGGATCGATGGCGAGGTTCGCGGGAGCCCCGGGCGTCGGGATCGGCGCGTAGAAGAAGACCGTGATGGTCGTGCCCGGCTGCACCTGACCGCTGCGCGGGTTGATCTGGTACGAGACGCCGACCTGTTCGGGCGACGGCGCAATGTTGCGATCGACGGCGTCAAGGCGCAGGCCAAGGCTGTTCACGAGGTCTTCGATCTCGCCGCGCGATCGACCGAGCCACTGCGTCTCGTCGATGGTGACCGTCTCGACGCTCGGGCTCGGCGAGGGACTCGTGCTCGGACTCGCGCTCACAGTGGGGGTGTCGGTGGGTTCGGGCTCAGGCTCGCTCGGCTGCGCGAAGATCGCGATGAGCGCACCCACGAGCAGCACGATGAGAATGCCGATGAGCGCGATGAGCGGCCACGTCCAGGGGCTGCGCTTCTTCTCGGGCTCAACGGGAGCGGTGTCGGCCCCCATGCTCGGCAGCACTCGCGTGGCTTCGTCGGTGCCGGTCGGCAGCACTCGGGTCGCCGCCGTGGCCATAGCGCCCGACGCGACCGCGGGCACGATGGCGGCAGCGGCGCCGACGTCACCGCGTCGCAGAGCCTGGGCGGCGCGCGCGAAGAGCTGGGCGCTCGCCGGGCGTTCGGCAGGCTTCTTGGCGATCGCGGCGAACACGAGGTTGCGCACGGGCTCGGCGACGGTCACGGGTAGCTCGGGCGGCGCCTCGTTGATCTGCGCCATGGCAATCGCCACTTGCGACTCGCCCGTGAAGGGCCGGCGGCCGGCGAGGGCTTCGTAGGCGACGATGCCGAGCGAGTAGACGTCGGTCGAGGGCGACGCGGGATGCCCGCTCGCCTGCTCGGGAGACAGGTACTGCACCGTGCCCATGACCTGGCCGGTCGCGGTGAGCGGCACCTGGTCGGCGATGCGCGCGATGCCGAAGTCGGTGATCTTGACCCGGCCATCGGGGGTGATGAGCAAGTTGCCGGGCTTGATGTCGCGGTGCACGAGACCGGCTTGGTGGGCAGCGTGCAGCGCGGATGCCGTCTGGGCGACGATGTCGAGCACCTGGTCGGCGGGCAGCACGCGCTCGCGCTCGAGAATCGTCGAGAGCGCCTCGCCGGGCACGAGCTCCATGACGAGGTAGGCGCTGCCTTCTTCTTCGCCGTAGTCGTAGACGTTGGCGATGCCCTCGTGGTTGACGAGCGCAGCGTGTCGCGCCTCGGCGCGGAATCTCTCGAGGAAGCCGGGGTCGCCGAGGTACTCGTCCTTGAGGATCTTGATGGCGACCGTGCGCCCGATGACGAGGTCGGTGGCTTGCCACACCTCTCCCATGCCGCCGATGGCGACGCGGGAGAGCAACTGGTATCGACCGCCGAAGGTCACTCCGCTGGTGGGTCTCATCGGCTCAGCACCGCCTCCATGACTTGTTTCGCGACAGGCGCCGCGAGTTGGTTGCCCGAGCCCGACTGGCCGAGCCCGCCACCGTCTTCGATCACGACAGCGACAGCGACTTCTGGGTTCACGGCGGGGGCGAACCCGGTGAACCAGAGGGTGTACGGAGCGCCGGTGCCGTTCTCGGCGGTGCCGGTCTTGCCGGCGACCTCGACTCCCTCAATTCTGGCATTAGAGGCGACGCCGGTGGAGACGCCATCGACGAGCATTCTCGTGAGAGTCTCGGCCGTCGTGCGACTGATCGGCTGCGCGGCGAGCACCGGTTCTGACTGCTGCACGACCGAGAGGTCGGGCGCGATGATGCGGTCGAGCAGCGTGGGCTGCATGAGATTGCCGCCGTTGGCAATCGCGGCGCTCACGAGCGCCATCTGCAGGGGGGTCGCCCGCACGTCGTACTGACCGAAGGACGAGAGCATGAGTTGCGCGTCATCGAGACCGGTCGGGAAGGTCGAGGGCGTCGCGGTCATCGGGACTTCCCAGGCGGTGCCGAAACCGAAAGCCTCGGCGTAGTCACTGATGGTCTGCTCGCCGAGTTCACGGCCGAGCTGCGCGAAGGGGATGTTGCAGCTGAGGCTCAATGCCCGTGCGATCGAGACCTCGTCGGTACCGCCGCACGTGCTGCCCCCGGAGTTCGTGATGACGGTGGAACTCAAGGGCAGCTGCAGGCTCGGCGGGTTGGGGAAGGTGTCGTCGGGTGTGTAGCGCCCGGAGTCGATTGCCGCCGCCGCGACGATGATCTTGAAGGTTGATCCCGGAAAGTACAGGTCACCCGCGATCGCCCGATTGTCGAGCGGCTCGTCGGGGTCGGAGGTGAGTTCGTTGTAGGCCTGCAGAACATTCGAGGTCTCGTGCGACGACAGCCGGTTGGGGTCGAAGCTCGGGCTCGAGTAGAGCGCGAGGATGCGACCGGTCGCCGGCTCGATCGCGACGACGGCCCCCTTGCGATCGCCCAGCGCTGCTGCGGCCGCAGCCTGCACAGCCGGGTCGAGCGTCAGCTGCACGGCGGCGCCGCGCGGGCTTTGCCCTGTGACAAGCGCGCCGAGCTGATCGAGGAACTGCGAGTTCGCCGTGCCCGTGAGGTAGTCGTTGAACGCACCCTCGATGCCCGTCGTGCCCTGGTTGAGGGTGAAGTACCCCGTGACGGCGGCGTAGAGCTCGGGTTCGGGGTAGGTGCGCAAGAACGAGTAGACGGAATCGACCTCGATCGACTCGGCGATCGGGTTGCCGTCGATGAGAATGGGCCCGCGCTCGGCCGAGTAGCTGGCGTAGAGCGTGCGCACGTTGCGAGCATCCGCCCGCAGTTCGTCGACCTGGAACACCTGGATGACGCTCGTCGACACGAAGAGCGCGAGGAACATAGCGAGCGTGGCGATGCTGACGCGGCGAAGTTCTTTATTCACGCGTCCTCCTCGATGATGAGGCGGGGCTGGTGCCGGATCGTGTCGCTCAAGCGCAAGAGCAGCGCGGCGATGACCCAGTTCGCGACGAGCGACGAGCCACCCGCGGCGAGGAACGGCGTCGTGAGTCCGGTGAGCGGAATGACGCGCGTCACGCCACCGATGACGATGAAGACCTGCAACGCGAGCACGAAGGCGAGACCGACGCCGAGCAGCCGGCCGAAGTCGTCGGTGCCGTTGAAGCCAATGCGGAAACCGCGTGCCGCGAACAGGATGTAGAGCGCGAGGATGGCGAAGAGGCCGACGAGCCCGAGTTCTTCGCCGAGGCTCGCGATGATGAAGTCGCTCTCGGCGAGGGGAACGAGATCGGGGCGCCCCTGACCGAGACCGGTGCCGATGAGCCCGCCGCTCGCGAGGCCGAAGATGCCCTGCACCAGTTGGTAACTGCCGCCTTGTGCCTCGTAGACCGTGGGGTCGAAGGCGCCGAGCCAGCCTTGCACGCGCCACCCGACGTAGCTCAGCGACTGCGCGGCGATGAGCGCGCCACCGACGAAGAGTCCGAGGCCCAGCAGCACCCAGCTCAGTCGCCCCGTCGCGACGTAGATCATGACAAGGAAGAGACCGAAGTAGAGCAGCGAGGTGCCGAGGTCGCGCTGGAACACGAGCACGGCCATGGCCGCGAGCCACACGATGAGGATGGGGCCGAGGTCTTTGCCGCGCGGAAGCCGCAGGCCGAGGAAGGTGCGACCGACGATCGACAGCGACTCGCGCGCGGTCACGAGGTATCCGGCGAAGAACACGGCGAGGGCGATCTTGGCGACTTCACCCGGCTGGAAGGAGAACGGCCCGACGGCGACCCAGAGGCGTGCGCCATTGATGGTGACACCGATGCCCGGCAGCATCGGCAGCAGCAGCAGCACGATGCCCACGAACATCGCCACGTAGCGGTAACGCGCGAGCGCCCGGTGGTTGCGCACGACCACGAGCACGACGGTGGCCACGATCATGGCGATCGCCGTCCAGGTCATCTGCCGCACGCTCTCACTGGCCCAGCCCTCGACGCCGTCGGCGAGGTCGAGCCGGTAGATCATGGCGATGCCGATGCCGTTGAGCGTCGTGACGATGGGCAAGATGAACGGATCAGCGTCGGGCGCGACGATGCGCAGCGTGGTGTGCATGACCATCGCGATGACACCGAGCCCGGCGCCGTAGCCGATGAAGGCGGTGTCGATCTCGCCGAGCGCGCCCAGTTGCACGAGCGCTACGGCCGCGCCCGTGATGCCGATGGCGAAGACGAGCAAGACGAGTTCGAGATTGCGCAGCTTGGCGGGAGTGCGCAGCTTGATCGTGATCGCTTCGGTGAACGCCCGCGGCGAGCCGGCGGCGGGCGTGCTCGTGCTAGTCGAGCTCATCGCGCAACCGTTCGATGATCGACAAGGCGTCGTCGAGATCATCAGCGTTGATCGTCGATTCGACGCGCTGGCGGGAGAACGTGCTCAAGTCGTCGAGGTCGATGCCGCTCTCGAGGTAGACGCTCGAGAGCGGGAAAGGACCGATGTTCTGCTGCACGCCCTGGAAGACCGCAACTTGGCCCTCGGAGACACCGACGAAGTAGCGCGACTGCGTCCACTCGTAACCGGCAAATAGCGCCGTCACGATCGCACCGATGACGAGCACGAGGCCCACCGACCACGTGATGCGACGACGCACCTTGCGACGCTCATCTTCTGCGATGAGTTCGCGCAGATACTCTTCGCTCTCCGGCTCGAAGTGTTCGTCGGCCGGCACCGTGACGGGCTTGAGCGGGTGCAGCAGCAGTTGCTGCAACCGCACACCTCGCTTGGCGGCGCTCGGCGCGTAGCTGAGGGGCTTCGCCGCTGAACCGACCATGATCGGTGCGGCGACGGCGCTCGACGGCGACTCGTCGATGCCGACGATGACGAGGGTGACGTTGTCGGGAGCGCCGTTGTCGAGGCTCTCGTCGATCAAGGCCTCGACGGCGTCGGAGGCATCAGGATGCTCGACGAGCAGTTCGGCGATGCGCGACTCGTCGACGTATCCACTGAGGCCGTCGGAGCAGATGACCCAGCGATCGCCCGGTCGAGCATCCACGATCTCGCTGTCGATCTCTGGGGTGAGGTCGACATCGCCCAGCACGCGCATGAGCACGGAACGCCGCGGGTGCACCGCGGCTTCTTCGGGGGTGATGCGCCCGCTGTCGACGAGGCGCTGCACGAAGGTGTGGTCTTTCGTGACTTGCGTGAGTTCGCCCTCGCGCCACAGGTAAACCCGCGAGTCGCCGATGTGGGCGAGCGCCATCTGGTCGCCGACGCGCACGACGCCGCTCACGGTCGTGCCCATTCCGGCGAGTTCGGGATGCTCCGCCACGGTCTCGGCGAGTTCTTGATTCGCTTCGAGCAGTGCGGCGACGAGCGTCTCGCGGGCATCGTCGACCGAGTCGAACGGCCGGTCGACGTGCGCCAGCGACTGGATCGTCAGCGCGCTCGCGACGTCTCCGCCCGCGTGCCCTCCCATGCCGTCGGCGACGACGAACAAGTGGTCACCGGCATAGCCGGAGTCTTGATTGTTCGATCGCACCTTGCCGACATGCGAGCCGGCGGCGGAGAGGGTCGGCATCGCGGGCTACCGTCGCAACTCGAACGTCGTCGTGCCGATGCTGATGGCGGCACCGAGGGGAACGACGACACTCGAGCTCACTCGCTTGCCCTGCAGGAAGGTGCCGTTCGTCGAGTCGAGGTCTTCGAGCATCCACTGATCGCCCTGGCGCGAGAGCCGTGCGTGGTTGGTCGACGTGTAGTCGTCGCGGATGACGAGGCCCGAGTCGCTCGAGCGTCCGATCGTGAGTTCGTCGGCCGGCAGATCGAGCTCGAGGCCCTCTTTCGCGCCGGACGTGATGACGAGCCGGCGAGCGGGCGGGTCGCCGGCGCTCGGGGCGGGCACGGGGTTCGAGACGGGTCGGGGCGTGGAGACCGGCGCGGCTGCGGCGTTCGCTGCAGCCGCGGAGGGCATCCGGCGCACTTTCGTGCCGAAGAGATCGGAGCGCAAGGCGTAGACGATCGCAAAGACGAAGGCCCACATGAGAATGAGGAACCCGATGCGCAGCAGCAGCAGCGTGAGTTCGCTCACCGGTCGACTCCTCGGCTCGGGCGGGTGGACTGTCGGGGGTCGGCGACTTCGCCGCGTTGCGCGAGCACTCTGAAGAGGATGCGCGTGCGACCGATCTCGATCACGCTATCGGGCGGAAGCACCGCGCGCGTGATCGGCTCACCGTCGAGCAGCGTGCCGTTGGTGCTGCCGAGGTCGCTCACTTGTGCGCGCTCGCCGTCCCAGAGAATCTCGATGTGCTTGCGGCTCGTGCCCGAATCGGCGAGCGTGATGTCGGCGTCGCTGCCGCGACCGATGACGGTGCGCGAGCGCGTGAGTGGGTGACGGGCACCGTCGATGTCGAGCACGGGGCTCCACACCACCGTGCCTTTGACGCTCGTGCTCGTGACGGCGACGGTGCCCTCGGTGACGCCGGGGTCGCGGTCGAGCGCGATGGCGATGCCGCCGGGAAACACGTAGCGCTGCGCGGTCGCGTGCTGCTGCACGAGTTGCGTGAGCTCATCGAGCAACGACTCACCGAGCGAGGTCATGCGGTCGTGATCGGCCGGGTTGAGGCGCACGTGCAAGTCGTTCGGCACGAGAATGCGGTCGCGCGAGACGACGGCGGCCTTCGTGTCGAGTTCGCGACGCAACGCCGCAGCGATCTCGAGCGGCTGCACGGCGCTCGAGAAGGTCTTCGCGAAGGCAGAGCCCACGGCGCGCTCAAGACCTCGCTCGAAGCTGTCGAGAAGCCCCACGGGTGTCCTCCCCTCGGCAGATGACGGTTCGATGCTAGTCGGCGCGGCTGGGCGGATGGGTTCACGCCCGTTCTTCTGGGGCTTTTTGCGGCCGGGCCGGGGTGCGCTGCGCCGGGCGGGCGGCGGGTATCGTCGCCGATTCGGGATGCTGCGCTGTGGTAATCTCGCTGGGTTGACGAGCCCCACGGCTCGTTGCGCGCGAGTGGCGGAATTGGCAGACGCGCTGGCTTC
>SXMH01000184.1 GCA_005777405.1 Actinomycetota bacterium
CTGCGTCTTCGGGCTCGCGCGGTTGATCTCGTCGCCGATGACGAGGTGGGCGAATACCGGCCCTGGCGTGAACTCAAAGGTGCCGGTCTGCTGGCGGAAGACGCTCACGCCCGTAATGTCGGTCGGCAGCAGGTCGGGCGTGAACTGGATGCGGCTCACAGTGCCCGCCACGCAGCGCGCGAGGGCACGCGCGAGCACGGTCTTGCCGACGCCCGGAACGTCTTCGATGAGCAAGTGGCCTTCGGCGAGCAGCACCGTGAGTGCCACGTCGACAGCCTCGGGCTTGCCGTCGATGACACCGTTCATCGCTCGACGGATGCTCGCGCCCAGCTCGGCGAACTGTTCGGCGCTGAGCGGGGCTGCAGTCGGAGAAGTCTCTCGTCGAGGAGTGCTCGTCATATCAGTCACCCGACTGACTCTGCCATGCGCACCCGGGGAACGGGCCGAGACTTGCAGCGAGGCGCTCAGGCCCGCTCGAGCACCCGGCGCACTTCGCTCCCGACTCCTCGCTCGAGCGCGAGGGCGAGGTCGTCGGCGGTGTCGATGTCATGCCGCACTCGAGCGGTGCGGTCGATCGCGAGTTCGCGGTAACCCCAGGCCCGGTGCGAAATGCGGGAGGGCCCGCCGAAACACGGTTGGTGCGGCAGCCCTCGACGCGCGGTCAGCATGACCGTTCCGACTCCCTCTCGATCGGCGATGAACGCGAGCGAGTACTCATCGGCGATCGCGAGCGCCTCATCGAGATCGCTGGGGGTGATCGTAGCGACGTCGCCCACGAGCACGGCCACGTCAGACCTCGGGTCGAGAGCTCGCACCCGATCCACCGCGCGCAGCACGACATCGTTGAGGTGGCCGGGAGCGTCGTCGACGATCGTCACCGCACCCTTGGCCGCGGCCGCCGCCGCCAGATAGGGCGAGGCCGTCGTGACCACGACGCGACGCACGTGGCTCGCGTGCACCGCTGCATCGACGACATCGAGACCAAAGGCGGCCGCGAGCGCTGACGAGTCGACACCTGCGAGGCTCAACCGCGTCTTTGACGTCGCGGTGCCGCGCACGGGCACCACGACTGTCCAACTCGCCGCCGCATCAGCAGACATAGTCGGGGTACCCGTGAGGGCGCACCGCCTCGCGGTAGCGCTCGTTGAGCTGCGGCCACGGCACCTCATGCACCCAGACCGCCTCGATGAAGTGCCACAGCAGGTAGTGATGGGCACCGAGTCGATAGAGCTCGGCCTCATCGCGGGCGATGAACGCCGCGCGCTCGTCGGGAGTGAGAAACCGATCGTCGGTGACGGCATCGGGGCCCGCTCCCCCAGCGAGCCAGGCATCGACGAAGCCCTCGGTGTTGTCGATGTAGGCGGCGACCGCAGAATCGCTCATCTCGATGGCTCGCATGAGTTTGTTGATCATGTATTTGCTCACGCGTTCCTCCACAGAAAGAAGGGGCTCGAGGCGTATCGCGACTCGGTGGCCTCGGCGAGGTCGGCAGGCCGACCATCCATGGCGGCGAGCGCCGCGATGATGTTGACGTGCTGGTAGGTGACGTTGCCCGCCGCCATGATGCGTTCGTAGGTGCAACCAGCGATTGCGGCATCGAGGTCACCGTCGCGGAACCACCGCACGGCATCGCGATCGAAGTCAGGATCGGGTGAACCCGCCCCCATGAACTGCCGCGGACCTCCGATCTCGGTTGCCATGTGGCCAGAGGTCAACAGCGCCACGCGCGCGTCCGAGTCCCAGGTGCGCACACTTTCAGCGATGTGGCGACCGAGCACCGCGAATCGCTCTGGGCGAGGGAGAGGAGGCAAGGTGGCGTTGACATGGATCGGCACGACCGGAATGTCGAAATCGGGGGTCGTATACGCCAACGGAATGATGAAGCCGTGGTCGAGCCGCCACTCGTGGCTGACGGCGAAGTCGATCGCGTCAGTGAGCACGGTTCGACCGGCGATGTGGTCGGCGAGCTCACGATGGCCGCGTACTTCGCAGTACTCCATGCCGAACGTGCGCACTTCGTTCTCGAAGGTGCCGTGGTAGCTGTCGGCCTTGCCGATGATGAAGGCCGGGCAGTTGTCAGAGTAGAACTGGCGCACGTGATCGGTGCCGACCTCGACGATGACATCGACGTCGAGCTCGCGCATCGTGCGCCCGATGAGGGCAAAGTTGTCGGCGACACCTCGCAGGTCCTCCGGCATCGGCTCGTGCATGGTGCGCCACAGGAGCGGGTTGTGCGGGGTTGCCGCGGCCATCACCAGCTGTGCCATCGCGTGTCCTTTCGTGACAAGGTCGAGTGAGTTAGATCCCGAACAGCGTGCGGGCGTTGTCGAGCAGAATCTTGCGCCGCGACTCTGGCTTGAAGGGCAGCGCCTCGAACTCGTCCATCCATCGGTCGGCGGTCATGACCGGCCAATCGGAGCCAAAGAGCACGCGGTCGCTGATGAGCGAATCGGCATATCGCACGACCTCTGGCGGAAGGTATTTCGGCGCCCACCCCGAGAGATCGAGGTAGACGTTTGACTTGTGCCACACCATGGCGAGGTTGTCGAGGTGCCAGGGCCACGCGGGGTGGGCGCTGATGATCTTGAGCTCGGGAAACTCGGCGGCGACGTCATCGATGTACGGCACCGGTTTCGCATTCTCGAGCCGGTACCCGCCTCCGCCAGGAGTCCCGGCGCCCGCGCCCGGAAAGCCACTGTGGAACATGACGACGAGCCCGAGATCGCTGCAGGTCTGCCACAGCGGGAAGAAGCGAGGATCGTTGGCGAGAAACTTCTGTCGCGAAGGGTTGAGCTCACCGACACCCTTGATGCCGTACTCGCCGTGCATCCGCTTGATCTCCTCGATCGCCGCGACACCCTTCCACGGGTCGATACCGGCGAAGGCGAGAAAGACGTCGGGATGCTCGGCCTGCGCTCGGCCCAGCAGGTCGTTCGGCGCACCCTTGATGCCGCTCGTCGTCTCGGAGTCGGAGTTCACGATGACGGCCATCATCTTGCGCTCGCGATAGGCATCGGCTTGCTCGGCGAAGCTGACCACGGGCCGCTCGCGACCGAAGTGCTTCGACATCTGTGCGTGGCGCTGCCCCATCGCGGCGATGAACTCTGCCGTTTGCGGGTGCGTGTGCACGTCGATGGCGACGAGATCGTCGGGGATGCTCACGAGAGGGCTCCTTCGGTGGCGAGGTCGGCGAGCACCGCGTCGGTGTCGGCCCCGAGCAACGGCGCAGCGCGATAGACAGGTCGCTTCGATCGCGAGAAGTCGACGGAGTGCCGGGGAATGTCGGTCGTCGTGCCATCGGGCAGTTCGAGGCTCTCGACGAGTCCCATCGACGCGATCTGGGGGTCATCGAAGAGGTCGGCGACCGTGTTGAGAGGTCCGTGAGGGATATCAGCCGCCTCCAGCTTCGTGAACCACTCTGCGCGCGTGCGTGTGCTCATGACGGCCTTGAGTTCGGCATCGAGCTCGTCGTAGCTGCGCACCCGGCCCTCGCGCGACGAGAAGCGCTCGTCGGTCGCGAGGTCGGGGCGTTCGACGACCTCGAGCAGTCCGGTCCAGAACTTCTCGGGAACCGATAGGTGCACGATGAACGCGCGACCTTCCACGTCGGTGAAGCCGTAGGCCTGCGCACGGCGCGGTCGCGAGTCGGGGTGCGATACGGCACCCGTCTGCAGATACGTCGAGGCCGACTCCGTGAGGAAGTCGATGAGGGCCCCCACCATCGGCACCGAGATGCTCTCGCCGCGACCACTTGACGCGCGGCCGACGAGCGCGGCGAGCACGGCCTGCGCCGCGGCTTGGCCTGCGAGAAGGTCGGAGAAAGCCGGGCCGAGCGGGCGCACCGACTCGGCGGGAACGATCTGGCTGTACATGCCGCCCACGGCAGAGATCACGGTGTCGTAGCTGGGCCGGGCGGCGAGCGGGCCCGTCGGTCCGAACCCCGTGATGGCGCACGAGATGAGGCGAGGGTTGCGGGCGGCGAGCACGGCGGGGCCAAAGCCGAGTCGATCGGCCACGCCCGGGCGGAAGTTCTCGAGCAGAATGTCGGCGTCGTCCGCGAGCGCGAGCAGGGCATCCAGCCCCTCGGCGCTCTTGAGATCGAGCACGACGGAGCGCTTGTTGCGGTTATAGGCGGCGAATTGTGGACTGTAGCCCGACTTTCCCTCCCACCGCCGCATCGGGTCGCCTTCGGGCGCTTCGACCTTGATGACGTCAGCCCCCATGTCACCGAGCAGTTTCGCCGCGTAGGGACCAGCGATGTACTGGCCAAGCTCGATGACGCGAATGCCCGCGAGGGGGCCAGCGGGCGTGGAGTCAGGAGACATCGATGACGACCTTTCCGAGTCGGTCAGGGTGGGAGAAACGCTCGTAGGCGCTCGTGATCGTGGCGAGCGAGTAGCGACTATCGATGCGAGGGGTGACCGCGCCCTCCGCGGTCAACGCAATCGCGTCCCGCACGTCGACGTAGTCGGCGCTCGCCGAGCCGACGAGGCGATGCCGGCCGAGATAGAACTGGCGCAGGTCGACCCGCAGCTCGGTAGACACACTCGCCGAGCACACCGACAACGTCGCACCCCACGCGAGCGTGCCGAGCAAAGCGCTCGCGACCTCGGCGCTGCCGGTGGTGTCGAGCGCGAGATCGACGCCGGCGGGTGCGACATCGCGCACGCGAGCAGCGAGCTGCCGCGTCTCGGCGACGATGTTCTGCACGTCGTCGAGCTGCGGCGCAGGGCGGCGGGAGACGGTGATGACTCGAGCACCGCGGTGGCGAGCGTAGTGCGCCGCAACCTCCCCGAGCACTCCCGTCGCGCCCGAAATGGCGACCGTCTGTCCCTCGTGCACATCGCCAGCCGCACGTAGCGCCTGCAGCACGATCGGGAGGCTGTGCAGCATGCCCACGGCGAGCCCTGCATCCAGCTCGCCGCGCGCAATGGCACTCGAGGCCGGCACGGCGACGAACTCGGCAGCGCCGCCATCGCGGTGCACGCCGATGACGGTCTGGCGCGGACAACGGGCTTCACTGCCCTGGGCGCAGAAGGTGCACGACCCGCACGGAATGTTCGGCTTGACGACGACCGGCTCGCCTATGCGTTCAGCGTCGACCGAGTCGCCGACGGCGCGAATGATGCCCACCGGATCGATGCCGGGGATGCGCGGCAACGCGGCGGCCGCGCCGGGCCCGATACCTGCGATGACATTGAGGTCGAGCTGATTGACGCCGAGCGCTTGCACCTCAACGAGCACCTCCTGCGCGCCGAGCACAGGAATCGGCACCGGCGACACCGCCAATCGCTCGAGACCGTGCGCGGTCAGCAGTGCGGCGAGCATGAGCCTCCGATGGCGAGGGGGCGAGCGTGAGCCGCATCGCCCTTTCTGGATACAGTATCCATTACTCGGTGGTCTGTCCAGCCGAGGCGGATGACTCGCCACCCCTGCTGGCGACTGCCCAGCCTGCACGGTCGAGCACGCCGAGCAGCGCTTCGTGCGCGGTTGCTCGCGCAGCGTCGAGACCGGTGAGGTCTGCTCCCCCTCGTCGCAACCAACGGCCGTCCACGAGGACATGATGCACGTCTTCCACCCCGCAAGCCATGACGAGCGACAGCACGGGATCAAGAGCGACGGCGAATCCGAGTCGTCGAGCATCCACCACCACGATGTCGGCTCGCAGACCCGGGCGCACTCGACCCACCTGGTGGTCCCACCCCAGATCGCGTGCGCCCTCGCGCGTCGCGAGGGCGAGAGCCGTGCGCGGCGTCACCGGGGCTCCACCCCGCGCATTGCCGAGACGCACGACCGTGCGCATCTGCTCGAACATGTCGGCGCGAGCGGGCAGCGCGAGAGAGTCGGTCGAGAGGCTCAGTTGCACTCCTGCGTCGAGGGCCTGGGCGATCGGTGGAGGCCCCATCGAACCCAGCTCAGTGGCGGGGCTCAGCGAGATCGAGACACCCCGATCGGCCAGCAGCGTCAGCTCTTCCACGTCGGCGTCGACAGCGTGGACGACCTGCAGTGCTGGCACCAAGAGCCCGGCGGCCTCCATGGCCCGGAGGTCTGCGTAGCGATCAGTGTCGGTTCGGCGACCCCCGAGGTGCATGGTCATCGGCAGCCCCAGCCGCGCGGCGGCCTGCCACTCGGCAGCGAGCACGGCGGGCTGCGAGCGGGTGGGGCCACGCACGGCGAGGCCTAGATCGCTCAGTGGCCCGACCCCCGCGTTCGCCCATCGTTCGATGTCGTCGAGATCAGCGGTGCGGGTCGCGTCCCAGGCATCGGGGTTTCCGTAGGCGAGCCGCGTACGAAGACCGCTCACGCGATGCGCCGTCACGGCGGCTTCGGCAAAGTCGGGGGAACGAAGGTTGTGATGCCAGTCGACGACCGAAGTCACACCACTCGCGGCGGACTCCCACAGAGCAGCGAGGGTCGCAGCCGCACTGTCGTTCGCGGTGACGAGCGCAGACAGGCGTCGCTTCACGGGAAAGTACGCACGTTCGCCGATGCCCGTGATGAGCCCTCGGAAGAACGAATTCCACAAGTGCTGGTGGGTGTCGATGAATCCGGGCAGCACGATCATGCCTCGGCAATCGACGTCGTCGGCGCCATCCGGCACCGGCAGGCCAACGCCCACGTCGGCAATGCGGCCGTCGATGACCAGCACATCGGAGTCAGGCATCTCGCCGAACTCGTCGTCGAGGGTCAGCACATGCCCGCCGCGTAGCAGCGTCGCGTCACTCATCGCGAGAGTTCACGCTCGTCGTCGCTGCGCATGCTGTCGTCTCGTTCATCGAGCAGGATGCGGCGCTCACGTCGCACGAGCAGTCGCAGCGGCACGGCCGCGGCCAGCAACGAGGCGACGGGGCACCTCGCGACCCCGGCTCGCACGGCGTCGATCAGTGCATGGTCGGCGACACCGTCGGACGCACACTCGATCTCGAGCACGAACCACGGCGGGTGAGGCACCGAGGCACCGATGCCGAGCTCGCCGGCCATGTCGAGCATGGTGCGAGCATCCACGGTGTTCGTGCGGGCATTGAGTGAGCGCTCGGCGAGCTCTTTTGCAATCCAGCCCTGCGAGCAGAAGGCCAAGGCCGCGAGCAAGTACCGCAAAGGGCTGGGCGCTGCGCCGGAGCCTCCACGCTCGACTGCCTCATCGCTCTCGAAGCGGTGCAACCGGCCGTACTGCTCGAAGTCGGCAGCACCGTGCACTCCGTCAATGACAGTGGCTCGCAGCCAGGGCCGCATGATGCCCACTTCCGGGTCGGCGGCAATGCGGGCTCGGAGCTCGTCCATGCCTCGATCAGCGGGGTTCGGGTGCATCGGTGCCTCCTGGCTGCGGCGCGGCTGGCCCGAGGGTGAGCCGCGGCATATCACGATTTGGTGACCGTACGTAGACAGGAAACCACATTCTGGATACCGTATCCAGCATTCGGGCAATGACGCTCCTCCACCCCGGTCGCGCGTCACGCCCCCCGTACAGGAATGGGAGACACATGAGCACACTGTCCCGCAAGTTGGGAGTCGCCGTCGTCGCCGGCGTCTCCGCCGCAGCGCTGCTGGCCGGCTGCACCGCCCCGGCCGACCCCGGAACCGAAGAACCAGCCGGTGGCGTCACCTTCCCCGAAGGCGAGATTGGTCCTGCCGAGGACGCCGACATCACCGTTGCCATCCCTTTCCCCGACATCACGATGTACTCGATGTACGAGGTCGCCACCGCGAAGGGCTGGTACGAAGAGGAAGGTCTCACCGTCGAGGTGATCACGGCCGACAACGTCGCCGCCGCTGTCTCCAGCGGTAGCGCCGACATCGGCGTCGACAGCGCCGGCACCGTGATCGAGGCGATTCGCGGTGGTGTTGAGGCCGAGCTGCTCAGCGGCCACTACTGCCGCCAGAACTTCGACTTCGCGGTGCAGCCTGACATCACCTCGGTCGAGCAGCTCGATGGCACCGCCGTCGTGCTCGCTGGCCAGGCCGGTGACCCCGCCGAGTTCCAGCGCGCGCTTGCCCTGGAGCAGGCAGGGTGGGACCTCTCGACCGTCAACGTTGAGATCGTCTACCCCGGACCCGACTCGGCAACGTGGCGGGAGTTCTTCGTCAATGACCGCGTCAGCCTGATTCCGTTCTACGGCGATGACCGCCCGGCACTCGAAGAGTACGGCGCCAACATCGTGGTCGAGTCGCTGCAGAACTGGGCGAACGACTTCCACATGGCCGGCTCGGCCTGGCTGCAGGAGAACCCCAACAGCGCCGTGCGCTTCTTGCGCGCGACGATGAAGGCGGTCGACTTCATGGTGGCTCCGGGCGCCGGTGAGATCCCGACGAACAAGGACGAGGTTCTCGACATCTTCGAGGCCGCTGACTTCGACGTCTCCGACCTGCGCGTGCAGGACAACCCGTGGGTTCTTGACGGCCACCTGGCCTGCCCGAACCTGTACGTGGATGAAGAAGCCTGGCAGATCACCATCGACACCCAAAGCCTGCAGCCGCTCGACTTCGACGAGAACGTCGACCTTGGCTACTTGCTGAAGGCGCAGGAACTGCTGGGCATCGGTAACGAAGGACCCAGCGAGATCGCCTACCCGTAAAGGCTGTAGAGAGCACCTGGGAGAGTCACCCGCTGGGTCCCTCCGCATCATAAGGGGGCCGGACGTCGAAACAGACGTCCGGCCCCTTCTTCGTGCCCTGTTCGCGCGATGCAGTGGATGCTCGAGACGCCGTGCACGTGGAAGTCACACCTCAGCGACACGACCCTGCCCGCACGAGCGCGCTCCATGAACCAGACATGATGAAGGCCCCTCTTCAGGGCTGACACCCTCTACAGACACGACAAAGGCGGGCACCCCACTCTCGATGGAGATGCCCGCCTCTGGGTCGCGATCAGTCGAGCGCCGCTACTGCCTCGACTTCGATGAGGTACTCAGGGTTCGCAAAACCTGCGACTTGCACGAGCGTGCTGGCCGGGAAGGGCTCAGCGAAGTACTGCGAGCGCACGGCCCGCAGCTCGGCGCGGTGGTCGAGGTAGTCCTCCCCGACATAGACGGTCACCTTGATGATGTCGGCGAGAGATCCCCCCGCGGCCGCCATGACTGCCGCGAGGTTCTGCCACAGCTGCTCCGACTGGGCGACGATTCCCTCGGGCATGGTGCCGTCGGGTCGATAGCCCATGATGCCGCTGAGGTAGACGAGCGACCCGGGGTTGACGACCTTCACCGCCTGGCTGAAGTCCCACGTCGGCGCGTAGATGCCCTCGGGCACCACCGTCTCACGTCTCATCGATCAACCCGCCTTGACCGTGGCTCGGTCGTCGTGCCACGGCGCAAAGCGCTTGCGCAGCAGCCCGATCACCGTCAACGTGAGGTTCGCGATGATGACCATCACGATGACCATCGCGATGGCGTCGTCCATCTGGAAATCGAAGGCGGCGCGCTCGAGCAAGTGCCCGAGGCCGCCGGCGCCGCCGAGGAACTCGCCAAGCACCTGGCCGGTGAAGCCCAGTGCCGCTCCACGCTGAATACCGACCAAACTGAACGGCAGCGTGCCGGGAAGCAGCACCTTGACGCCGAGAGCGATGCCATTCGCGCCGAAGACGCGGCCGGCATTGACGAGCGACTTGTTGACGGTGAGGGCGCCCTCCATCGTGTTGAGCATGATGGGGAAGACGGCGAGCAGCAGTACGAGAGCGATCTGTGATGCGGCGCCCAGCCCGAGGATGAGAATGATGAGCGGGGCGAGGGCGACCTTCGGCGTGGAGTAGAGCAGCCAGAGGAAGGGCGCCACCGTGAAGCGCAACACCGGAAACCAACCCACTGCAAGGCCGACGACGACCCCGATGACGACAGCGAGCACGACACCGATGGCGAGGTTGCCGAGGCTGTAGCCGAAGGCTGACCAGAAGTCTGGTCGTACGACGAGCTCGACAAAGGACGCGGCCACGGCCGTCGGCGGCGGCAGGAAGACGGCCGGAACGAGCTGGAGCCAGCTCACCGCCGCCTCCCACACGAGCAGGATCGCGAGGACGACAGCCGCGAGGAGCAGCCGCCAGCGACCCTCCCCCGAACCTCGCGCCGCGGAACGACTGGGGCGGACGATCTTGAGCGGCATCGTGGCGGTCACGAGGCGGCCCCCTTCCTGCGGTTCCAGGGCGCGAGCCATCGCTCGACGAGTCCGACAAGCTGCGTCATCGAGACGCTCCAGATGACGATGAGCATGATCGCTGCGAACGACTGGTCGGTGTTGTAGGTGTTCGCCGATCGGATGATGACGGCTCCCATTCCGACGGAACTGCCCGTGAGCTCGGCAACGACCATGCCGATCGTCGCGAGCACGGCGCCCTGCCGAAGTCCCGCAAACAGGAACGGCACCGCGGCGGGCAGGAGGATTTTGCGATAGACATCCATCCGCGAGCCGCCGTAGACGCGCGCGGCGCGAATAAGGGAAGGGCTCGTGGTGCGGATGCCCGCAGCAAGGTTGAGCATGATCGGAAAGATCGCGCTGATGACGATGAGGAAGATCACCGGGCCGGTACCGAAGCCGAACCATGCCTTCGTGAGCGGCTGATAGGCGACCGCGGGCGCCGCATACAGCGTCCAGGCAATGGGGCCGAAGACCCGGTCGACCGGCACTGAGCTTCCCATGAGCAACCCGAGCGGCACGCCGATCGCGACGGCGATCGCGAAGCCAGTGAGCCAGGACTGCACCGAGACGGCCGCGTTTTGGGCGAGAGTGCCTTGCTGCACGAGCTCGACAAACCCTTGCGCTACATCAAGAGGCGGCGGAAAGAACACCGCGTTGACCAGACCGAGGGTTCCCACCAAGAACTGCCACAGCAGGAGCAGCAGCACGACCTCGGTGACGATGAGCAGCGCACGCCCGCGAGGGCTGAGGCCGGCAATGAATCCAGCGACACCGCGTTGAGCGCGCAGCCCAGACGGAGCAGCGAAGAGTGAACTCACGATCCCTTGCCTCCCCGCGACGCTGCGGTGGCCTCGTTCTGCAAGACATCCCAGAGGTGGTCACGCAACTCGAGGTAGCGAGGGTCGGACTGGGCGCCGCGCTCCGACCGCGGGCGAGGAAGATCGACAGTGATCTCTTCGAGAATCGCGCCGGGGTGGCTCTTGAACACGACGATGCGATCGCCGAGCAGAATGGCCTCTTCGATCGAGTGGGTGATGAAGATCACCGTCTTGCCGGTCGCCGTGATGAGCTTCTCAATCTCGTCGCGCATGACTTCGCGAGTGAGCGCGTCCACCGCGCCAAGGGGTTCGTCCATGAGCAGGATGCGCGGCTCGGCAACGATCGCGCGCGCGAGGCCGACGCGCTGCTGCATACCGCCGGAGAGCTCGCGGGGGTACGACTGTTCGAACCCCGCGAGTCCGACGAGCTCGATGGCGTTCTGCACTCGCTCGCGCCAGTCGCCCGAGTTCAGGCTCTGCTGCATCTCAAGGCCGAACCGCACGTTGTCAAAGACCGAGCGCCATGGAAGGAGCGCGTAGTCCTGGAACACGACAGCGCGGTCGGGGCCGGGCCCCGTGACGGTGCGGCCGTCCACGGTCACAGAGCCCTCTGTGGGCTTCACGAGACCGGCGATGACGTTCATCACGGTCGTTTTGCCGCAACCGCTCGGGCCCAGCACGGTCACGAACTCGCCTTCGGCGATATCGAGGTCTACGCCTTCAACGGCGGTCAGGCTCGTCCCGGTGCGGGCGATGTCGTATCGCACCGTCACGCCGCGCACCTCGATCAGGGGCGCTGCGGCGGTCTCTGCGGAGTCTGGCATGGGATCACGTCTCTCTGTGGTCAGTACCGGAACTCGACTCCGGTGGTCAGGTGGAGGGGTGGACATCGGGGCGGTCCGAGCTCGAACCGCCCCGACGAAAGGTCACCGCATCTTCGGGAGGACCTCGGTGCCCAGCAGTTCGATCTGCTCGAAGTATCGGTCGAACTTGAACCGGAAGTCGAATACGAGGTGCTCGACCCCCAGTGCTTCGAACTTCTTCAGCTCGTGCACGGCCTCGTCAGGGTTGCCGACGATGAGCTGCCCCTCGAGGTCGTCGACCGTCTCGAACGTGCCCGACGGCGGCTTCACCGCGAACTTCGCCTTGTTCGCCCAGGCCAGCAGACCGGGAATGTTGACGTGCTTGAGCGCCTCGTCACGAGTCGACTCGATGCTCGTCGGCGGAATCACCGCGATGGTCGGCAGCGTGCGACCCGCCTCGGCCGAGAGCTCTTTCATGTTCGCGATGCGCTTCTCCATCGTGGCCAAAGAGATGCGCCCGGGCATCCACCCGTCGGCGTACTCGACCGCGAGGCGAGCCGACCGGGGCGTGGCCCCGCAGTACCAGAACGGAATGCGCCCGCCCACCGGCTTCGGCTCGATGGTGACGTTCTCGAACGAGAAGATGCCGTCGTCGTAGGTCACGTCGTTCTCGGTGAACACGCGCTTGAGAATCTCGGCGTTCGAGCGCACGGCCTCGACACGATCGAGGTCGCCCCAGCCAATGGCGTCGAACTCGTGGTCGAACGTGCCTGCACCGAACCCGAGGATGAGACGGTCGCCCACAAGCTGGGTCATCGTGCCGGCCATGAGCGCCGTCACGAGCGGGTGGCGGAACGGGATGAGCGACCCCGTGCCGAGCTCGATCTTCTCGGTCACGGCGCCGATCGCCGTAAGGGTGATCATCGCGTCGTAGAACGTGCGGTTCGGCTTTTCCATCTCGCCGTGGGGCTCGAAGACCAGGTGATCGCGCACCCAGACCGAATCGAAACCCATCTTCTCAGCGAGGATGGAACCTTCGAGCAGCTTGTCCTTGCTCGCGTGCTCGCCGAAGTGCGGCAGCAGGAGTCCGAATTTCATCGTGCGTTTCCTTCTCTGTCAGTGCTCGACAGCGCGAGCTTTCCGGTGCCGGGAGCGCCAGTGACGGCGCCGTCGGCGAAGACTTCGTGACCGCGCACGTAGGTGCGCTCGATGCGGGCGGTGATCTCGCGGCCGTCGTAGCAGGTCCATTCGATACGCGAGAGCACACCGTCGTTCGTGATGGTCCACGGGGCATTGAGGTCGGCCACGACGATGTCGGCGTCGGCCCCGACCTCGAGCGCGCCCTTGACTCCCTCGAGGCCGAACGCCGCCGCCGGCTTCGTCGCGACCATGTCGACAACGCGGTCGAGGGTCAATTGACCCTTGTTCACGGCATCGAGCATGAGCGGGTAGTAGTACTGGATGCCCGGGGTGCCCGTATGGGCGCTCCACATCTCCGTCCAGCCGACCTCTTTCTCTTCGCGCGTGTGCGGCGCGTGGTCGCTCGAGGCGATGTCGATCGTGCCGTCGCGCATGCCCTCCCAGACCGCAGCCCGGTTCTCATCGGGCAACCAATACGAGAGCGCGTAGGGTCCGAGTCGTTCGACGTCGTCCCACGTCGACAGGAAGGGAGCCCAGTGGTTGACCTCGCACGTGACGTCGATGCCGTTGGCCTTCGCGCGACGCACGGCCTCGATCGAGCGCGGGGTCTGAATGTGCGCGATGTGGATGGGGCATCCTGAGGCTTCGGCGAGCCGCAGCACGACGTCGATCGCAGTGTCCCAGATCACGCCTTCACGAGCGGCGTACGCCGTGGCGTACCCCTGCGGAGTGTTCTCGCCGCGCGCCAGAATCTCGCCCTCGATGTAGTCCATGAGCGCCTGGTCGTGCGGGTGGATGATGAATCGCTTGCCCGTCTTGGCGATGATGTCCATGAGCTGCAGCAAGTGACCGTGGTCGTGCATGCCGGTGCCGGCGGGGTGCGGGTAGGTGCGCCCCGTGTCGACCACCATGTAGATCTTGTAGGCGCGAATGCCCATCTCGCTCATGCCCACGACCTCGTCGAGCTTCGTCGGCGCGGGGTTGTGGTTGTAGTCGACGATCGAGCTGCGCTCGTACATGCCGAAGACATCACGCAGGGTTTCGGTGTCGGTCGTCGGCGGGTTGAGGTTTGGCATGCCGAAGATCGTCGTGACGCCGCCGGCCGCGGCCTGCTCGGTCGTCGTTCGGATGTCTTCTTTGTGGGTGTAGCCGGGCTCGCGCGTGTGCACGTGCACGTCGACCATGCCCGGCAGCACGAGCTTGCCGGTCACGTCGATCGTGCGCACCGCATCCACGGCGGTCTCGCGCGAGACGATGCCCGCGATGCGCTCACCGCTCACGAGCAGGTCGGCGTCGACGACGCCGTGGGGCGTCGCGATGCGCCCGCCGCTCAGTCGAAGGTCGATGGTCACTGCGGTGCCTCCAGGTTCTCGATGGTCTCGCCGGACTCCGCCGGCAGGGTGGTGCGAATCTCGACGTCGCTCGGTCGCACGTAGCGGTCGAACCACTCGACGATGCGCGGGGTGGTCTGCTCCCAGTAGCGGTCGTAGGCCGCGTAGTGGGTGGTGTGGTGCTGCATGATGAGCTGCTTCGGTCCTCGTGCGGCCTCGTAGAGCGCTTCGGCGTGGTCCGTGGGTGTCGTCGCGTCACCCGCGACGCCGATGACGAGCAGCGGGGTCTTGAGGTCACGCGCCGCCACGATGGGCTTGTACGCGATGATCTCTTCGGCGGCCGAGAGCGAGATCGAGCTGGGGATGCGGTCGTCGACGTCGGCCTTGATCGTCGTGGCACGCCGCTCAGGCGTCGGCACCATGATGTCTTCGCGCGGGTGCACGCGCCGCCCTTCCCCCGTCAGCACCCGCTGCTTGCGGTCGTCGTCGAGTGCCGCGAGGTAGGCGAGCCACTCGTGCTCCTGGCGCATGCGGTGCAGCCAGTCTTCGCCGTCCGAGACGGGCACCTGACTGACGGCAGCCTTGATACGAGCATCGGCACCGGCGAGCAGAATCGCGTTGCCACCGCCGGTGCCGCCGGTGCCGAAGGTTCCGATCGCGTCGACGATGACGTCGTCGCGCGTCGTGAGGTAGGTGACCGCGTTGACGAGGTCTTGCAACTGACGCGACGGCGACAGCACGCCGCGGTCACCGCCTGAATCGCCGAAACCGCGGTAGTCGATGATGAGCACCCCAAAGCCTGCGGCGATGAGCGCCTCGTGATAGCGCACGTAGAGCTTGGCGTCTTTCAGGCCGAGCCACCCCGGCCCTTGCACGATGGCCCGGTACGGGCCGTCGGCGTCGGGAGTGCGCCAGAGCGCAGCGATGCGATCTCCTTCGCTGTAGAACTCGACTGCTGTCTCTCTCACGTGGGCTCCTTGTGGTCAGGGGTGGGGGTCAGTGCTGAGATTTCGGGGGTGGATGCTCGGCTCACGCCGCCAAGCGAGGCACGATCTCTCGGCCGGCTGTTTCGATCCAGTCGCGCTGGTGCTGGCCGACGTTGTGCAGGTACAGACGGTCGATGCCGAGATCGAGATAGCGCTGCAACTGCGCGCGAATGACGTCGGGATCGCTCGTGATGAGCAATCGCCCATGCAACTCGTCGGCGCGCACTCGACGCGTGAGTTGCTCGACGTCATAGGGGCTGCGAAGGTCGCTCTTGACTCCCCCGAACGCGGCCATGGGCCACTGCTCGACCGCTGCTCGTTCGGCCTCTTCGTGCGTCGGAGCCCACGAAAGTTGCACCCTGAGCACTTTCAGCAGGCTCGACGGCGAACGCCCGGCGTCGCGGGCACCCTCGTCGAAGCGAGCCATGAGCGCCGCCACCTTCTCGACCGACGATGCGGTCGTGATGATGCCGTCGGCTTCGCGACCGGCCCGGCGTGCGGTCACGGGCCCATCGGTGGCGATGAGCACGGGAGGCTTATCGTCGAGCGTCCAGAGTCGGCTCTTCTCGAGCGCGACGTATTCACCGCGGTGCCGCACTTCCTTGCCGCTGAAGAGTTTGCGGATGACGTCAACGGCCTCCCACATCATCTCGAGTCGCTCGGGAGCCTCGGGCCAGTAGCGACCAGCAATGTGTGCGCTGAGTGCTTCCCCAGCACCGATGCCGAGCCAGTGCCGGCCGGGGTGCAGTGCCGCAAGCGTCGCGCTCGCCTGGGCGATGACGAAAGGGTGCACGGTATGGATAGGCGCGACGGCTCCAGGACCGAGGTCACCGGTCGTGTGCTCGGCAATCGCGGCGAGCAACGTCCAGACGTGGGGTGCTTCGTCGTGCACGGGCAGCCACGGCTGCAACTGATCTGCCGCCATGACGCCGGTGAATCCCGCGAGCTCGGCGAGTCGACACAGTTCGACGAGTTCGCGAGGCGGTGTTCCACCGCTCATCGCGGCGTAGCCGACGTGCACTGGGCTCATCGTCACTCCTCGCCGTCGGGGTTCTCGCACCGCATGCGCGGCGTCGAGCACCATCATGGCGCATTCTGTATCCAGAATCCAGTAGCCAGAGTAAAAGACGGTCCACGAGCCCCCGAGCCGACACTCTCCCGCGGCAGTTCGACGACCCACGAGGGCGCGATGACGGACTATCGCGCAGAATCACTCTCGCCTGGAGGCTGTTGAGGCGGGTTGGCAGCACGCACCGCGCGGGGCACGACGGCGAGCGCAGCGAGGCCGATGACCCCGAGCCCTGCAACCGAGAACGCAAGCGGGAATGCCAACACGAGCACCGCGACGAGGGCGGGGGCCATGACCTTGCCGGTATTGCGCACGGCAGAGGTGATGCCGATGAACGCTCCCCTCGCTCCGGCTGGCGCGGCAGCGGCAGCGACCACGTTCGTCGCCACCCCCAGCACGGCGTCGCCGACACTGGAGATCACCACAATGACGACGACGAGCACCACAGCGAGCGTCGATGCATTGCTCGCGAGGGGCGCTGCCGTGAAGGGTGCAGCGGCGAGCAACACCGATCCGACGAGCACGCTGGGAAGGCCCGTTCGGCGCAACAGCGCCGGCGCGAGCGCCGCCATGCCGATACCGAGCACAGCACCTGCACTGAAGGCAAGCCCGATCGCCGCGGCGCCAAGTCCAGCGCGATCGGCCAGGATCGGCAAGAAGCTCAGCGCGGCGAACTTCAGCAGGAAGCGCACGAAACCGAGCCCTTGCACCCCCAGGCCATCCCGACTGGTCGCCGCCCGCAACGCGAGATCGAAGCTCGCGCGCCCAGAGAGAGTGCGCGCGGGCGTGCCGCGGGGAAGCCCCCACCAACACAGTGCGGCTGCTGGCAGAGCGAGCGCGCCGAGCAGCAGCGCGCTCTGCCATCCCGCGGCGACGACGAGAAGCCCGGCGACCAGAGGCAAGGCCGCCTCGGTCGACGACATGACCACGACACGTCGACTCTGCGCCTCGGCCTGTCGGTCTCGGTCGACACTGTCGGCGAGCACCGAGACGCTCAGAGACAATACGACGCCGAAGCTCGCGCCTTGAACGGTGCGCGCGAGCACGAGCATCCACGTTTCAGGCACCACCACCGGAGCGATCGAGACGAGGCCGAAGGCGATGAGGGCCGCAACCATGACAGGTCGAGCGCCGATGCGATCGGCAAGCGCTCCCGCTGGGATCGCCGAGAGTGCTCCCGCGAGCACATAGACGAGCATGACGAGCGATACGGCTGCGTCGTCGAGACCAAGCGCTCTCTGCAGTTCGGGCAGCGCGGGAACGATGCCCTGCACCCCTGTCAGTACAACCGCCCCCGCCGTGGCAGCGGCGAGCTCGGGGCGGGGGTGCACTCGAGTTAGTTCGCTGCGCCGTCGCGGCGGATCATCTGCAGCACACCATCGCGCACGGTACCGAGGTGCTCGCGCAGTGCGGCCTTCGCGGCGTCAAGATCACCCGTCACGACGACGTCGACAAGTTCGCGGTGCGAGTGATCGTGGGCCCCGGCAACCCGCCAACCCAGAACGTAGAGGCCGACCTTGAGGCGCAGGTCTTCGATGAGTTCCCACGCGAGGGGATTGTTCTCGGCGTCGTAGAGCTCGGCGTAGAACTCCTCGCGGGCGCGGAGGAAGCCCGCTCCCTCTTCTTTCGCGTCCGAGTCGTCGGCGAGCGCGCGCAGTCGCTCAGATCGTGCCGGCGTCATCGTCGACATCGAGCGCACTAGTGCGTGCTCTTCGAGCAGTTGACGCAACTGGTAGATCTCTGTCACTTGCTCGACTGTGAGCGAGCGCACGACGGCGCCTTTACGGTCGTGCATCTCGACGAGCCCGTCAGCCTCGAGCTGAATGAGCGCCGATCGCACCGGAACACGGCTCACGCCGATCGCTTCGGCCAAGGTTTCTTGGCGCAGTTTCTGGCCCGGCTCGAACACGCCGGAAAGAATGGCATCACGCAGCACGTCGTAGACCATGGCCCCGACCGAGCGATACCCGACCGCCGCTTGACTGGCGAGGCCTTGCAAGCCATCGAGGCCTGCACCGCGGGCAACGCTGGGCACAGCGCCCGGTGCTTCCTGGCTCGTCATCGGAATCCTCCACACATCAGCGCTGCGGGGATGCAGCCTAGGCAGGTTATCGAATACGGTATCCCTGAGTATGCATCGCGACGACTGAGTGTCGCAGACATGTATACTGGATACAAGACCCACGGGAAACCTGTCCCGTTGTTCTCCCGTCCGGACTGGGACGGGGTGGTCGCCGGCATCGAGCCGGTTGTGCACCTCATCACCCCTGCCCACACCCCGGACGGAGCATCCATGGTCTACTCGTTCACTCCCCCTCTCGCGCTGCGCCTCTCCGCGATCGCGGCTTTCGCCACGCTCGCCCTCACCGGCTGCGCCTCCTCGAACGCTGCTGAAACGGCGCCGACCACTGACACCGAGGTCGCCGCGGTCACCATCGACAACTGCGGCACCGAAGTCGTCATCGACTCGCCCCCTCAGCGCATCGTCACCGTCAAGTCGTCGACGACCGAGCTGCTGCTCGCGCTCGGCGCCGGAGATCGCATCGTCGGTCAAGCCTTCCCCGACGGGCCGATTCCCGAGCAATGGGCTCCCGCGGCCGACATTCCCGTCCTCTCCGACAGCGCTCCCGCGCAGGAGGCCGTGCTCGAACTCGAGCCCGACCTCGTCTTCGCGGGGTGGGAGTCGGTGTTCAGCGCCGACAGCTCGGGCGAGCGCGACAGCTATGCGGCACTCGGCATCGACACCTACGTCGCCCCGAGCGCCTGCAAAGACCCGGTCTACCAGCCCGACCGCATGACGGTCGATGAACTCGAGCGACAGATCACCGAGCTCGCCGAGATCATCGCCGTCGACCCACAGCCCTTCCTGACCGAGCAGCGGGCGACGCTCGACGCGATCACACCCGACACGCGTGAACTGCGCGCCCTCTGGTACTCCTCGGGCACTGACACCCCCTACGTCGGCGCCGGCATCGGAAACCCGCAACTCATCCTCGACCTCGTCGGTCTCGAGAACGTCGCGGCCGATGTCGCCGACACGTGGACGTCGATGAGCTGGGAAGCCATCGTCGACGCGAATCCCGACGTCATCGTGCTCGTCGATGCGACGTGGAACAGCGCCGCCGACAAGATCGCGCTGCTCGAGTCGAACGCCGCGACTGCCGAGCTCGACGCCGTGCAGAACTCGCGCTATCTCGTGATTCCCTTCGCCTCGACCGAAGCCGGAGCCCGCACCGCATGGGCCGCGGCCGACCTCGCTGAGCAACTCGCCGAGATGTCGATGGACTGATGAGGATGCTCGCACCCAGCACACCGCCCCCCAGGGTCGCCGGCTCGACCGGCGCACCGAGCAGCCGACGACGACGCATCGCTGTCGTCGCTCTGCTCGGCGGGGCGGTGCTGCTCGGTGCCCTCGTTCTCGGCATCGTCGTCGGACCTGCCGAGATCGGCCCGGCCGAACTCGCGCGCATCCTGCTCGATCGACTCACCGGTGCCGAGCCCGAGTCTGCGCTGCGGTCGAGCATCGTGTGGGAGCTGCGGTTGCCGCGCGTGCTCACCGCCGCCGCGGTCGGCGCAGGGCTCGGCCTCGCCGGGTCGATCATGCAGGCGGTGACGCGCAATCCCCTCGCTGACCCGTACCTGCTCGGTCTCAGCTCGGGGGCATCGCTCGGCGCCGTCGCCGTCATCGTGCTCGGCGTCAGCCTGCTGCTGCCGGTCGCCGCCTTCCTCGGCGCTCTGGTGGCCTTGGCCGCGACACTCGCGATCGCCCGCCGCGGCGGCGCGATCACTCCGGTGCGCACCGTGCTCGCCGGCGTGGCCGTCTCGGCGATGCTCGGCGCGCTCACGAGCGGTGTCATCTTCTGGAGCGCAACAGGTGACTCGTACCGCGAGATTCTCGGCTGGCTGCTCGGCACGCTCGGTGCCGCCGACTGGTCAAGCGCCGCGATTGCCGGGGTGGCTCTTCTCGTCGTGGGTGGGGCGCTGCTCACCACGGGGCGCACGCTCGACGCCTTCGCCTTCGGTGAGCGATCGGCCATGACTCTCGGCATCGACGTGCCGCGCATCCGCCTCGTCCTGCTCGTCGCCACGGCGCTCCTCACCGGTGCGATGGTGTCGGTGAGCGGCGCGATCGGCTTTGTCGGCCTCGTCATGCCGCACATGGTTCGCCTCGTCGTCGGCCCGGGGCACCGCGCACTGCTGCCCCTCGTTGTCGTCTGGAGCGCAGCATTCCTCGTTCTCGCCGACACGCTCGCCCGCACCGTGCTCGACCCGCGCGAACTGCCTGTCGGCGTCGTCACGGCGCTCGTCGGCGCCCCCGTCTTCGCCGCGCTCTTGGCGCGGCGCGCAACGATCGGAGCTCGATCATGACCTGGTTCGCCACTCGCTCCACCTCGCCGTCGACCGAGGTCATCGCATCGGGCCTGCGGGCTCGATCGGTCAGCGTCACCGTCGGCAGCACGATGCTCGTCGACGACATCGACCTCGACGCCGCCGCTGGCACCGTCACTGCGGTCGTCGGCCCGAAAGGCGCCGGCAAGTCGAGCCTGCTCGCGGCGCTCTCGCGACTGCACGGCACCGGCGTCGTCGAACTGGGTGGCGACGACCTCTCGACGATTCCCCGCCGACGTCGTGCTCAGCTCGTCGCGATGGTGCAGCAGTCGACCGAGACCGACATCGAGCTCACGGTGCGAGATGCCGTCGCACTCGGCCGCACCCCCCATGTCGGCGCGTGGGGTGACGACGGCGAGAGCACCGTCGTCGACGAGGCACTCGAGGCGGTGGGCATGACGGCCTTCGCCGACCGCGCGCTGCTGTCTCTCTCGGGCGGCGAACGTCAGCGAGTGGCGCTCGGCATGGCCCTTGCGCAGCAACCACGCCTGCTCATCGTCGACGAGCCCTCCAACCACCTCGATATCGCGGCGCAGCTCAGCATCATGAGCTTGCTGCGGCGCTTGGCGTCAGAAGGTGTGACGGTCGTCGTCGCCTTGCACGACCTCGCGCTCGCGCTCGAGTTCAGCGACAACGCACTCGTGCTCTCGCGGGGGCTGCGCATCGCTCATGGTCCCACCCTCGAGACCCTCAGCGATGAGCTCATCAGCACCGTCTACGGTGTCGAGGCGCGCATTCTCATCGACGACACCACGGGGCGCCGCGCCATCAGTTTCGGCGCGCGTACCGAGTCACCAGCGATCGCTCCTGGGGCTCACCGTCACGAGTCGCGCGCCGCGAGCCCCGCCCGGTAGCCGTCGTCCCAGCCTTGCTGGCGCGCCTCCGCAGTGCCGAGGCTGAACAGGTCGTCCGCGGCTCCCCGCACCAAGGTGCGCGCCCCCGCCGCCTCGGCGTCGACGAAACGCGCAAGCCCGCGCACCACGGCCACGGGCACGCCACTCGACTTGCCTTTGACGAGGTCGGCAGCCGCCGCAATTTCATCGCCGACGGCGGGGGCGGTCACCTCGAGCACCTTGCCCGCCGCGTCACGCTGGCCGCGCAGATCGTCGAGCAAGTGCACGCCGCTCGCCCCGATGACGATGTCGGTTTGACCCTCGCGCCACGGCCGCCCCGCGGTGTCGGTGATGACGACGCCGATCGGTCCGCCCACGATCTCTTCCACCGCGGCCCTGATGGATGCTGCGCTCTCGTCGGGCGCGAGCGGCAGCAGCAGCACGGTGCCATCGGCGGTGTTGCTCGCATCGACCCCGGCCGCGGCCATGACGAGCCCGAGGCGGTTCTCGACGATGCGCGTCACGCCGCCCGGATGCTCGCGCGTCGCGACGACGCGCACCGTCTCCGCCGTGATCGCGTCTTCACGATCAGCCGCCTGCAACATGCGTCCTTCAGCCTTACTGACGATCTTGCTCGTCACGGCGAGAATGTCGCCTGGCTCTGCGATGCCGACGACGGCCGCAGCGATCACCGCCGGCAGGTCATCCCCCGCCACGATCTCAGGCACGCCGTCGACGCCGAAGACGGTGATCGGGGGCAGCGCTGGGGCCATGCCCCTATTCTCCCCCAGCGCGACGGCGCACCGTGCCGTCGCCGTTCGGCGCGGTCAGGGTTTGGTCGCGACCCCGTCAAGCCACAGCTCGACGCTCTCGTCTCGATGCACTCCATCGGTGCCGACGTGCTTCGACGAGATCGTCGGCCCCTTCGTGATGACGTGCACCCTGGCCATCGCGTGGCCTCGGCCGAGGCCGTAGTCGTCGGCGAGCCACTGCACGATCTCGCCTGCCTTCACCCCGGGCTGGTCGTAGCCGCGCTCGATCGCCTCGTCGAGCAGCGCGCGGGGCGTGCGGCCGGTCTTCTTCTCGATCGCATCGAGATACGCCTGAAACGACATGCGAGGCCTTTCGTCAGTCCGCGAGAGCCGATTCGTGAGAGCCGTTGCGGTCTGTGCGAGGCTACTCTCGGCCGCGGCGCTCGTCGAGTTCACGCTCGAGGCGGCGAATGCGCTCTTCTTGCTCGGCGTGAGCGATTTCGCGCTCGAGGCGGGCGAGCTCGCGCTCGGTCTGCGACATGGGTGCAGCATCCGTCGCCGCACCGTGTGACGCCGCGGTGCGATCCCACCGGCGCGGGTCGCCGAAGCCTCCGAGATCGACAGGCTTGCTGTACTCGCGACCCACAGCGAACCACAACACGCTGCCGACGAGCGGCAGCAGAACCACGAGAATGATCCACACGATCTTGGGCAGGTGCTTCACCTGCGACTCGTCGCGCGTAATGATGTCGGCGAGCGCGCCGATCATGACGACGAGCGTGAGGGCCCCGAGGATGATGTGCATTGCTCAAGCCTAGAGATTCTTCAGCGTCGCAGAAAGGGCAGCACGTCGCGCCCGAAGACCTCGATGAATCGCTCTTGATTGCGACCGACGTTGTGCACGAAGACGGTGTCGACGCCGAGATCGAGATAGCGCTGGATGCCCGCTCGATGCACCTCAGGGTCACTCGAGATGAGCATCCGATCGTCGAAGTCGTCGGAGCGCACATAGGCCGCCATTTGCGCGAGCTCGTGGGGTGAACGCACGTCGCTCTTCGCGAACCGCAAACCCGCCTGCGGCCACTCCCTCAGCGCGGCGGCTGTCGCGAGTTCGTCGGTTTCATCCCATGACACATGCAAGCGCAGCACGACGCGCCCGCGCTGCTCGCGTCGAGCCTCGCGTGCGCCTTCGGCGTAGCGCTGCAGCAACAGCGGAATCTTGTCGGCGGGCACGCTGTCGAACAGCAGACCGTCGGCGACGGTGCCTGCGCGACGGGCCGTGATGGGCCCCGCCGTGGCGATGAGCAGTGGGGGCAGCACCTCGGGCACCGACCATAACCGGCTCGACTCGAGCCGGTTCCACTCGCCGTCGTGACGCACGTCGCGGCCGCTGGCCCCGGAGGCGAAGAGCTTGCGGATGATCGTGAGGGCGTCGAACATGCGGTTGAGACGCTCGGCCGCCTCCGGCCAGTAGCCACCCACGACGTGGTCGCTGATCGCCTCGCCACTGCCGATCGCGAGCCAGGTTCGCTCTGGGTAGAGCGCGGCAAGGGTCGCGGCGTTCTGCGCGACGACGGCCGGATGACTGCGATAGACGGGAGCGACGGCTCCCACTCCGATCTCGCCGGTCGTGACGGCGCCGAGCGCACCGGCTGTCGGCCACACCGCACCAGCCTGGCCCTGCGCCGCCGTGAAGGGCTGAAAGGCGTCAGGGACGAGCGTGCCGCTGAAGCCGTGCTGCTCGGCGAGTGTCGCGAGTCGCACCGCCTCGGGCGGCGCGAACTGCTCCAGGGCAGCGGCGAAGCCGATGGGGGCGGTGGTCATGTGCCTATTGTGCCGCTCGCCCCGCCCGGCTCGAGCGGATTGCGGCCCTGCTCGAGCATCCCGATGTATGACAGCAGGCGCCGAGCGCGATTCTCGGGCCTCTTGAGCCCTTGCAGACGAAAGACGACGCCGAAGCGCTCTTGCGCGGTGAGGGCGGCGAAACGCTCGTTCGCGGCGGGAGACGCTGCCAGGGCCGCAACGAGGTCGTCGGGCAGTTCCATGCCGCGCTGACGATATGCCGCATCCCATCTCCCGTCTGCCTGCGCGCGCTCGACCTGCAGCATGCCCGCGGGCCTCATTCGCCCCTGCTCGATGAGTCGAGCGATGATCTCGACGTTGCGCTGCGACCAGACCGAGCGCGGCCTGCGCGGGGTGAACACCTGCAGGTAGTAGTGCTCGTCGAGCGACTTGGTCTGCCCATCGATCCAGCCGAAGCACAGGGCGGATTCGAGCGCCTCGTCGTAGAGCATGCCGGGCAAGGTCGTCGACTTCTTGCGCAGCTGCAGCCGAATGCCGTCGTGCTCGGGGTTCTGCTCGAGCCAGGCCTCCCACTCGGGCACGGTGGTGATGAGCAGTTGCGGCTTGTCGTTGACGGCGACCATGCTGCGAGCGTACGGCGCACAGGCGACTCCCGTCACGGGCATGAGTCCTGCATAGGTTGTGCGCATGACTGGGAGTAGCGTTCTGCGCACACCCGACGGTCGTGCCGTCTGGAAGGGAGCACTATGTCGAATGCGCACCAGTCAGCACCGTGGTCTGCTGGCATCACCCACGCGACGCTCGTCACCGACGATCTTGTCGGGTCACGCGACTTCTACCGCGATGTGCTCGAGCTTGAGCTGATCTTCGAAGACGACGAGTCTGCGGCGTTCACGCTTGGCGGGGTCATCATCAACACCCTCGCGTCGACCGCCGCCACCGAACTCGTCGAGCCGCTTCCCGTCGCCCCGGCATCTACGGGCTCTCGAGTGCTGCTGACGCTCACCGTCGACGACGTGGATGCCGCGGCGGCGCTGCTCGCCGCGCGCGGAGTCACTCTGCTCAACGGTCCGATGAACCGCCCGTGGGGCATCCGCACCGCCGCGTTCGTCGATCCGGGCGGTCACGCCTGGGAGCTCGCCGGTCCGGTCGTCGAGGGCTAGCGCCGAAGGACGAGGCGGCGCGCCCATGGCGAGCCGTGCCGCAGGGCTGAGCCGATGATGATCGCCGCGACACCGGCGAGCAGAACGACGATCGCCGTGGCGAAACCTCCCGGCACAGCAGCACCGTCAAGTGGTTCGCGTGACGCCAGCGCCACGAAGAGACCGCCCGAGGCGGTGCCGACGACGCCCACGATCGACAGGAGCACTCCCATGACGATCTCGCCGCGCCGAGAACGGGGTCGTGACTCCTCATCGTCGCGAACCGAGCCCGACAGCTCGAGGTCGGCTGCGCTCTGGCTCTCTGCGTCGCTGTGCACGACTCGAGCGTAACGAACGGGACACGGTTGCGACACGCCCGGGATGCAGGCTTGCATTCGCCGCAGCGAAGCCACTAGATTCGCCAAGCGCCGAACATCGAAAGGAGGCCGAGCGACATGTTGAACACTGCATTCACGGGGATTCTTCTCCCCACCCCCGCCGGCTTCGTCGGCGTCCTCACCGCCTGATCGGGCTGCAGCCGAGTCTCTGACTCCCTCGCCGCCCGCACAGCCGGTGGCGACGCTCGCGAAGCACCCATCGACATCCGTCTTGGGCCGCGACTTTGCTGCGCTCACTGCGCGCGCGGTCCGCATCAGTGAGGAAGAAACCCCGCATGAACACCACTCTGTCGACCCCTCAGGGTCGAGTGCACCCATCCGCCCATCCACCGAGTCCGCACTCGGCGCGTCGTGTCGGCATCATCGACCGCCTCGCGTTGCGGCTCGGCATCGCGCTCGTCGCGTGGAGCCGCCGCCCGCGCGTGCTCGACGTGCGTGATGACCACGCGCGTCGCGTGCAGAACGCGCTCGCCACCGAACGTCGCGAACGCGAGATGCTGCTGAGGCTCTCGCTGCTGCCACCTCGGTGATGACACCGCACGGGGCTGAGGTAAACGCGCACAGCTCGCGAGCGTCTGGGGTTCAGCGACCCCAGGCGCTCGCGGGCGCCTCGACTTCGGGCACTTCGGTGTACGACCAGTGCGCCCCGTTGTTGTACATGCCCGTCGCCCAGCCAGAGAACCAGATCGCTCGCTCGATTTCTTCCGTCGGCGCCGACGCCTCGAGCGTGCTCACGATCTCGGAGTAGCGCGGCAGCGAACGCAAGGCTTCGGCCGCGTTCTCGGCCGCATCAACGAGGTCGACGTAGCGCCCGGTGCCCCCGCCGCCGCCGGACCCCCAGCCGTTGTTGAGCGGATTGTTGCGGTTCCACCACGAGTCGACGAAGTTCTCCTGCCGCATCCATCGCGTGACGACGGTCACGTTCGACTCGGTGAGTGGAAAGTCACCCATGAGCAGCACCAGGCTCGCCCAGTCGTGATTCGTACCGCCCTCGATGAACGTCTCGAAGCCCGGCGTCGCATCGAACTCGTGGCGCTCGATTGCGGGTGCAGCATCCACCGACGTTGACGCGGCCGGCGCGATCGACTGCGCGTTCTCGTCGATGTACGCCTCGAGAAGATCCTGGTTGCTCGGCGTTGCGAGGCCGAGCGTCGACGCCAGCACGAGGCCCGCGACGAGTGACGCGAACACGGTGCGCGCCGTCGACCAACCGTGGCGGCGATATGCCGGCCGCGCGCTGGTGGAGTGGCGGTGTTTCGACACGTGGGATTCCTCGAGACGGCCGCGCCCGGTGCGCAAGCCGTCGTCCAGGATACTGAAGCACCTCGGCAGCGCCTGAATGGCGCCTGTCAGAGGCCAGTCAGCGAACCAGCCGGGGGCGGAGGCGGCACGAGCGGAGCGGCATCCGGTGCGGCGTTGCGACGCAAGAGTCCCATGAGGCTGAGGGCGTTGATGACGCGGTGGGCCTCGTCGATCTCGACTTTCGCTTTGGTCGCGAGCTTCTCGACCGACATGAAGCCCTTGGCTGACGTTGACACGATGCGCCGCTGCTCGACGGTGATCGGAAGGTTCTCGAAGAAGGGCCAGCGGTAGAGGCGGTAGGTGTCGCCCGCGCGCAGCCACGAGGCGCGCGTGCCCTCGAACGCCCTCGTGCCGATGAGCCAGAGCACAGGGTCGAGGTCGAGACCCGCGAACGCCGGTCGATGCCGAAAGTCGTCGCCTGCAAAGGCCGGTTCGGCGTCATCGATCGCGCGGGTGCCGATCGCGACGGAGTCCGGTCGCTCCGGCAGGTCGTCGAGAGCGAAGTCCCAGCGGTAGACGTAGCCGCGCACGTCGATCTCGAGCGGCGGAAAGCCCGTCGGTTGCAGGGTGATGACCATGGGAGCCGGCATGCGCCAGATGGCGTGAATCGCCATGGCGGCGGCGGTCCAACCCGGGAGGGGTGGCGGGGCGCTCGGCGCTGGTGTCCCCGGTGCTGCCCCCACAGCACCGGGGACCCCGTCGTCATCCTGCTCCGCAGGCGAGGGCATGGTCGACAACTCGAGCTCCGTCACCGACGACCCCCCGTCGTCGTGCGTGTCACTCATATCGTCCCCCTCGCACCGGGATTCCGACTGGATGCTCTGACGCTAGTCAGGCACCGTTCCCGCCGCGTTCCACGCATGTTCCAGGCGTGTTTCGGCGGCGCCCCAGTTCGGGGGGCGATGCGAGTGGCCGCTACGTGGCGAGCGCGTGCGGCGAGCTCAGCGGCGCTAGCTCAGCGCGCGCAGTCGCGGTGCGAGGTCGCGCTCGAACAACTCCAAGAACCGACGCTGGTCTTGGCCCGGCGCGTGGAACACGAGGTGGTTCATGCCGTAGTCGACGTACTTCGCCACTTCGGCGACGACCTCATCGGGGTCGTTGCCGACGATCCAGCGCTTCGCGATCGTCTCGATCGGCAGAGCATCCGCCGCCTTCTCCATCTCGACCGGGTCGGTGATGTCGTGCTTCTGCTCAGCCGACAACGACAACGGCGACCAGAATCGCGTGTTGTCGAGCGCGGTGTCGTAGTCGGTGTCGTACGAGATCTTGATCTCGATCATGCGGTCGACATCGTCGGGGCTCTTGCCCGCCTGCTCGATGCCCTCCATGACCGAAGGGATGAGCTTCTCGGTGTAGAGCTCGACGCCCTTGCCCGAGGTGCAGATGAAGCCGTCTCCCACACGACCGGCGAACTTCGCCACGAACGGTCCGCCCGCAGCGACATAGATCGGCACCGGGTTCTCTGGGCGGTCGTAAATCGACGCGTCGTGGGTCGAGTAGTACTCGCCGCGGTAGTTCACGCGGTCTTCGGTCCAGAGCTGACGCATGAGCTCGATCGCTTCGCGCAGTCGCCCGAAACGCTCCTTGAACTCCGGCCACTCCTGCTCACCAGCACCGCGGAAGCCCGTCGCGATCTCGTTGAGGGCCTCGCCCGTGCCGACACCCAGGAAGATGCGATCGGGGTACATCACACCCATCGACGCGAACGCTTGCGCCAACACGGCTGGGTTGTAGCGGAAGGTCGGCGTCATCACTGACGTGCCGATTCGGATGCTCGAGGTGCGCTCGCCCACCGCCGACATCCACGTCAACGAGAACGGAGCATGCCCACCGGTGTGGCGCCAGGGCTGAAAGTGATCACTCACCGCCACCGACTGCATACCGTGCGCTTCAGCAGCCACCGCGATCTCGACCAGCTCGCGCGGATCGAACTGCTCAGCAGAGGCCTTGTACCCAAGAGTGAGAGGGAGAGTCATGGTGTCCATTCTTGCATACTGTATCCAGAATCCGCCAGGTCTGACGGGGTGCGGCACTGCGGTCTCACGACGCCGCTGGGGCTACCGCCTCAGTCGGCGATCGTGTCACTGAGCGCCGAGATCGACTGCGCAGCCTGCTGCTTCCAGGCCTCGAACTCTTCGGGCTCCGCTTCCTCCCAGAGCTCGTAGAGTTCGGACGCCACGGGGTTCAGCACGCGCTGCGCGGCCTCGAGAATGAGCTCGTAGTCGTTCTGATCGAGCTGCTGCGCCACCAGTCGAATGTCGACCTCGTCGAGCTCGGCGGCGGGGTCGCTCACTCCACGGGCCGCAAGCGCAACTTCGAGCACCGCAAGCGCGATCGCGCCCTCCGGGGCCTCAAGGTAGTCGCCCGCGATCGCGTCTCTCAACACGTCGAGCGAGAACGTGCCCTCTGAAATCTCCGTGATCGCATCGAGCGCGTCGTCGTTCTCGAGCGGTCCCGTTCCCCATGCACCCATGGGGCGAGCCTAGCCACTGGTCGCGCGAGCATTCGTGGTGTTCACTGGGAACCGCCTTGCGCCCTTGCGCACCGCAGTCACCCTCGACCCCAGGGACACCTCGTGCTCGACGCCATCGGCTCTGCTCTTCCCCTCGCCGCGGCAATCGCGGTGAGCCCGCTCGCCATCGCCTCTGTGGTGCTGCTGCTGCTCTCGCCGCGGCCGAAGGCAGCCAGCACGGCCTTCGTGCTCGGGTTCGTTATCGCGATCGCCGTCGTCGCCGCCATCGCCTACGCGATTTCGCTCGCCTTGCCGCACAGCAGTGATGAGGTGTCGATTTCGGCGCCGTTCATTGTGCTGGGCCTCGGCGTGCTCGCCATCGTGCTGGCGGTGCGTCAGTGGCGCTCGCGGCCCGCGGCCGGAGTGGATGCGGAGACACCGGGATGGATGGCGAAGCTCGATGACGTCACCCCGACGTCGGCGTTCACGATGGGGGCGTTCTTCGGCGGGCTCAAGCCCAAGAACCTGTTGCTGAGCGTCGCCCTCGGAGTCGAGCTCGAAGCCGCGAGCACGACGGTCGCAGAATCGGCCATCGTGTTGGCAATCATCATCGTGCTCGGGTCGAGCCCGGTCATCCTTCCCGTCATCGTCTCGCTTGTCGCAGGCGATCGCATCGCAGAACCACTCGCACGATTGCGAGCGTGGATGATCGAGCACAACGCCGCGATGGTCGGCGCGATTCTGCTCGTGGTGGGAGTGCTGCTCATCGGCAAGACCCTCAGCGGCCTCGCCGTGTAGTCGCGCTACTCGGCGAGCTCGTTCTGCAAGAACTCGGCGACGGCACGCGGCACGTACGGGGCAACGTCTCCGCCGAGGCTCGCCACCTGGCGCACGAGCGAGCTCGAGACGTGCGCGTGAGCAGGGTCGGGCAACATGAAGACTGTCTCGACGCCGGCGAGGTCGCGGTTGACGATCGCCATGGGCGTCTCGTAGGCCACGTCGACCTGACTGCGCACACCCTTGACGAGTACGCTCGCACCGACTTCGGTGCAGTAGTCGACGAGAAGACCGACGCTCCAGCCCGTCACGCGAATGGTCGGCGGCAGCGCACGGTCGGCAACGGCCTGCTCGATGAGCGTCACGCGTTGGGCGATCGGCAGCATCGCTTGCTTCGAGGGGTTGTGCACGACGACGACGTGCACTTCGTCGAAGATGCCCGCCGCTCGCTCGATCACGTCGAGGTGGCCGAGGGTGACGGGGTCGAACGACCCAGGAACAACAGCGATCCTGCTCATGGGCCTCAGCCTAGCGAGCGCGCGTTACTGGAGTGTTTCCGATCGGGGTGCGGCGTAATCGGCGGTCACGAAGATCGGCAGGTGATCAGAGACTCCCTGCGGCAACGTCGTCACTCGCGTGATGTCAAGCCCGATCGACGTGGCGAAGTCGAAGTGCCCGCGAAAGAACTTGTAGCGCGTGTAGGTGCGCGCATCGCTGAGCGTCACCTCGTGGCCCGTCTCCTGCACACTCGTCGACAGGTGGTCTTTGAAGACGGGGTAGTTGAAGTCGCCCACCATGAGGGTCGGCAGCGTGGGCCCGAACGAGTCGAGCGCTTCGTGCGCAGCGCGAATCTGGGTGCGACGCAGTGAATTGAGGGCGGTGAGCGGCGCCGCATGGAAGCAGCCGATGACGAGCTCGCGGTCGTGTTCACGATCGACGAGGTGGGTGCCGAGCAACCTCTCGTGGGCGGGCTTCGCGATGATGTCGTGCAGCGAGCGCTTGAGACTGAAGGCCTTGGTGCTCAGCGCGACGAAGCGCTGCGGGTCGTAGTAGATCGCGAGCCCCAAGCGGTTGAGCTTGGTCGCGTCGGCAAGCACGAGGCCGCCGACCGAGGTCGGCATGTCGTCGGTGTTGATCTCTTGCACGCACAGCAGGTTGGGCGTGTGCGTCTCGACGAGCTTCTCGAGTTCGCCGCTCGCCGCGTGCTTGCGCAAGTTGTACGAGATGACCCTCACGGCTTCAGTCTGCGCCAGCGAGCCGCTGACGAGAAATCGACGCGATCACCCCTGCGCGATGAACGAGCGCGCACTCTCATCGAGGCGGCGCGCGATCGCGGCAGCGAGCGGCGGATGCTGCGCCAGCGCCGCGTCACCCTCGAGCACCCCGGCGGCCGCTTCGCGCGCTTCGAGAATGAGGTCGCCGTCGGTGGCGACTCGCAGCAGCTTGAGGCTCGTGCGCCCGCCGCTCTGGTTCGCACCGAGCACGTCGCCTTCGCGCCGCAGCTCGAGGTCGATCGCGGCAAGTTCGAAGCCGTCGAGTGTCGAGGCAACGGCTTCGACACGTTCCCGCCCGAGCGACTCGAGCTGGGCGGTCGTGACGAAGAGGCAGAGGCCGGGCACTCCCCCGCGACCGACGCGCCCGC
>SXMH01000185.1 GCA_005777405.1 Actinomycetota bacterium
GATTCCTGCCGAGGGCACGTGACGCTCACTGACGCCGCACTGCAGCGCCGCATGGACGCGGCCGTCGACAAGGCGCGAGGCCCGCGCACGAGCGGCCCTGAACTGCGCGTGCACCTCGCAGACGGGCGCGAAGCTCGCGCCGCCGCACCCGACGCCTATGCGACCCACGCCGTGGCGAGCGTCACCAAACTCGTCGCCGCCGTGTGGGTGTTGCGACACGTGCACGAGGGAGTGGTGAGCCTCGAGCAGCCGATCGCGAGCATCCTGCCCGCAGGCGACCTGACCGGCCTCAACCGGCACGGCGGCACCGACCACGCCGCCACCATCACGCTGCGTGACGCGCTCGCCCACACGAGCGGAATTCCCGACTACTACGCGCGCAAGCGCCTTGACCCGCGCAGCGACATCGCCGCGACGACGGCCGCCGACCCCGGCTGGACCTACGACGAGGCGCTCGACATCGCCCGCGGGCTCGACGCCACGTTCGCACCCCACAGCGGCCGCATGCAGTACAGCTTCACCAACTACCAACTCGTCGGCCGCGTCATCGAAACGCTCGCCGGGGTGCCGCTCGCCACCGCCCTGCAGCGCGACCTCTTCGACCCGCTCGGCCTCACCGACACCGCGCTCATCACGCCCGACGACCTCGGCCCCTTCGAGCACGCCACGCCGATCCTCTTCGGTACGCAGAGCTACCTCGGCGCCCGCCGCCTCGCCTCACTCGGAGCAGAAGGTGCCCTCGTCAGCAGCACCGCAGACATGGTGCGCTTTCTCACGGCGGTCATCGACGGCGACATTCTTGACGAACGGATGCTCGCTCTCGCTCTCACCGACCGCCTGCCCCTCGTTCCGCGAGCGGAGTACGGCGTCGGCATCATTAGCTTGCGGCTACCGCGACTGATCACCGGGTGTCCTCATGCTGAGCCGCTCGTCGGCCACGCCGGCATGACGGGCTTCAGCCTGTTCGCTGATCGTCGCTGCGGCATCACGATCGCTTCGACGACGAATCAGCTTGCGCCGGGGGCCGCCTCGACAAAGCTCATGCTGCGCGGGTTGCGCGCCGCTCACAAGCAACTCAGAGGCTGAGAGCGCTCAGAGGTTGAGCCTGCGCGCGAACTCCGCCGTGAGGCGCGAGCGCTCAACCTTGCCCATGCGGTTGCGCGGAATCACCGACACTTGCCCGAACACCGTGGGGTGCTTGCCCGGCAGGCGCTGCCGCAGCAACTGATCGAGCGCACGCAGATCGCACGAGGCTTCGGCGACGACGGCAAGACCGAGCTCGGGCACGCCCGGCACCTGCTCGATGATGAACGTGCCGGCGTCGATCACGCCGGGGAAGCCCTCGACTGCGGCGTCGACCGTGGCCGGATCGACCTTCACGCCGCCCACGTTGACGATCTCTGCCGTGCGGCCCTCGATGACGAGCGAGCCTTCCGCGGTGAGGTGCCCGCGGTCGCCCGGAAAGAACCATCCGCCGCGAAAAGACTGCTCGGCATCGTGGGCGGTGTAGCCACTCGCGAGCCCCGGCCCGCGGTAGCGCACCTCGCCCGACTCGCCCGCGGGCACCGAGACGCCGCTCTCGTCAGCAATGTCGAGCTCGATGCCCGGCAATGGTGAACCAACGTTCGAGAGGTCGCCCCCGAGGTGCAGCATGCGCATCGCGACGCCGCCGCCCTCGGTCGAGCCGTAGACGCCGCGCACTGGCACCGCGAGCTGCTCGGCAACCTGCGTGATGAGTGCAGCAGTCGGCAGCGCGCCGGCGGTGCGCACCTCGGTGAGCTGGGGGAGCGTCAGCGAGCGCTCGCGCAGCAGCCGCATGGTCTGCCCGACCTGCACGGGTGAGCCGCACAGCACCTGCGCCCGCGCCTCGGTCGCCACGCGCAGGAAGCGCTCGTCAGAGATCTCTACCGCGAGGAACGGCGATCCGTGCTGCAGGGCCGCGAGCGCCGTGTGAAAACCGCCCGTCGTCGACAGGCCCATGAGGTTCAGTTCGACGCGCGCATCAGTCCAGTAGCGGTGCAGGTTCGCCAAGCGGTGCTCGACCGCTCGCACCGACAGCTCGACTCCACGCGGTCGACCCGTCGTGCCGCTGGTCATGATGACGCGGCACGTTGCATCGTCGCGCGGGTAGAGCACTGTCGGCGTGTTCGGCACCTCAGGGTCGTCAGCATCGGCGATGGCTTGCTCGATCCAGAGCCGGTCGACGTCGATCACGAGCGCCGCGTCGACGCGGCGGGTTCCGGGGCGCGTGAGAAGGGCATCCACCAGCAATCCGCTGCCCGATCCGACGCCCGCGATCGACACCGTGCGCGTCGCGATGCGGAAGAGCGCGAGGGTCACGATCCAGTCGTCAGCGGGCGAGAGGTCGGTGGCGACAAGCTGCCGAGGCTCGACTCCGAGTTCGCGCAAGCGGCGGGCCACGGCGCTCACGGCCCGCTCGAGTTCGGCGAAAGTCCAACGGCCGTCAACGCCGATGAGGGCGAGGTCGTGAGGGCGCGCACTCGCGTGCTCAGTGAGGTGTCGCACTGGTGCGAACATGGGGGCGCTCCGCTCGTGAAAAAAGCCTCGACAATGAGGTGTTGGTGCCGGTGCTTCCACTGTAGAGTTCGAGCACGACTCGCGTGCGCGCGGGTGCCCCTGCAGTGCAGCGATTCTTGTCGAGGAGACACCCCCGTGACTGACACCTCCACCCCCGTCGTGCCGAGCGCCTTCACCGCGCGCCGCGCCCTGCGTTCTGCGGCCGTTCTGAGCTCGGGCGGTCTGATCGTGGGCATGGGCGTGGTCACGGCGACGCCGGCCTTCGCAGCGACGGCAGCCGACTGCACCGGCAGCAACACGGTCGACGCCGCGACCGGCGACGAAGCTGACATTCGAGCCCTGCTGGATGCTGACACCGCGATCGTCTGCCTGTCAGGCACGTTCCCCATCGCCTCGACGCTCTACTTCAACCACGACCTCACGCTGTTCGGCCTCGACGACGCGCGACTCGACGGCGGCAACACCTCGCAACTGCTTACGGGTGGGGTCGGTGGTTCGCTCACCGTGCAGAACATCGGCTTCGTGAACGGGTCAGCGACGATTGGCGGCGCGATCTACGTCAACGGTGACCTCGAGGTCGAAGATTCGTACTTCACCGACAACGCGTCGTTCGAAGATGGTGGTGCCATCTACGTCGAGCCCGAGTCGTCGTCGACCACCGTTGCGATCAGCGGCTCGACCTTCACCAACAACTCGACTGGACCTGTCGTTGACGGCTTCGACGGCTACAGCGGCGGCGCCATCTATGTCGATGGCAGTGCGACGATGGGCATCGAGTCGTCGACCTTTACCGGCAACGAGGCTTCGGCGACGGGTGGGGCAGTCTCCGCCTACGCCGCCGTGATGGCAAACAGTACATTCGACGACAACACCGCTCAACTGGGCGGCGCCGTCTTCACCGTGTACTCCGCCGCCTTCGAGTCGACCTTCTCCGACAACGCTGCTGAATACGGCGGGGCCACCAATTCGGTCATCTACGGTGCCACGTTTGGTTCGACCTTCGTCGACAATGAGGCGGGAGTCGTCGGTGGCGCGATGGCGACGGGCGCAGACCTCGAAGGCCCGGTGAGCTACGGCACCGTGCTCGCGCTCAACTCCACTTTCGTCGAGAACACCGCGGGCGAGGTCGGCGGTGCAATCTTCACCGACGCGGGTCAGATCGGCTTCACGACGTTCCTCGAGAACCGCGCGAACTCCTCCGACACCGTCGAGCACAGTGAGGCGATCTTCGTCACCGGCATCGATGACTCTCTCGAGATCGGCGGCAACATCTTCGCCGGCTCGCGGTCGAATGCGCAGCTCGGGGCGGACAACGAGGGAGCCTTCGACGACCGCGGTGGCAATGTCTTCAGCACTTCGCAGTCGGTCGAGGCGGCGCTCGGCACGCCCGACGAGAGCACGCTCTTCTCGCGCTCGGTCACCGCGATCTTCGGCGAGAACCCGCAGCTCGACGACAACGGTGGCGCGACGGACACTGTGGCGCTCATCGGCACGAGCCCCGCGATCAACGCCGTGCCCGACTTCGACTTCGCTCCGACCTCGGCCGAGCTCGACTCCGCGTTCGGTGGTCTCGAGTCGGCCAGCGCCTTGACGGCCGCGGTCGACTCCACCGATGTCGACCAGCGCAACGAGCCCCGTGATGGCCTGGCTGATGCTGGCGCCTACGAGTTTGGCGAGCCCGAGCTGGCAGCGACCGGCCTCGACGCCAACGCTTCGGGCCTGCTCGGCGGCCTCGCAGCACTGCTGCTCGGCGCTGGCGCGCTCATCGTCGCTCGCTCGCGTCGCCTGGTTCGTACGCACCCGAACGACTAACGGGTAGACTCGCCGCACACCTCACAAAGGAGTGCGGCGTTGAGCCAGAAGCGAGCCGTGACCCTGGCCGAGTTGCTCGAGCAACCGGTGCAGGGCATCCAAACCCTCAAAGACACCTACGGATCGTGGGATGTCCACGAGAGCCAGCACGTCGACCCCGACCAGGTGCAGGCTGTACTCGGTGAACTTGTCGAGCGCCTCGACGACAACTTTCCCTACTTTCACCCGCAGTACGCGGGGCAGATGCTCAAGCCGCCGCATCCGGTCGCGATGGCCGCCTACCTCGCGACCATGCAGCTCAACCCGAACAACCACTCCATCGACGCGAGTCGCGCGACGACCGCAATGGAGCACGAGGTGCTCGACCAGCTCGCCGCCATGTTCGGCTACCCAGTCGACTACATGGGCCACCTCACGTGGAGCGGCACGACCGCCAACCTCGAGGCGCTGTGGGTGAGTCGCGAGATCGCGCCTGGCAAGGCCATCGCCCATTCGGCGGATGCTCACTACACGCACGCGCGCATGGGCGAGGTGCTCGGCATCGACACCGTGGGTATTGCGACCGAGGCTGACGGGCGCATGAGCCTTGACGCTCTCGAGCGCGAGCTCGCCACCGGTCGTGTCGGCGTGGTCGTCGCGACGCTCGGCACGACGGGGCTCGGCGCCGTCGACCCACTGGCGGAGATCATCCCGCTCGCGAAAGCCCACGGCGCGCGCGTGCACGTCGACACTGCCTACGGCGGCTTCTTCTCCCTCATCGCTGAGGACCTCGCTCCCGAGACCGCGCGGCACTTCCGGGCCATCGCGCAGGCAGACTCCGTCGTCGTCGACCCGCACAAGCACGGCCTGCAGCCGTACGGCTGCGGCGCGGTGCTCTTCAACGACCAGTCGATGCTGCGGTACTACCACCACGAATCGCCCTACACGTACTTCGCGAGCACCGAGCGGCACTTCGGCGAGATTCAGCTCGAGTGCTCACGCGCGGGGGCGAGCGCCGCTGCCCTGTGGGCCACGCTCAAGGTGTTTCCGCTCACTCGTGAGGGGCTCGGGGCGATCGTGCTGCCCGGGTATCGCGCGGCGCAGACGTGGCACGGCCTCATCGCCGAAAGCGACATTCTGCAGCCCTACCAGCGGCCTGAGCTCGACATCATCACCTACCTGCCGCGCGTGCGCACGATGGCTGAGCTCGACCGCGTGAGCCACGCGATCTTCGAGATGGCGGCCGATACAACGAGGCCGCAGCAGACGCACCTCGCCACCTATGTCGTCACGCCGCAGCAGCTCGCGGCGCGCGGCATCGAGCTCGAGCCTGACGCCGAGCGTGCGCGCATCATGCGCAGTGTGCTCATGAAGCCCGAGCACGAACCGCTCATTCCCGAGATGCACCACCACGTGCAGATGTGGTCGCGGCGCGCCTATAGCGTGACGCACTGAGTGCCGAATCGTGAGGCTTCGGTCGTCGGGCTTCGGTCGTCGGGCTTCGAGCCTCAGGCCTCGGGCGTCGGGGCGACCCGGTCGCGCACCGTGCTCGCAGGCATCGGCGTCGTGACCACGAGCGGCATCGTGCCGGTGGCGACAGCGACCGAACTCGGCGGCTCAGGAGTGAGCGGAGCGTCGTCGAGCTCGTTCGGCGTCGGCACCCACGACTCGGCGGGTTGCTCGGGAGCCGAGACCGCGGCGGCACTGGTGCCGGTCACCACCTCGTCACCCTCGTACTTCCAGCGCTCAAGGTCGGCGCCGAAGAGCTTCTTGGCCGATCGGGGCTTGTCGCTCCACGCGACGAGCCGGTCGCGGTACTCAGCCAGGGTCTGCTGGGCTTGAAAACGGAAGCCACTCGAGTCACGCTTCATCGATTCGAGCTCGTGGGCGGCCCACGTCGCTGCCAGAGCCGAGCCCTTTATCGGCAGCAAACGAATGCGCGTCTCGGCTTCTGCCACGAGGTGATCGGTGCGATCGCGCTCGATGACGTCGAGTTCGTGCCACTGTGCGGCGCGGCGCCCGGCAAGCACGAAGCCTCCGACAGCGGCGGTCAGGGCATCCCGATCGCGCTGTCGAATAAGGCGTCGAACGGCCCCCCGGCCGATGAGTGCTGCGATGACGCCGGCGACGATGATCGAGAGTGCCGGGATGATCGCCCCGGAGAGCACCCGCCACCCCTCGTCAGAGGCCAGCCACGCAAGAATGTCATTCCCCCAGTTCATTCATAGAGTTTACCCCCCATAGGGGGGTAATGACTATTCTCGCGAAGAATCTTCGCGTTCGACGATCGTCGTGATCGGGCCGGTGTTGAGCGCAAGGTCTGCGTCGACGACGACCTTCGAGCTGCGCGCCGTCTGCGCCAGGATGATGCCGCCGAGCACGATGGCCGCGCCGATGATCTGCACGGGGCCGAGCGCTTCGCCCAGCCAGATCCACGCGACGGCGAAGGCAAAGATCACTTCGCTCGACGCCACGATGCCCGCGGCTGTCGCCGGCAGGTGCCGCAAGGCGGCAAGGCTCAGCAAGAACGGCGCAAAAGAACCGAGCACGACATTCCACGCGAGAGGCAGTGCCATGGGCACGAGCAGCTCGCCGTGCACACCGCCGAGATCGACCGGTGCGCTGAAGATGGCCGGGCTCAGCTCCCACCATCCGCTGACGAAGGCCCAGAACACCGCGGCGATCGTCATCGTCCAAAACGAGACGGCGAGCGGTGAGGTGCGCGAGACCTGATGCTCGCCGACGAGAAAGTAGACCGAAAGACACACGGCGGCAGCGACCGCGAGCACCACGCCGAGGAGGTCGAGCGTGCTCGCCCAGATCTGCGCAACGACAGCGAGGCCCACGAGCACGAGTGCGATCGCAACCCAGAGTCGGGTCTTGACCTGTTCTTTCAGCACAAAGTACGCGAAGAGCGCCACCATGAGCACGGCGGTGTACTCGAGCAAGAGAGCAATGCCTACCGGCAGCAGCTGCACGGCCGCCGCATACGTGGCCTGCAGCAGCGCGACTCCGACGACGCCGAGCACGATCATGACCGGCCACTGCTGGCGCGGAAGCCGGAATGCGCGACGGTCGAGCACAAGCAGCACGAGACCGGCAATGATCGCCGTGCCGACGAGTCGGAACTGCGTCACCTGGGCGGGGCTCAGGCCCGCTTCCATCGTGACCTTGGTGATGCTGCCGTTGGCGCCGAAGAGCACCGCTGCGAGCAGCGCGTAGACGTATCCCACCGGCGCGTGGCCTAGGCCGTGCCGGTGCCGTGCACCGCGTGCGGTTCGATCGCCGCGATCTCGTCGTCGGTGAGGGCCTCGCCGTGCAACGCGTCGAGGCTGTCGTCGAGCTGCGCCACGCTGCTCGCGCCGATGAGGGCGCTCGTCACTTGCGGGTGGCGCAGCACCCACAGCAGGGCGAGCTGAGCGAGCGACTGGCCCCGGGCTTCAGCGATCGCGCTGAGCGCACGAACACGCTCGAGGTAGGTGTCGTCGATGTTGTCGCCGCTGATCCAACGGCCCTCGGCGGCGCGGCTGCCGGCGGGCACGCCGTTGAGATACCGGTTCGTGAGCAACCCCTGCGCGAGCGGAGAGAAGACGATGCTGCCCATGCGCAAGTCAGAGAGAGCATCCAGCAGTCCGTCTTCCATGCGCCGGTCGAACATGTTGTACCGGGGCTGGTGAATGATGAGCGGGAGGCCCAGCTCAGCCAAAATGCGGTGCGCCTCGCGCGTCTGCTCGGGGTTGTAGTTCGAGATGCCGACGTAC
>SXMH01000186.1 GCA_005777405.1 Actinomycetota bacterium
CGGTGACGTGGTGCACCGCGTAGTCGTTGACGATCTCGGGCCAGAGCATCCACATCTCGTTGACCTGGCTGGGGAATTCCACGAAGTCGCGGTACACGTTGGTGCCGGTGAACCGGGGGTAGGTCACGTGCGCGAAGAGGCCGTGCAGCGCGTGCCCGAACTCGTGGAAGAACGTGTTGACCTCGTCGTAGGTCAGCAGCGTCGGCTCGCCCGCGGCGGGCTTGGGCACGTTGAGATTGTTGACCACGATCGTGGGATGCCCGAGCAGAGTGTTCTGCCCGATGAGCTCGTTCATCCACGCGCCGCCGCGCTTGCTGTCGCGGGTGTAGAGATCGAGCAGGTAAAGCCCGAGAGCGGAGCCGTCGTCATTGTGCACCTCGAACACCCGCACGTCGGGGTGGTAGCCCACGAGATCGGTGCGCTCTGAGAAGGTGAGCCCATAGACCTTGGTCGCGGCCGCGAACACGCCCTGCTGCAGCACGCGCTCGGCCTCGAAATAGGGGCGCAGCTCGCTCGTGTCGACGTCGTAGTCGGCCTTGCGCACTTTCTCGTTGTAGAACGCCCAGTCGTGCGCCTCGATGGTGTGGCCGGCGAGGGCCTCGAGCTTCGACTGCTCGGCGGCGGCGTTGCGTGCGGCCGCTGGGGCAAGTCGCTCGAGCATCTCGGCGACGCGCGCGGGTGTCTTCGCGGTCTGGTCGGCCGTCACGAAGGCGGCGTGGTTGTCGAACCCGAGCAGCGCCGCGCGCTCGGCCCGCAACCGCACGATCTCGAGCAGCACGTCGCGGTTGTCGTAGTCGCCGCCCCGGCTGCCCCGCGCGCGAGACGCTGCCATGACGCGCTCTCGCACCTCGCGCCGCGTGAGGCTCTCGAGCCACGGGTGCCCGGTCGGAAGCACGAGCGTGATGAGGTATTTGCCCTCGAGTCCGCGGTCGGCGGCCGCCTGCGCCGCTGCGCTGATCTCACCGGGGGAGAGGCCGTCAAGTTCTGCCGGGTCGTCGATGACGACCGCGAGGTCGTTCGTGTCGGCGAGCAGGTTCTTTTCGAACTTGGTGGTGAGCGTCGAGAGACGCGCGTTGAGCTCGCTCAGCCGTACCTTCTGCTCGTCATCGAGAGCAGCCCCGGCGAGGGTCATCTCGGTGTAGTGCCGCTCGACGAGGTACCGCTGCTCGGCGTCGAGCCCCAATTCGTCGAGTCGCTCGTGCAACTGTGCGATGCGCCAATAGAGCGCCGAATCCAGCCTGATGGCATCCTCGTGCGCGGCGAGTTTCGGTGCCAACTCTTCTTCGAGCGCATTCATGGCGTCGTTGGAATCGGCCGAGGCCTTGTTGTAGAACACGCGCAGGGCTCGAATGAGTAATTGGCCGCTCGACTCGAGCGGCACCATCGTGTTCTCAAACGTCGGCATGTCTCGGCGTCGAGTGATGTTCTGCACTTCTTGCAGTTGCTCGTGCATGCCCTGCTCGATCGCGGGGCCATAGTGCTCGTCGCGCAGTTCGGCGAAGTTCGGCAATTGGTACGGCAGCGTGCTCGCGGCGAGAAGCGGGTTCGTCATGCTGTCAGCCTAGCGCCGCGGTGCAAAGGATGCTCTGCAAAGAAGACATTGCAAAAGAACACTTGCAAAGAAGTCTTTGTATCTCTACAGTGATGGCATGAGCACTCACGACGAGCACGAGGCGACCCGCACAGTCGGGCTCGACGGCCTCAAGGCCCTCGCGCATCCACTGCGCGTGCAGATCTTTGAAGTGCTCTCGATGCACGGCGAGCAGACGGCGAGCAGTCTCGCCGAACGCCTCGGCGAGTCAAGTGGTGCAACGAGCTATCACTTGCGTCAGCTAGAGAAGCACGGGTACGTGCGTGAGGTCGCCGATCGGGGAACGGGACGGGAGCGCTGGTGGGAACGCGTGCCTGGCCCGGTGCAGATCGGCAGCGCAGAGCTCGATCACAGCCAAGCGGCCCGAGCCGCCACGCGGGTCGTCATGCGGGAGTGGTTGCACCACCGCGAGGCGGGTGTTCGCGAGATCGTCGAGCGCGGCTTCGACGAGCTCTCGACCGCCTGGAAAGAGTCGATCGTGCTGCACTCGGCGAGCGTGCACGTCACGCCTCAGCAGCTCGAGCAGTTCAACGAGCGCGTGATCGAGCTGCTCACCGAGTTCACCGTTGAGCACCGCGGCCAGCGCGTGCCCGGTTCGAGACCCGTGCAGTTGCAGTACTACGGCTTTCCGGTGCTCGACGGCATCGAGATTCCCGAGTCCACCGAACCCCAGGAAGGGGAGGCATCATGAAGGTTCAGTTGATCTCCCGAGACCAGCACCAACTGCTGCGCGCGAGCGAGGCCGCGCGCGTCGAGGCGGTGCGCATCCCTCGCTACGGCTTCCACTCGTAGCGCTCCCGACCGCACCCCGCGCTGAGCGGCGACGTGCACGGCGAGAGACGGATGATCCGAGCATCCGCGCCGAGCGGGTCGATACGCCCCGCGCCTCCCGTCACTCAGCGCGGGGTGCACCCTTACCCCAGGCGCGTCTCAGTCGGCGGGCGCCGCCTCGATGTGGGCCTCACCGTCGTGCCCCTCGCGAATGATCGTGCCGTCGTCGAGCTCGACCACTGCCCGTCCCTCCAGCCACGTCAACGTCCAGCGCCACGTGCTCGTGTCGAAGCCGAGCAGCTCGCCCTCCACCTGCCGCACTGCCGCGTGCATGGCCGAACCGATGCGGGCCGGCGGTTCTCCGCCGACTGACCATCGCGTGCCGAGTTGCATCAGGAGATCTCCTTCTCGTAGGTGACCCACGTCGAACGAGTGGCGAGTCTGTCGTAGAGCGCTTGGGCTCGGTGGTTGTCAGCGGCGGTGATCCAGCGCAGCGTGCCGCCGCCGCGTTCTGCGGCTCGCTGCTCGATGGCGGCGATGAGCGACGTCGCCGCGCCCGAGCCGCGCGCCTCGGGCGCGGTGTACAGGTCGTCGAGAAACCAGGCATCGCCAGCCGTGAAGGTGTCTGGCTGGGCGCGCACGTGCGCGAAGCCAACGACTGTGCCGCCGAGCTCGGCGAGCAGGCACGTCACGGGGTGACGGGCATCCATCACCCATGCCCACACGCCGTCGAGCACCTCGGCAGAGAACTCGGTCTCGTAGAAGACGCCGTACGCCGTGAAGAGCTCGCGCCAGCGCGCCTCATCACTCGAAGTGGCTGTTCGAACCAGCACGGCATCGGCCACGACGATCACGCCTCGGGTAGCTCGACGAGCTCGATCTCGAGCACCGCGACCTCATCGGCCGACTCGAACGACAGCTGCTCGATGCGACCCACCGCTGCCAGATCGGCTGCCGCGCGCTCGAGCTGCGGTGGGCCGGCAACGACGGCGCGCGCAACGGGAGTCTTCTGCGAAGCCTTCGCATCGGTCTTCGCGCGGCGAATGCCGATGAGCGCTTGAGACACGAGGGGCAGCAGGCCACCGGGGGCAGCATCCACGCCCAGTTCGTCGACAGTGGGCCAGGGTGCCGTGTGCACCGAGCCGGTGTGACGCCAGCTCCACACTTCCTCGGTCGCGAACGGCAATACGGGGGCGAAGAGGCGCACGAAGATGTCGATCGCGAGCTGCAGCGTGGCGACGGCGCTCGCCTGACCGGCTTCGCCCTGCGAGCCGTAGGCGCGTTCCTTGACGAGCTCGAGGTAGTCGTCGGTGAAGGTCCAGAACAGTTGCTCTGACACTTCGAGGGCGCGTGCGTGGTCATAGTCGTCGTATGCCCGTGTTGCCTGGCGCACGACATCACCGAGAGTCGCGAGCAGATCGAGATCGAGCGGTTCGGTGATGGCGGAGACACCGTCGGCGGCGCCCTCGGGGGCCTCGAACGAGTAGACGAACTTGGCCGCGTTGAGCACCTTGATCGCGAGCCGTCGGCCGATCTTCATCTGCTTGGGGTTCTGCGGGTCGAAGGCCGCATCGGTGCCGAGGCGCGAGCTGGCCGCCCAGTACCGCACCGCGTCACTGCCGTGCTCGTCGAGCATGGCGGCAGGCGTCACCACGTTGCCCTTCGACTTCGACATCTTCGTGCGGTCGGGGTCGACGATGAAGCCCGAGATGCCGGCGTGCTTCCACGGCACCGAGCCGTGTTCGAGCTCGGCCCGCAGCACGGTCGAGAAGAGCCAGGTGCGAATGATGTCTTGGCCCTGACTGCGCAGGTCATAGGGAAAGACGAGGTCGAAGAGCTCGTCGTCGTCGCCCCAGCGAGCGGCGATCTGCGGCGTGAGCGACGAGGTGGCCCACGTGTCCATGATGTCGACTTCGCCCACGAAGCCGTTCGGTGCACCGCGCTGCGCTTCGTCGAAACCTGGGGCTGGCATCGACGAGGGGTCGACGGGCAGCTGGTCCTCCGAGGGCACGATGACCTCATCGGTCGGCTCGCCGTTCTCGTCGAGTCGGTACCAGACCGGAATCGGCACGCCGAAAAAGCGCTGCCGTGAGATGAGCCAGTCGCCCGACAGTCCGCCCACCCAGTTCTCGTAGCGCACGCGCATGAAGTCGGGGTGGAACGCGATCTCGCGGCCGCGCTCGATCAGTCGAGCCTTGAGCGCCTCGTCGCGGGCGCCGTTGGC
>SXMH01000187.1 GCA_005777405.1 Actinomycetota bacterium
CTGCTGCGCCCTGGCCGCTTCGACCGCCAGATCCAAGTGGATGCTCCCGACATGAAGGGGCGCCAGAAGATTCTCGAGGTGCACGCCAAGGGCAAGCCCATGGCAGAGAACGTCGACCTCGAAGTGCTCGCGCGCAAGACGCCGGGCTACACGGGTGCCGACCTCGCGAACGTGCTCAACGAGGCAGCCCTGCTCACAGCACGTCAGGGTGGCGAGCAGATCACCAACGTCAACCTCGATGAGGCGGTCGACCGCGTCATGGGCGGCCCCCAGCGCCGCACGCGCGTCATGACAGACCACGAGCGGCTGATCACGGCCTACCACGAGGGCGGCCACGCACTCGCGGCAGCCGCGATGCGCAACACCGACCCGGTCACGAAGGTGACCATCCTGCCGCGCGGTCGTGCCCTCGGTTACACGATGGTCATGCCGCTCGACGACAAGTACTCGATCACGCGCAACGAGTTGCTCGACCAGCTCACCTACGCCATGGGCGGCCGTGTCGCGGAGGAGATCGTCTTCCACGACCCGACGACGGGCGCGAGCAACGACATCGAGAAGGCCACGAACATCGCCCGCCGCATGGTGACCGAGTACGGCATGTCGAGCTCGATCGGTGCGGTCAAGCTCGGGCAATCGAGCGGCGAAGTCTTCCTCGGCCGCGACATGGGTCACCAGCGTGACTTCAGCGACTCGCTCGCCGAGCGCGTCGACGCCGAAGTGCGGGCGCTCATCGAGCAAGCGCACGACGAAGCCTGGCAGGTGCTCAACACCAATCGCGCCACGCTCGACCGCCTCGCGAGCGAGCTGCTCGAGAAAGAGACCCTCGACCACACCCAGCTGGCCGAGATCTTCGCCGACATCGAGAAGCTGCCCGAGCGCCCGCAGTGGCTCTCGAGCGAAGGCCGGCCTGTGCCCGACCTGCCGCCCGTGGCGATTCCGAAGGCGACCCCCGTCGAGAGTGCCGGCGTCATGAACGACACCACGGCGCCGCCGTCGGCCGGCAGCACGGCGGACTGAGCCCGACATGGCTCCCATCGACTCCCGGCGCATCGAAGCGGCGGTGGCCGAGATTCTCGTCGCGATCGGCGACGACCCGTCTCGGCCCGGTCTGCTGACGACACCGCAGCGAGTCGCTGAGGCCTACGCCGAGTTCTTCGCCGGGCTCGATGTCGACCCCGTTGCGCTGCTGCATGACGAGGTCGAGATGCAGACCGACCCGGGCGAGCGCGGCGAGCTCGTGCTGCAACGCGGCATCGCCCTCCGGTCGATCTGCGAGCACCACTTGCTGCCGTTCACGGGCGTCGCCCACGTTGCCTACTTGCCCGCCGAGCGACTCACGGGCCTGGGCCGCATCGCTCGCGTCGTCGAGGCGCTCGCCGCGCGGCCGCAGTTGCAAGAACGACTCGGTGAAGAGATCGCCGAAGCACTCGAGGCCGGCCTCGCGCCGCACGGCGTGCTCGTGGTCATCGACGCTCGCCACGGCTGCGTGGGCGCGCGAGGACCTCGTCAGGCCGAGAGCAGCACCGTGACGATCGCGTCGCGGGGGATGCTCGCCGAACCCGCGCGCCGCGCCGAAGTCATGGCGCTCATCGGTGGGAGCTCGGCGTGACGAGCCCCTCGGGCGCCGCGCAACCCGGCCCCGCGAACCACGGCCCCGCGCTCTGGGGCATTCTCAACGTCACGCCTGATTCGTTCAGTGATGGCGGGCGCTTCGAAGGCCTCGACGCGGCCGTGGCCCAGGCAGAACAGCTCGCCGCCGACGGCGCCGCCGTCATCGACGTCGGGGGCGAGTCGACGCGACCCGGCGCCGAACCCGTGCCGCCGCAACTCGAACAGCAGCGGGTGCTGCCGGTGGTGGGCGCGCTCGTCGAGCGGGGCATCCACGTGTCGATCGACACGATGCACGCGAGCACGGCCGCAGCGGCCGTCGAAGCCGGAGCCGCGATCGTCAACGATGTCAGCGGCGGTCTCGCCGACCCCGCGATGCTCGACACCGTGGCGGCGCTCGACGCCGACTACGTCGTCATGCACTGGCGCGGCTCGAGCGAGCACTGGGCCGAGCGCAGCGAGTACGCCTGGGCTCCCCGCGAGGTTGTCGACGAGGTCGGTGCTCGGCTCGATGCGGCGCGCTCGGCCGGCATCGCTCACTCGCGACTCTGGGTCGATCCGGGGCTCGGGTTCGCCAAGAGGCCCGAGCACAACTGGCAGGTGCTGGCGCACCTCGCCGAACTGCGTGCACTCGGCGCTCGCGTGCTCGTCGGCGCCTCGCGCAAGCGCTTTCTCGGCGCCCTCTTGCCCGATGGCGCGGCGACCGACGAGCGCGACCTGCTGACGGCCGCACTCGGCGCACTCATCGCCGACGACGTGGATGCTCTCCGCGTGCACGACGTGCGCTCGAGCGCCCGAGCGCTTGCCGTGCAGGCCGCGCTCGCTGTGCCGCGCGACGCGATCACCCTCACGGGGCTGCGCGCGCGGGCGCACCACGGAGTCTTCGAGCACGAGCGCCGCGACGGGCAAGAGTTCATCATCGATGTCGTCGCCCGACTCGACCTTCGAGCCGCGGCGGCCGGTGATGCCCTCGACCGCACGGTGCACTACGGCGTTCTTGCCGAGCAGGTCGTGGCAGCCGTCGAACGCGACCCGGTCGACCTCATCGAGACCGTCGCCGAACGAATTGCCTCTGTCGTGCTCGAGCACTCGCCGGTGGCTGAAGTCGAGGTCACCGTGCACAAGCCGCAGGCACCCATCACGGTGCCGTTCGATGACGTGAGCGTGACGATCGTGCGAGGTCGCGCGTGAGCGGCGAGAGCAGTGCGACTGCCGGGTGCGTGCTCGCGGTCATCGCGCTCGGCAGCAACCTCGGTGATCGCGAGGCCACACTCGAGCGGGCCGTCGTCGCGCTCGACGGGTTGCCCGAGTCGAGCATCCAGGCGGTGTCGTCGTGGCACGGCAGCGTCGCGCTGACGCTTGACGGACCGGACCCCGAGAAGCCCGCCTACCTCAACGGCGTCGCGCTGCTGCAGACCGGTCTCGACCCGGCCGCACTGCTGAGCTCGCTGCGCCGCATCGAGCTCGAGCACGGGCGCGAGCGGGATGAGCGCTGGGGCGACCGCACGCTCGATCTCGACATCATCACGTACGGCGAACTGTTGATCATGACGCCCGACCTCACCGTGCCGCACCCGCGAGCCCACGAGCGCGACTTCGTGCTCGTGCCCTGGCTCGAGGTGCAGCCCGACGCCGAGCTGCCGGGTCACGGCCGCGTCGCCGAGTTGGCGCGAGTCCTCCGCGAGGGAGGTGTGTCATGACGCGCACGCGCCCACTGCACCTCGCGCTGCTCGCCGCGCTCGGGCTCATCGCGGGCTTCGTGCTGACCTCGGTGCTCGTCATGCGCGGTTCTGCAGCGCTCGTGCCGCCGCTCTCACTCGCCGCGGCGCTCGTGCTCATCGCCGTCGTGCTGCTGTTCATGGCCCGGCCCGTGCGGCGCGCCGCCGCGGGCGAGCGACGCATCGACCCCTTCTATGCCACGCGCGTCGTCGTGCTCGCTCAGTCGAGCGCCATCGCCGGCGCCGTGCTCGCAGGGGGCTCGGCGGGCATCCTGCTCTTCCTGCTGACCCGCGCGGTCGTGTCGGTAGGCTCGACGCTGACCGCGGCAGGCACCGTCGTCGCGGCGATCGCCCTTGTGGCCGCCGCGCTCGTCGTCGAGCACTGGTGCTCGTTGCCGCCCGATGATCCGACTGAGGAGACCGCACCGTGAGCACCGCTGACCACGACTCCGAGCTCGACTCCGACCTTGCTGCGACCGTTGCGCCGACCGCGACGTCTTACACAGCGCGCCGGCTCGAGCGGCCCGAGACCGAGTGGCAGCGCGTCTCGCCGCGCTACATCGTCGTCGACATGATCAGCACGCTCATCACCGGGGTGATCGTCACGGTCGGCTCGCTCATTCCGTTCTGGCTGGGCTGGGAACAGGGCTGGATGCTCGGCGCGGGCTTCGCCGCCCTCTTCCTCATCGTGCTCGCCGTCACGCCGCGCCGCGTGCGCTCGATCGGCTACCTGCTGCGCGAAGACGACCTGCTCTTCCGCCGCGGCATCATGTTTCAGCGATTCGTCGCCGTGCCCTACGGTCGCATGCAACTCGTCGACATCAGTCGCGGACCGATCGCGCGAGCCTTCGGCCTCGGCGAGCTCAAGTTCGTGACGGCAGCCGCGTCGAGTGGCGTGCTTATTCCGGGGCTTCCGCTCGACACGGCTGAGGAATTGCGCGACCATCTCGTCGCGGTCGCCGAAACGCGCCGGGCAGGCCTGTGAGCGAGCACGAGCCCGTCGCGCCGGTGCCTCCCGCGGGCACGAGCACGGTGACCGACCTCGCCGACGGCGAGTGGCACCGCTTGCACCCGGCCACGCCGCTCTTCCGCGGAGGCCTCGCCTTCATCGCGATCATCGGCGTCATCATCGTCAACCTGCGCGATCGCATTCTCGAACTCTGGTTCGGCTATGACGACATCAACACGGGTCCGGGCGATCTCGAAGCCGACGCCATCGACTTTCTCGTGCGTGAAGAGCTCATCATCGTCGCTCTGCTCGCCGCGCTCGGCGTGCTGCTGTTGCTCATCGCGGGCTTCTACTTCTCGTGGCGCATGCACACTTTCCGCATTACGGGAGAGGCCGTCGAGGTGCGGTCGGGCATCCTGTTCCGCACCAATCGCAAGGGCCGTCTCGACCGCATTCAGGGCATCAACGTCGGCCGACCCTTCGTGCCGCGGCTGTTCGGTGCCGCGAAGCTCGAGATCTCGGTGGCGGGCAACGATGCCAACGTGCAGCTCGCCTACTTGCGCAGCCGCGATGCCGATGCCCTGCGGCGCGACATCCTGTTGCTCGCTTCCGGTGCGCGACGAGATACGGCAGCGTCGCCCGGTGCGCCGAGTGCGACAGGCATCGGCGGGATGCTCGACGAGCGCGTCGGCGAACTGCTGGCTCCTGAACTCGACGTCGAACTTACCGAGCCCAAGAGCATCGTGCACATGAGCCCCGGGCGGCTCATCGGGTCGACCTTTCTCAGCGAGACCTTCATCATTCTCGTGATCATGCTCGCGGCCATCGTCGTGAGCGCCGTCGTCTCGGGTGAACTCTTCCTGCTCTTCGCGATGCTGCCGGGCGTCATCGGCATCGGTGGTTTCCTCGTCGCCCGCATCACCCGATCGCTGCGATACTCGATCGCCTCGACGCCCGACGGTGTGCGGGTCGGTTTCGGCTTGCTCTCCACGACGAACGAGACCTTGCCGCCCGGGCGCATCCACTCGGTGCGCGTGAGCCAGCCGCTGTTGTGGCGGCCCTTCGGCTGGTGGCAAATCGCCGTGAACCGCGCCTCGCGCTCTTCGCAGAGCGGTGCGGCCGGTCAGCAGCAGACGACGATCCTGCCGGTCGGAAGTCTCGACGACGTGCGTGCCGTGCTCGGACTGCTGCTGCCTGAGGCCGCGAGCCCCGAACGCCAGGCACTGCTCGAGCAAGGCCTTCTCGGCACCGGGCCTGGCGAGGGCGGCGAGTTCAGGGTGTCTCCTCCGCGGGCGCGCGTGCTGCGCTGGTTCTCACGGAGACGCAACGGATTCGCTCTCAGCCCCGAAGCCGTGCTGCTGCGCACGGGCGCCATCTGGCGCGGGCTCGTCGTCGTGCCCTTCCCCCGCATGCAGTCGGTCTCGGTGCACCAGGGGCCACTGCTGCGGGCGCTGCGGCTCGCGAGCGTGCACGCGCACACGGTGGCCGGGCCGATCTCTCCGACGCTGGGCGCTCTCGACGTCACCGATGCCGGGCGCTTCTTCGACGACGTGGCAGCGTCGGCTTTGCGCGCGGCGCAGGCTGACACGAGCCCCCGGTGGCGCGCCGGCGCAGTCGACGCTGCGCCGAGCGCGAGCGCAGCATCCACCACCGCAGAGTCCGAGACGGCCACTGACCCTGCAGAGCCAGCGTGAGCTCGCGCGACGGCCGGCTCGGCGTCGGCATCATCGGCGCTGGCCGCGTCGGCCCGGTGCTCGGCGCGGCACTCGCGGGAGCCGGACACGCGCTCGTCGGCATCTCGGCGACGACCGACGACGAGCGCGACCGCGCCGAAGCGATGCTGCCGGGCGTGCCCGTGCTCGACGTGCAGGCCATCGTTGAGCGCAGCGAACTCGTCATCATCGCGGTGCCCGACAGTCAGCTCGCAGCGCTCGTCGAGGGGCTCGCAGCGCTCGCAGCGTGGCAGCCCGGCCAACTCGTGCTGCACACGGCCGCGCGATTCGGCACCGCCGTGCTCGACCCCGCGCGCGTCGCGGGCGCGATTCCCTTGGCCGTGCATCCCGCCCTCGCCTTCACCGGCACGAGCGTCGACCTCGCCCGCTTGCGCGACTCATGGTGCGCCGTGAGCGCACCGACCCCGGTGCTGCCGATCGCCCAGGCTCTCGTCGTCGAGATGGGTGCCGAGCCCGTCGTCATCGCGGAGGATGACCGCGCTGCCTATGCCGACGCGGTCGACGCCGCCTCGCAGTTCTCGACTGCGGTGGTCGCGCAGTCGCTCGACGCGCTGCGCTCGATCGGCGTCGACGAGCCCGCGCGCGTGCTCGGGGGGCTCGTGCGTTCGGCCGTCGAGAATGCGCTGCAACAGGCCGCCGTCGCTACGATCGACATCACCCGCCTCGGAGTCGCCGAGAGCGCAGCAGGCGATGACCCGGCCACGGGCGCGTCACGAGGAGACCGGTGAGCACCACGAGCACCCCTGGCGCAATTCCGCCCGTCGAAACGACCATTGCCGGGCTGCGCTCGCACCTCGACGCCGCGCGAGCCTCGGGGTCGACGATCGCCCTTGTGCCCACGATGGGCTCGCTGCACGATGGGCACCTCGCGCTCGTCGAGCGCGCGACCGAACTCGCGCAGACGGTCGTCGTGTCGATCTTCGTGAATCCGCTGCAGTTCGGGCCGAGCGAAGACTTCGAGCGTTATCCGCGCGACCTCGATGCCGATCGGGATGCTCTCACCGGGCAGGGCGTCGCCGCCGTGTTCGCACCCGCCGCCGATGAGATGTACCCGAATGGTCCGTCGCAGACTCGCGTCACCGCGGGCGCCGTGGGCAGCATGTTCGAGGGCCGCTCGCGCCCCGGACACTTCGACGGCGTGCTCACCGTCGTGGCGAAGCTGCTCGGCATCGCGCAGCCCGACCTCGTGATCTTCGGGCAGAAAGACGCCCAGCAGGTCTTCCTCGTGCAGCGCATGGTGCGCGACCTCGACATCCGTTCGCGCGTGGAGGTCGTCGAGACGGTCCGCGCCGACGACGGACTCGCGCTCTCGAGCCGCAACCGCTTTCTCGACGAGCGGCACCGCCGTGCGGCGCGAGCGATTCCTGACGCACTCGAAGCAGCCCAGTCGGCCGCAGACCGTGGCATCGACGCCGTGCTCGCCGCCGCCCAAGGGGTGCTCATGGGGGCCGACGACGTCGAGCTCGACTACTTCTCGGTCGTGCGCACCGACACCTTCCAGCCCGTCGACGACGACCACCGCGGCCCCGCCAGGGCTCTCGTCGCCGCGCGGGTGGGTGACACACGGCTCATCGACACAGAGTTGCTGCACCTCGGCTGAGCCGCCCGCTGCGCGAGCATCCCCCGTCCCCGCTCCCGTCCCCCTCGTCGTCGACCGAACGACGGAGACAATCGTGTGGAACAACGTGGGGCAGCGAAACGTGGGTGTGGAACCGCCGCGTCTCCGTCGTTCGGCCGATGCCGGGGGCGGAGGCGGCCGCCGGTAGGCTGGACGCCTGATGAGCACGAACGCTGAGCCCGAGGGCGCCGACGCCACCGTCGAGGAGATCGCCGAGCAGAAGCAGGTGCGGCTCGACAAGCGGCAGCGACTGCTCGACGCCGGCCACGCCCCGTATGCGATCGGGCTGCAGGTCACTGACACGATTCCGGATGTTCGAGCGCGGTTCCCCGACCTGGCAGCCGACACCGCCACGGGTGAGCGAGTCGCCCTTGCCGGTCGCGTGGTCTTCAGCCGCAACACCGGCAAGCTCTGCTTCGCGACCTTGCAGTCGGGTGAGGGCAGTCGCCTGCAGGTCATGGTGAGCCTCGCCGAAGTGGGCGACGAGAGCCTCGAACGCTGGAAAGAGTTCGTCGACCTCGGTGACCACGTCTTCGTCGAAGGTGATGTCATCACGAGCCGCCGCGGCGAGCTCAGCATCATGGTGAGCGAGTGGGCCATCGCGGCGAAGGCGATTCTGCCGCTGCCGAACCTGCACAACGAGCTCAACGAAGAGACGCGGGTGCGCCAGCGCTACCTCGACCTCATCGTGCGCGAGCAAGCGCGGCAGACGGTGCGCGCGCGGGCCCTCGCCGTTGCCAGCCTGCGCAGCACGTTCGCGAGTCACGGCTATCTCGAGGTCGAGACGCCCATGCTGCAGACGATGCACGGCGGAGCATCCGCTCGCCCCTTCGTCACCCACTCGAACGCCTTCGACACCGAACTCTTCTTGCGCATCGCGCCCGAGCTC
>SXMH01000188.1 GCA_005777405.1 Actinomycetota bacterium
AGAATGTGCTCGGTGCCGATGTAGTTGTGGCCGAGCTGAAGCGCCTCGCGCAGCGACAGCTCGAGCACCTTCTTGGCGCGCGGCGTGAACGGGATGTGCCCGGTCGGCTGCTGCTGGCCCTGGCCGATGATGTCTTGCACCTGCTCGCGCACCGCGTCGAGCGAGATGTTGAGCGACTCGAGGGCCTTGGCAGCAACGCCTTCGCCCTCGTGAATGAGGCCGAGAAGAATGTGCTCGGTACCGATGTAGTTGTGGTTGAGCATCTTGGCCTCTTCTTGGGCCAGCACCACCACGCGTCGGGCTCGGTCGGTGAACCGTTCGAACATCTCGCACTCTCCTCACGCGACTCGGTCAAGTGGATGCGGAGCCGCTGTATTGAGGGTAACCAGCGCACCCCTGCAGAACTGCCTGTGTTCGCCGTAGGCGTGACCCCGGTTGCGGCAGCAGCATCCAGGGGCTACCGTATCGTTTATCGATATTAACGATAAGCGATATGGAGTAATCATGACTCTCGACCCGACCACTGAACCCGGTGCACCTCACATGCCCTCACGCGCCGACCGCATCGGAATCACGATCTTCATGGGCGCTGGGCTCGCGATCATCGTCTGGAGCATCGTCTCCGCCGTCATCCGCATCATCGAGGTGGCGGGCGGCGCGAGCACGCGAGTGCTTGCGGAGTTCGCCGGCACCATCGCGCAGGCCCCGATCGGCCCCGGAGGGGCGGCCGTCGACGTCGAACTCGATCGCGCGGTGCTCAGGACGTCAGAATTGCCGACCTTCTCGATCGTGTCGATCGTTCTGCAACAGGTCGCCGTCACCGCGAGCATCGTCGTCGTGGTGACGTGTCTGCTGCTGCTGAGCCGCTCTCTGCTCAAGGGAATGATCTTCAACCGGCGCAATAGCTGGCTCGTCGGAGTGGCGAGCATCGTCGGATTGCTCGGCGCCGCTGCCGGGCCGTTCTTCAGCAACATGGCCGCCAACGGCGCCTTCGCAGCGATCTCCGGCGGCGACTTCGAGAACGTCGTCATGACGATCGACGTTCTGCCCTACGTGCTTGGCGCCTTCATCGTGGCGATCATCGGAACGGCATTTACGATCGGCGAGCGACTGCAGCGCGACACGACAGGACTCGTCTGATGGATGCCTTCACTCTCGTGCTGCTCGTGATGCTCGGGTTCGGCGTGCTGCTCATCGCCGGAGTGGGCAGCCAACGACGCTCGGGCCCCCTTCTGCCTCGCCTCGTCGCCGGCGGATCGATTGTGCTCGCGCTGCTCTCCGTCGTGGGCGGCATCATCGGTCTCGTCGCCGCGTTCGCGACCGACTCGTTGACGCTGCCGGTCCCCGTTATCGCCCGTGTCGACGTGCCGCCGGGCGAGCTGCGCATTGACGACGCCGAGGTCGTCGGCGGCGCCACCCAGCAGGCCACGCTGCTGCTGACCGCAACCGGACTCGATACCGTGACGCGGGTGCTCGTGGCGGCCGAGGTCGTCATCACGACGGCGGTCATCGTCACCCTGCTCGTCACGGTCGCGCGCTTCGCCCAGCAGTCGATCGCCGCCGAACCCTTCTCGCCCCACCTTGGCCGACTGCTCATCATCGGCGGCGCGACGCTCGCCGTGGGCTCGATGGCCGCACAGTTGGTCGGGCAGTTCGCGGGGCAACGCGCGCGCGAGCAGCTCTTCGCGTTGAGCGAGAGTGCTGTGGAGGGCGTCACGAACGTGCCGGCGAGCTGGAACATCGACCTGCTGCCGGTCGGGGTCGGCCTTGCGCTCATCGTCGTGGCGGGGCTCGTGCGCAACGGGGAACGCTTGCAGCGCGACACGACAGGGCTGGTCTGATGAGCCCGGCGGTCTCGGATGAGGAGGAGACGGGCATCCACTGCCGGCTGGATGCTCTGCTCGAGCAACGCGGCATGACGCTGACTCGGCTCAGCGAGCTCGTGGGGGTGAGCGTGGTGAACCTGTCGGTGCTGAAGAACGACCGAGCTCGAGCCATTCGGTTTTCGACTCTGCGGGCGATCTGCGAGGTGCTCGAGTGCGAGGTGGGCGAGCTGCTCGAGCTCGACCGCACGTAGGGTGGCGGCATGAGCAACCTCGAGGTTGAGCCGGCCGAAGTCATGTGCGACGGCGACCCGGCGGAGGGCATCCAGCTGTTGGAGCCGCGAGAAGTGCCGCTCGGCGGACCCCGCGCCATGACCGTGCGCCGCACCCTGCCGCAACGCGCCCGCAGCCTCATCGGCGCCTGGTGCTTTCTCGACCACTACGGGCCCGACGACGTCGCCGAGCGGGAGGGCATGGTCGTGCCGCCGCACCCGCACACGGGGCTGCAGACCGTCAGCTGGCTGTTTCAGGGCGAGATCGAGCACCGCGACTCGACCGGCGCGCATCAGCTCGTGCGCCCCAGCGAGGTCAACCTCATGACAGCGGGCAGCGGCATTCAGCACTCCGAAGTGTCGACCGCGGCAACGACGGTGCTGCACGGCGCACAGCTGTGGGTCGCGCTGCCCGACCGCGACCGGCACGTCGCGCCCTTCTTCGAGCACGCCGTCGTCGAGCCGCAACCGCTCGGCGAGGCGACCGTGCGAGTGTTCGTCGGCGCACTGGCCGGCAGCAGCAGCGCGAGTGCTGTCTCGGCGTTCACTCCCCTGGTCGGTCTGCAGCTCGACCTGCCGGCCGGGGGCGCGGTCGACGTGCCCGTCGACGCGAGCTTCGAGCACGGGCTGCTCATCGACTCTGGCGACGCGACCCTCGACGGCGCACCCGTACCGGTCGCGCACCTCGCCTACGTGGGCACGGGGCGGTCGAGCGTGCGAGTGGCGGCCGGAGAGCATCCCGTGCGCGCACTGCTCATCGGCGGCACGCCCCTCGGCGAGCCGATCGTCATGTGGTGGAACTTCATCGGCCGCGACCACGACGAGATCGTCGAGTACCGCGCGCGGTGGCAGGGCGACGTCATCGAAGGCGGCGATGCGACAGGCCGCTTCGGCACGGTCGAAGGATGGCCGGGCTCAGCGCTTCCGGCCCCCGAGCTGCCCACCGTGCGGTTGAAGCCGCGGGACTAAGCGCCTTCGGCGTCGTCGTCTTCGAGGGCGGCGGGAAGCTGTCGATCGGCGGGCAGGGCGAACGCGTGCCACGAAAAGCGCTCGGCAAGCCGATGGCAAGCCTCGACGCCGCGCACACTGTTGCCCTTCTCATCGAGCGGCGGGCTGAACAGCCCCAGACCGAACTGGGCCGGGCTCGCCGTCATGACGCCTCCGGCCACGCCGCTCTTCGCCGGGCTGCCGACGCGCAGCATCCACTCGCCCGAGGCGTCGTACATGCCGCACGTCGCCATGAGCGTCATGACGTGCCTCGCCGCTTCGGTCGACATGACGCGCTCGTCGGTGAAGGGGTTGACACCTCCGGCGGCGAGGGTTGCGGCCATCACGGCTAGGTCGCTCGCGGTGACGAGCACGGCGCACTGCCGCAAATACACCTCGAGGGTCGGTTCGACCTCGGCGGTGAGTGAGCCAGCGCTGCGCATGAAGTGCCCGAGGGCGCGGTTGCGGTCAGAGGTCGCGAACTCGAGTTCGAAGACCTTCTCGTCGACCTCGAGCTCGCGGCCCGCGCATCCCGACATCATGCCTAGGATGCGCTCGAAGCGCTCGGTGGAATCGTCCGCCTTGACGAGAGAACAGGTGACGATCGCGCCGGCGTTGATCATGGGGTTGTCGGGTCGCCCGGTGCCCTCTTCGAGACTCACCGCGTTGAACGACTCACCGCTCGGCTCGGCGCCGACGTGCTTCAAGAGTCCCTCGAGACCACGATCGCCGAGCACGAGGGCCATCGTGAAGACCTTCGAGATCGACTGAATGGTGAGGGGTTCGTCGTGATCGCCGGCTGCCGCGAACCCGCCCTCCGGCGTACAGACCGCAAGCCCGAATCGGTCGGGACGTGCTTTCGCGAGTGGAGGAATGTAGTCGGCGAGTTCTCCGTCAGTGACGGGGAGCAGCTCGTCGTGGAGCGTCGCGAGCGCTTCGTGCACCACGGGAGGAAGTTCGCGGCGCACGTCGACGCCCTACTCGTGCGGGTCGGGCTTGACGGCGGTGGGCGTGACCTCGGCGCCGGCGACGCCCAAGCGTGCCCGCTCTTCGGCGTCGATGCGGGTGTAGGCCTCGCGTTCGGCACGGTCAGCCCGCAGGATCGCGCGCATCGCGAACCAGAAGATCAGGCCCAGCAGAATCGTCGGCGTCACCGAGAAGACTGCGTTGCCCCAGAAGTCGTCAGGCATGTCACTCAGGATACGACGGCTCGGCTCGGAGCGCGCCGCGAGCGCGGCTCACCGACGCTGCGCACCGACGTCGCTTACCGACGCTGTGCCGTGCGCGGAGCACTCGTGCGCGCGCCGACGGCGAAGCCCACCACGAGCACGGCGAGCGCCGCCGCGAGCGCCAGCACGACGGGGCCGAGCACGCGCAGTTCCCCCGGGGGCACGAGAGCGGCATCCTGCGCGGTCGTCGACGGACTTTGCTCGCCTTGCTCGTCGAGCGAGAAGGTCGGCAGCTGGAGGGCATCTCCGTTGTCGACCGTCACGTCTCCGACGGCGGTCGATAGGCGACCGTTGTCGGCGATCGCGAGCACGCAGTAGCGACCGTTCTGCATCGAGAGGGTCGAGAACGACGCGACGAACGGCGCATCGGGCTCGACAGTGAGCTGCTGCTCGGCGACCGGTGCGCCGCAGTCGCCGAGGCTCTGCGGAGCGATCGAGACCGTGACATCAGTCGCAGTCGACGCCCTGACCTCACCCCGCACGATGAGGTCACCCGCCACGGTGGTGCCGGCGAGAGGACTCGTGATGCGCAGTGAGGTCGCAGCGGCGGCGGGTGTGGCGATCGCGAGCGTCATGAGCATGGCGACGAGGGCGCTGAGCAGAACGGCAGGGCCGCGGTGCACCAGGGCGCGCGCTCGAGCACGAATCATGAGATCGCCGTTTCGGGTTCGGACGATGCGCGCTCGATGGGTCGTCGAACGCGTGAATGGGTGCCCTCAGCGTAGGGCGGCACCTCGCGCCGAGGTCAGTCCCCCATACGGGGGACTCGGGGCGTTACTTGCCGACGATGCCGATGATGCCCGAGAGCAGCAAGTAGACGCCGATGCCACCGACGACGAGCCAGAGCGCGAGGCGGTTCATGCTCACGGCGGGCTTCTTCTCGTCGTCGCCGGGAAGCTTGAGCTCGTCGTCTCGATCGATCGCCATGCTCGTGACCCTACTTGACCAGGGGAAAGAGAATCGTCTCGCGAATGCCGAGACCCGTGAGCGCCATGAGCAGGCGGTCGATGCCCATTCCCATGCCGCCGCTCGGCGGCATGCCGTGCTCGAGCGCGGTGAGGAAGGCCTCGTCGAGGCGCATGGCTTCGGGGTCGCCGCCCGCCGCCAACTGGGCCTGGGCAACGAAGCGCTCGCGCTGCACGACCGGATCGACGAGCTCGGAGTACGCCGTCGCCAGTTCGAAGCCGCGCACGTAGAGATCCCACTTCTCAACGACTCCCGCGATCGAGCGGTGCTCCCGAACGAGCGGGCTCGTGTCGACGGGGAAGTCCATGACGAAGGTGGGGCGCACGAGGTCGCCCTTGACGAAGTGCTCCCAAAGCTCTTCGACGTACTTGCCCGGCAGCGGGTGATCGATCTCGATCTCCACCGAGTCGGCGAGCTTCTTGAGTTCGGCCATCGGCGTCTGCGGCGTGATGTCGACTCCCGCCGCGGCGCTCAGCGAGTCGTACATGCTGAGGCGGTCCCACTCGCCTCCGAGGTCGTACTCTGTGCCGTCGGCCCACGTCACGACGTGCGAGCCCGAGATTGCAACGGCCGCGTTCTGAATCATCTCTTGCGTGAGGTCGGCCATCTGGTGGTAGTCGCCGTATGCCTGATAGGCC
>SXMH01000189.1 GCA_005777405.1 Actinomycetota bacterium
CTGGCACATCGAGTGCTCGGCGATGGCAGCGCGCTATCTCGGAACGAGCTTTGACATTCACGGCGGCGGGCTCGACTTGCGCTTTCCGCACCACGAGAACGAGCTCGCCCAGTCGAGCGCGGCGGGCCACGACTTCGCGCGCTACTGGGTGCACAACGGGCTCGTGACGATCGGCGGGCACAAGATGTCGAAGTCGCTCGGCAACTCGATCTTCGCCGCTGACCTCTTGGCCGCCACGCGGCCGGCCGTCGTGCGCTACTGGCTCGGCTCGGCGCACTACCGCTCGACGATCGACTACCACCCCGGCGCACTCGATGAGGCGCGGGCGGCGCTCGAGCGCATCGAAGGGTTCGTGGCACGAGCATCCCGTCGCATCGACGGCACTCGATTCGAGACGGAGGGCGCTGACGACTCGGTTCCCGACGCCTTCGCCGCGGCGATGGACGATGACCTCTCGGTGCCTCAGGCACTCGCCGTGCTGCACGAAACGGTGCGTGCCGGCAACGCCGCCCTCGATCTCGACGACGCTGCCGAGACGGCGCGTGCTCGTGCCTCGGTCATCGCGATGCTGCGCGTGCTCGGTCTCGACGCCGACCTCGACCTTGGCGAGCAGGCAGAGGATGCCCTCCGTGCCGACCCCGCACGCACAGCGCTCGCGGCGCTCGTGGAGCGTCTCATCGACGAGCGCCGTGCTGCGCGCGAGTCGCGCGATTGGGCTGCGGCAGACCGCATCCGAGATGACCTCGCGGCCTCCGGCATCGTGCTGGAAGATTCCGCCACTTCGACGAACTGGAGTATCGATGGCTAAGCAGGGGCGCCCCGGCGCACGCAAGACCAAGAAGGGCCCCACCGTCGGATCGGGTGGCCAAGGCAGACAGGCTCTCGAGGGCCGCGGCCCGACGCCGAAGGCGGAGGATCGCACCTGGCACCCGGCGGGAAAGCGCAAGCTCGCGAAAGACCGCCTCGAGGCGGCCAAGACACGTGCGGGCGGCAACAGCGGAGGTGGCCAATCGGGTCGGGCCCGCTCGCCCAAGAAGAACTCCGACGCCGAGGTCGTGAGCGGCCGCAACTCGGTGCTCGAAGCGTTGCGGGCAAAGATTCCGGCGAGCGCGCTCTACATTGCCGCGCGAGTCGAGATGGACGACCGGGTCAAGGAAGCGCTGTCACTTGCCACGAAGCGCGGAGTTCCGGTGCTCGAGGTCATGCGGCCCGAACTCGATCGCATGACCGGCGAGAACTCGGTCAACCAGGGCATCGCGATCACCGTGCCGGCCTATGAGTACGCGCACCCCATGGATCTCGTGTCGAAGGCGGTCGACCGCGGCCAGACACCGCTGCTGGTCGCGCTCGACGGAGTGACCGACCCGCGCAACCTTGGTGCGATCATCCGGTCGACGGCGGCGTTCGGCGGCCACGGCGTCATCGTGCCGCAGCGGCGCTCGGTCGGTGTCACGGCCGCGGCCTGGAAGACCTCGGCCGGCGCCGCGGCTCGCACGCCCGTGGCGATGGCCGCGAATCTCACGCAGACGCTCAAAGCGATGAAGGCCGAGGGTGTGTTCGTGCTCGGTCTCGATGGGGGCGGCGACATGCTGCTGCCCGACCTCGAACTGGCTGACCGACCGCTCGTCATCGTCGTCGGCAGCGAGGGCAAGGGGCTCTCGCGACTTGTCACCGAGACGTGCGACGCCATCGTGTCGATTCCGATCTCGACGGCGACCGAATCGCTCAACGCGGGAATCGCGGCGAGCGTGACGCTCTACGAGGTCGCGCGGAGGCGCGCTCAGCGGTAGTTCAGTGTAGCCTCATCGATGTTCAGCCATAGTGAACGTCGAGGAGGACGCATGGATCTCAGTGGACTGCGCATCGCCATCGTCGGCACGGGTGCAGTGGGCGCCTCCGTCGCCGCTGATCTCATCGCCGCAGGGCTCGATGTCACGGCGATCGACCAATGGCCATCGCACGTTGACGCCATGCGCGAGCGCGGGTTGACGGTGCACCTGCCCACCGAGACCCGAGTGACCCCTGTGCCAGCGCTGCACCTGTGTCAGGTCGCCGAGCTGCGCACGCCTTTCGACATCGTGTTCACGTCGGTCAAGACCTACGACACACGATGGGTCGCGGAACTCATGCTGCCGCTCCTGCGCGACGACGGTGTGTTCGTGGGGCTCCAGAACGGCATGACGATCGATGCCGTCGCCGACGTCGTCGGCGCGGAGCGCACGATCGGCTGTGTGCTGGGCATTGCCGCCAACATGTGGGAGCCCGGGGTCGTCACGCGGCAGGTGAGTGCTGCAGACACGTGGTTCGCTGTCGGCACGCTGCACGGCGCTCGAACGGAGCGTCTCGAGCAGGTAGCGGCAGTGCTGCGTCACGCGGCGCACGTCGAGGTCGTCGACGATATTCGCGCTGCGAAGTGGATGAAGCTCATCGCCAACATTCCCGAGATGTTGCCCTCGGGCATCCTTGGCTTGCCGCTGCTTGCGGCGGCACAGTACCCGGGCGTGCGGCCGGTCATGGATGCGATGTCCGGCGAGGCGTACGCGCTGGCAATCGACCTCGGCATCGCCATGCAGCCGTCTCTGGGTATCGCCGCCGACGACGTGCCCGATTCCGATCAGTACGCACTCGACCTGCTCGATCGCGTGCTGTCTCACTTCTCGCAACCCGACACCCGCGTAGCCGTGCTGCAGGACTGGGAAAAGGGCCGACGCGCCGAACTTGATGCGTTCAGCGGCTACATCGTGGCGATGCGAGCCGAACGAGGAGGGCAGGCTCCCGTCAACGAAGCGGTGCTGCGCTTGGCGCAACGCGTCGAGCGTGGCGAGCTCGTTCCCTCACCGGACAACGCTCCCTTGCTCATCGACACACACGCATCCTCTTGACAGAGTGCATGCGATCGCATTGACTACGTTCACCAAGGCTTAACGCGACGACGGTCGTGTGCACACCCTCGAGGAGTCGACGATGACAAACCGCTACGTGGTGAGATCCGCAGAAGAGGCGGACTACCGAGAGCCTGGCGCACTCGCACCTGACTCCCACGGATACACCCGCTGGTGCGCCGTGGGATTCGACGACGGAGCGGCGCACACCGATTTCGGGATGTCGCGTCTCGAGCCGGGCGGCACTGTTCCCACCCACGTGCATTCCTTCGAGGAGTCGTTCCACCTCGTGGAGGGTGAGGTGCTGCTCGTGACACCAGAAGCAACGGTGCACCTCGTCGCCGGTGACTACGGCGTCATCCCGCTCGGAGTTCCCCATTCATGGCACAGCGTCGGCGACGCCGTTGCGGTGTGGAGCGATATCTATTCGCCGCCGCCGCGGGTGCAGCACCACTCAGACACCTATCGCGTCGCTGATATCGAGCCCGGCACACCAGTGCGAGTGGATGCTCGCGACCCCCGCACTCGCTCGTTCGGCGCCATCACCACCGAGCAGATGAACCCCGGCAAGCAATCGCAAGAGTTGCTGGCCCAGTCGGCGAGCATGCGCACGGCGCTGCTGGTCTACAGCGGCATCTCGCTCAAGATGATGGTCGACAGCGATCTCGGCTCGGTGCTGCACACCATGTTCATGGTGCAGTACGAACCTGACGGCGTCGCGGGCCCGCACGATCACCCCCTCGAAGAGGCCTACCTCATCATGGACGGCGAGGTCGACGCGACGTTCGACGGCCACGAGGTGCGCATGAAGCCTGGCGACATCGCGTGGGCAGGCGTCGGCTGCGTGCACTCGTTCCGCGCCGTGGGTGCTCCTGTGCGTTGGCTCGAGACCCAGTCACCGCAAATGCCAGCGCGGCACGCGTACCGCTTCGCGCGCGACTGGACCTACCTCACCGACAAGCTCGCGGCCGACTAGTCGGTTCTGCAACGTTCGTCACCATCACCAGGCTCAAGGAGGAGCAGTGGCACAGCGCACCATCGTCGTCATCGGCGGCACATCAGGTATTGGTCGTGAGATCGCCAAGGAAGTCGTTGCCCGGGGAGACCGAGTCATCTTGACCGGTCGTGACGAGCAGCGAGCGCGAGACATCGCAGCGGAAATCGGCGACGGTGCAATGGGCCTCGCCGTCGACATCTCTGAACCCGAGACGATCGCCTCGAGCCTCGCACCCTTAGACAGGGTCGACGGACTCGTGCTCGCGGCGATCGAACGCGACGCCAATACGGTGCGAGAGTACGACATCGCTCGAGCACGCCGACTCGTCACTCTCAAGCTCGTCGGCTACACCGAGACGGTGCACGCCTTGCTCGATCGGCTCGAACCCACGGTCGACACCGGGATCGTGCTCTTCGGCGGCAGAGCGAAAGACGCTCCGTACCCCGGTTCGACCACGGTCGCGACGATCAATGGCGGAGTCGAGGGACTCGTGCACTCGATGGCGCTCGAGCTCGCGCCCATGCGCGTCAACGGCCTGCACCCCGGCATCATCGGCGATAGCCCCTTCTGGGCGGACAAGCCAGCGGCAGTGCTCGAGGGCTACGAGTCGCGCACCCCGGGCGGCAAGCTCGCGACGATGGCAGACATCGTTGGGGCGACGATGTTCTTGCTCGACAACCGCGGCGTCTCCGGCACGAGCCTCAACGTTGATCGCGGCTGGCGCCTGACGTAGGGCTCTCGCGGAGATCTCGACGACGGCACTAGAAATATGCTGTCGCATCGACCTATCATTTCACCCAGGCTGTACAGAGGCGTACACCTTTACTGAAAAGCACGACCATGGAATTGCTCAACGAGGAGGAACTCATGACCGACGCCGTCGCACCCCGCGCCGACGATTTCACGCCAGGCCGGCCCGTCGTCTTTCGAAATGCGACGGTCATCACGGTCGATTCGGCGGGCGTTCTCGAGAACGCCGATGTGCTCATCACCGACGACACCATCGCCGCGGTCGGGCACTCGCTTGAGGTGCCAGCGGGCACGCTCGAGATCGATGCTCGAGGCGGAATCCTCATGCCCGGCATGATCGACACCCACCGCCACATGTGGCAGACCGCTCTGCGCGGGTACGGAGGCGACTGGGCGCTGAGCCAGTACTTCGTCTTCTACTACCTGACGTGGGGCCATGTCTTCCGTGCCGAAGACATCGCCGCGGGAAACCAGTTGAGCGCCCTCGAGTCGATCGATGAGGGGGTCACGACGACCGTCGACTGGTCGCACGCGCTGCGCACTCCCGACTATGCCGACGCCGCGGTGGAGGCTCTCCGCAGCATCCCCGGTCGTTTCGTGCTCGCCTACGGCAACTACCTCGGTGCTCCGTGGGAGTGGATGAACGAGCCTGGATTCCAGTCGTGGGTGAAGAACTTCAAGGCCGACGACATGATGGGACTCCAGGTGGCGTTCGACGTCAACTCGGGCCCCGACTTCCACGAGAAGGGCGCGTTCGAGGCCGCGCGTGAGCTGGGCTTGCGCGTCAGCACGCACGCTGGAGTGTGGGGCGTCAACGGTGACCCGAACATCGAGCTGATGTACCAGCACGGGTTCATGGATGACACCGTCACGTACGTGCACGCGAGTTCACTCGGTGCCGACAGCTATCACAAGATCGCGGCGACGGGCGGCACCATCTCCATCGCCACCGAGAGCGAGCAGAGCGCCGGCCAGGGGTACCCCTCGGCATGGGTCGCGAAGAAGTACGGCATCACCGCCTCGCTGTCGATGGACACGAGTGTGTGGTGGAGCGCCGACTTCTTCTCGGCGATGCGTGCGACCTTGAGCTCGTTCCGTTCGCGCGACCACCTCGAAGCCCACAACAAGGGCGAGACCGTCAACGTCAACCGGATGAAGGCGGAGGACGCCGTGTGGCAGGCCACCATGGGCGGCGCACACACCCTCGGCATGGCCGACACGATTGGGTCGATCACCGTCGGCAAGAAAGCTGACCTCGTGCTGTTGAAGAACGACGAGTCGCCCGCGATGACGCCGATCCTCAACCCCTACGCGCACGTCGTCTACCAGGCAGGCACGGCTGACGTGCACACCGTCGTGGTCAACGGCAAGGTCGTGAAGTACGAGGGCACTCGCATCGGACTGCCGCTCAAGCCGATCGCGGACCGCGTCGCGGCCTCGGTCGAGCACGTGCGCGGAGAACTCGGTGAAGAGGCGTGGGCCGAGTGGATGAACCCCGCTCTGCCCGAGGACGAGCCCATCGCCAACCCCTACACGTACCTCGACGAGGAGAAGTAGGGGCACTCTCGCCAGACTCCGAACGGGGCGCGCCGGGCAGAGCGCGCCCCGTTCGGCATGAGTGCTTCAGCCCGCGAGAGACTGCAGCAGTGCAGCGTTCTCGGGTCGAGGTTCGAGCTCGCCGCGCTCGATGCGGCGGGCTACCTCGATGAGAGCGTCGTTGGCGGGAGTCTCGATGCCGAGTTCGGCTCCGCGGCGAGTGACGAAGCCGTTGAGCTGTTCGGCTTCACTGCGACGGCCCTTGCGCCAGTCGTGCAAGACGGTGGTCGTGGTGGTGGGCAGCACGAAGCCCGCATAGAGAGCATCCAGCAGCACATCGACGAGCGTGTGTTGACTCGCGACGTCATCGGGGCCGAGGCCGAAGATCGGCAAGACCTGTCGGCCGTCGCGCACCCCCACCGCGAGTGCCTCGTTGCCCGCGCGCACCATGAGTTCGCGCATTCCTGGAGTGTCGCGCGCGGCGATCATCGGTAAGCCGAGCGCCGCAGTCGACACAAGAGTCGTGCAATTGCTGACGAGCTTCATCCACTTCGCCGACAGGATGTCGTCGATGATCTCAACGCTGCCGGCATGGCTGAGGGTCGCGACAGCATCGGCGAGGCGGGGGTGACCGCCTCCCGACAGTGCACCGAGTGCGAACCACGACCGCTCCGGCGGAGTGTGGCGCATGACGACGCCCGGCTCATCCATCTCGCCTGAAACCTCGATGACGCACCCGAGCGTGCGGTGTTCGCCCACAACCTCGGCAATCGTCGCGGCTGTCATGCCGTTCTGCACGCCGATGAGCAGCCCGTCGCGAGCGAGCACCGGCTCGATGAGTCGCGCTGCCCATCGAGCGTCATAGGCCTTCATGAGCATGAACACGATGTCGAACGGCTCGCGCAGAGTCGCGACGTCGTTCACATGGAGCGTCGCTATCGGCGTGACGGTCTCGCGGTCGGGCATCACCACCCGCAGGCCTTCGCGGCGAATCGCCTCGACGTGCGCGGGCCACTGCTCGATGAGCGTGACGTCGACGCCGGCCCGCGCGAGGTCTGCGCCTATGCCCCCGCCGTTGGCGCCCGCTCCGAGAACGGCCACGCGCAGCGGGCGTGGCGCGCCGGTCACGATGCCTCACTGGCGAGAAGAGCATCAAGCAGGTGGATGCCCCTCTCGAGCTCGCCGCGTTCGATGCGTTCGGCGAGCCCGACGACGCGAGCGTTGATCGGTGCATCCTGCCCTGCCCGGTGCAGCACGTCGACGACGAGCCCGTTGAGCTCGCGGTACTCCGAGCGTCGTCCTTTCATCCAGTCCTGCAGCACGGTCGTGCGCGTGTCGGGCAGCGAATACTTGTCGAGAACCTCGCCGAGCAGCCGGCCAGCATACGAGTCGGGATCAGTGAGCTCGCTGTCGCTGAGGCCGAAGATGCTGACGAGCCGGGAGCCGTCTGCGAGAGCTGCGCGAGCGGCCTCAGCGCCGCACGCGATCATGAAATCGTGCACTCCTGGCAGTCGCACCGCCTCGGCAAGTGGCAGATCGAGAATGGCGGAGGGAACGAGCTCGCCAGCATTGGCCACGAGCTTCATCCACTTCGACGAACGGATGTCATCGGAAACCTCGACCGTGCCCGTGCAGCTCATGATGTCGCGTACCTCGGCGGCGCGCGCGTGGGCCGCCGGGTCGACGCCGCCGACGGCGAACCAGGAGTCTGCTGGCGCGTTCTGGCGCGTGACGATGCCGGGGTCGAACATGTTGGAGGCCATTTCAATGACGGCCCCGAGCGTGCGGTGTGACCCCACCACGTCGGCGATGTCGCTCATCGTCATGCCGTTCTGCACTCCGACCACGACGCCGTCGTGGGCGAGCAGCGGACTGATGAGTTCGACTGCCCAGCGAGTGTCATAGGCCTTCACAAGCACAAAGACGATGTCGAAGGACTCGCGCAGTGTCGCGACCTCGCACAGGTGCAACGGCTGCGCCGGCGTCACGACGGTCTCGAGCGGCAGGCGCACCTCGATGCCGCGCTCGCGCATAGCGCTGACGTGCGCTGGCCACTGCTCGATGAGCGTCACGTCGTGGCCAGCGCGAATGAGGTCTGCCCCGATTCCTGCGCCTTGGGCGCCCGTGCCGAGAACGGCGATGCGGGGTGGGGTCATAGTGAGCCTCCTTGCTCAGGGTGCGCGACTCTCCATCGCGACGAGTGTTCAGTGTTGACGAACGATTTCGGGCTTGTGTCCGAGTTTTTCGAGAGCTGGTGTCTGATTTGGCCCGCATCTTGCGGCGCTGGACCTCGTGTGTAAAGTATGGCTGAAACTCAAAGGAGAGTCAGCGTGAACACTAGCGAGTGCCAGAAGACCCGTCGAGCCCTCCTCGGGCATGCCGAGGTGACGAGCCTCACGCCGTCACCCAGCGGCGCAGGTGCACGATGAAGGCACTCGTCTTCCGCGGCGCGAACGACGCCAGTGTGGAGACTCTGCCCGAGCCTGCGGCTGGGCCAGGCGAGGTGGTGGTGCGCGTGGCCGTCTGCGGCGTGTGCGGCAGCGACGCCGCAGAGTTCGACCACGGCCCCATACTCACCTCGCCCCCGGTAGTGCTCGGCCATGAGTTCGCGGGAGTCGTCGAGTCGGTCGGCGACGGTGTCACGACGCTGAGGCCCGGCTCACTCGTGGTGAGCGGCGCCGGAATCTCGTGCGGCGCATGCCGCCCGTGCTCGCAAGGCCGCACCAACTTGTGCGTCGACTACCGCACCGCAGGCTTGCAGATCAACGGTGGTCTCGCCGAGTACACCGTGGTGCCAGCATCCATTCTTCTCGACGTCACTGACTCCGGCTTGCCACTCGACACTCTGGGCCTCGCCCAGCCGATGTCGATCGCTGTGCATGCTGTTCGACGCAGCGGACTGCGCGAGGGAGATGACGCGGTCATCGTGGGAGTCGGAGGCATCGGCGCGTTTCTGACGGTGGCCGCTGCGGCGGTGGCCTCACGAGTGCTCGTGGTCGACCTCGATCCCGATCGCCTCGAGCTCGCGCTGCGGCTCGGTGCCGATCACGTGATGAACGCCCGAGAGGGCTCGCTCTCCGACCGCATCGAGAGCTTGGGGCTCAACCCCGATGTGCTGTTCGAAGTGAGCGGTAGCAAGCCCGGGCTCGACTCGGTCCTCGCGGCGGCTCGACCCGGATCAACCATCGTGCCCGTGGGCATTCAGCGCGACGACGTCAGCGTGCCCCTCGCTCAGTGGACCGTGCGGGAGTACACGATCGTCGGCACGAACGCGCACGTGTTCGCCGCCGATCTACCGCGCGCCGTCGAACTGCTGGCGACGCGCGATGACTGGAGCGACATCGCCCCGCTGGTGATCCCGCTCGACCAGGCAGTGAGCGACGGGCTCGAACCCATTCGCACGGGCTCGTCGTCACGCATCAAGACCCTCATCGATCCTTCGATTACCGCGCCCCGCGCGGCCCGACACTCCAGGAGCTAAATCATGCGCACTCTCATCAGGCAGGCCGCGATCGTGTCGATGGATGACGCCATCGGAGATCTCCCTCGTGGTGACATCCTCATCGAGAACGGCGTCATCGTTGCCGTCGCGCCGACGCTCGACGTCTCCGACGCCGAGATCATCGACGCCTCGACGATGATCGCGATGCCGGGCATGGTCGACACGCACCGGCACACGTGGCAGACCGCGCTGCGGGGCATCCTCGCTGATGGCAACATTCCCGACTATCTCAGGGGCATCCGCCTGCAAATGGCACCGCGCTATCGGGCTGACGACATGTACGCCGGCAACTACGCGGGAGCGCTCGACGCGCTCAACTGCGGTGTCACGTCACTCGTCGACTACTGCCACAACATCCTTGATCCCGACTGCGCGCATGCCGCCGTCACCGGTCTGCGCGATGCTGGCATCCGCGGGCTCTACGGGCACGGTCTGACCCCCATTACGAGCAACACGTGGAGCGAGAGCAAGGGCGGGTCGACCGGCGACTCCGACCCCGCTGATCTTGAGACTCGGGCGCGGCTCGCGCGGAGCATCCGCGACGAATACTTCTCGTCAGACGGGCTGCTGCGTTTCGGCATCGCCCCGCAGGAGCTGGCCATCGCACCCGTCGCCACCGTGCAGGCCGAGTTCGCGCTCGCGCGAGAGCTGGGTGCGCGCATCACGATGCACGCGAACCAGGTGATGGTGCGGCAGCTGTTCAAAGACGTCGAGGTGCTGCACGAGAACTCCCTGCTGGGCGATGATCTGCTGCTCGTGCACTGCACGTTCAACACCGACGACGAGTGGAGGATGCTCGAGGGCACCGGCACGATGGTCTCGGTCTGCGCCGAGACTGAGATGCAGATGGGCATGGGCTACCCGGCCATCGCCGAGGTCACGCGGCACACGCCGGGGCCGAGCCTCGGCATCGACTGCGTGAGCGGTGACAGCGGCGACATGATCTCGCACGCCCGCCTCGTGCTGCAGGCCAGCCGCTACCGCGCCGACGAACCGGGGTACCAGCAGTGGGTCGCGCCACAGACGATGTCGTGGACCACGCGGGATGCCCTGCGCTGGTTGACCATCAACGGCGCGCACGCGGCCGGGGTCGGAGATGTTGTGGGCTCGCTGACGCCGGGCAAGCGTGCCGACATCGTGCTGCTCGAGATGGGCGGCATCAGCCAGGCGGGGTGGAACCGTCACGATCCGGCAGGCGCGATCATCGCGCAAGCGCACGCCGGGTGCGTCGACACCGTGCTCGTCGACGGAAAGGTCGTGAAGCGAGGAGGCGTGCTCGTGCACGTCGACCTGCCCGGATCGCTGCGCACTCTCGATGAGTCGCACGAGTACCTCTACGACCAGATGGAGCGTCACGGCGGATTCATCCCCCAGCCGCCCATCGACATTCCGCTCTACCGCGAGCGCGCGTAGCAGCGGGAAGGCACTGTTCGCGGCGAACGACACCTGATGTTCAATCAAGATGAACAAAAAGGTAAGTCTCGCTTGACGAGCGTTCAGTGCCACTCCTACTATGACGGCTGTACACCACGACGCAGTGCGGCGCCCCGGGCGGCGGACTGCCCGAATCAGGAGTCAACGACGACATGAGCACCCGAACCCTGCTGCGCGGCGGCACCGTGATCACTTCGGCCCGGGCCGGTGAGGTCCTCACCGCGACGGACATTCTCATCGGCACCGACGGCAACATCGAAGCCATCGGGCAGAACCTCGAAGCCGGCGATGCTCACGTCATCGACGTCACTGGTCGCATCGTGCACCCGGGTTTCGTCGACACGCACCGTCACACCTGGCAGTCGGTCGTGCGGCACGTGGCCTCTGACTGGTCGCTTACGGAGTACCTCGCCGGACTCCACACCGGGCTGAGCAAGTACTTCCGCCCCGAAGACACCTACACCGGCAACTACCTCGGAGCTCTCGAGGCGCTCGACTCGGGCATCACGACGCTCGTCGACTGGTCGCACAACCTCGCGACTCCGGCGCACGCGGATGCCGCCGTGCAAGCGCTCATGGACACGGGAATGCGCGCGGTCTTCGCGCACGGCGGTGGAGCCCAGCAGTGGGGTGCTCTTCCCTCGGAGAACAACCACCCCGCGGAGGATGCCCGCCGCGTGCGCGACCAGTACTTCAGCTCGGACGACCAACTCGTGACCATGGCGCTCGCGCTGCGTGGCCCGCAGTTCGTCGTCCCGGCGGTGAACACCCACGATTTCCAGCTCGCCAAAGATCTCGACCTGCGCGTCACGATGCACGTCGGTGACGGCTACTGGGGCAAGTCGGGGCCGATCCGCAAGCTCAAGGAAGAAGGCCTCCTGTCTGACCGCACCACGTACGTGCACTGCTGCACGCTCGGTGATGACGAACTGCAGATGATCGCTGATTCCGGCGGCACCGCATCGGTCTCGCCCGACGTCGAAATGCAGATGGGCCACGGCTTCCCTGCCACAGGCCGCCTGCTCAAGGCGGGCATCCGCCCCACCTTCTCGATCGATGTCTGCAGCTCGAACGGCGGCGACATGTTCGGCACCATGCGCACGGCCATCGGCATGCAGCGTGCGCTTGAGAACGCGCCGAGCGTCGACACCGGTGAGGTGCTCGAGCGCATCGGGCTCAGCGTCACCGAGGTCATTCGCTTTGCGACGATCGACGGCGCTCACGCGGCGGGGCTCGCGCACCGCACCGGCTCGCTCGAGGTGGGGAAGGCGGCCGACATCGTCGTGCTCGACGACCGCTCGCTCGCCCTCACGCCCATGAACAACCCGATCGGCGCTGTCGTCTACTCGGCCCACCCCGGCCTCGTGCGCGACATCTTCGTGCAGGGCCGCCAGGTCAAGAAAGACGGCCAGCTCGTCGGTGTCGACATCGCGGCGCTCAAGGCCCGCGCCGAGGCGTCGCGTGACTACATCGTCGGCGAGATGCCCGAGGCCAAGCTCGACGGCACCTGGCACCCCGAGCTCGCGACGCAGGGCTGACGATCGTGTCGACAGTGCAAGAACGCCCGCAGGGCCGACCGGAGATCATGGATCGCCCGTCGCTCGGTCGCACCATCTGGTCGTGGCCTGGCTCGCGCGCGTTCGTCGCCGTCATCGCGCTGTTCGCCGTCAGCCCGCTCATCGCACTGGGCAGCGTCAGTGAGACGGCGATCGTCTCGATGCTCCCCTTCGCTGCGCTGACGGCGATCGTCGCGATCGGTCAGACGCTCGTGATTCAGCAGGGCGGACTCGACCTCTCCGTTCCTGGAGCGATCACCCTGAGCGCCCTCATCGTGGCAAAATACGGCTCCGACCAAGACTGGGGTCTCGGCACGGCGATCGTGGTGGCCATCGTGGCGACGTCACTCTTCGGATTGTTGAGTGGTGTCGTCGTGGCGGTCTTCGGCCTGCCACCACTCGTGGTCACGATCGCGAGCAATGCCCTCATGATCGGTGCGGTGCAGGCGATCTCGGGCGGCTTCAATGCCCAGACGACTGACGAACTCAGCACCTTCGCCCTCACGAGGGTGGCAGGCGTGCCTGTTCTCGCGTGGTTCGCTCTCGCGATCGTCATCGCGGTACACGCCGTGCTCAAAGGCACCCGCGTGGGTCGTCGATTCGAGCTCGTCGGTGAGAACCCGCGCAGCGCATCCAACATCGGCATCGCCGCGCCCGGGTACATCATCTCGGCCTATTGGTTGTCGACGGCGCTCGCGGCCGCGGGTGGAGTGCTGCTCGCAGGCCTGCTGAGGTCGCCGACGCTGACGGCCGGCAACGACTACCTACTTCCCTCCATCGCGGCCGTCGTGCTCGGCGGCACCGCCCTCACGGGTGGCCGCGGCAGCATCGTGGGCACCGCCCTCGGCGCCCTCTTCCTCGCACAGCTCAGCCAGCTCGTTCAAACCTTCACGCAGGCAACCGCAGTGCAGAACATCGTCCAGGCGCTCATTATCGGCGTCGGGATCGTTGCCCAGCTTCAGCTGGGCGGCAACACCGGACGGCTCAAGAGCCTGTTCCGATCGAGAAGCACCACCCATCCCTAGCACCATCGAACTCAACGAGGAGTGTGCCATGAGTACGTTCACCCTGGGCAAGAGGCTTATCCCGGTGGCATCTGCCGCCGCGGTGGCCGCGATCATCCTGGCAGGATGCTCGTCGACCAACGCCGAGGCCCCCAGCGACGGCGACGTCGCCAACAACCTCCAGGCCGACATCGCCGCGGGCTCGGTCGGCACGGTCGACCAGTTCATCTCGATGGACGACGTCTGCCCTGCCGAGGGCGACCCGATCACGGTCGGTGTCGTCGACGGTATCGGCACCAACAGCTGGTCGAAGACCGTGCTGGCCGAGATCGAAAGCGAAGCGGCGAAGTGCCCGCTCATCGAGAGCGTCGAGTTCGTCGCTGGACTGTTCGACCTCGAGACGACGACGAGCGGCATCACGAGCCTCGCGGCGAAGGGCACCGACGTCATCCTGGTCATCCCCGACGCTGGGCCCGGTGAAGCTCACCTGCCCGCCATCCGTCAAGCCACGCAGGCCGGATCGATCGTCATCAACTTCGCGTCCGACCCGCAGGGCCAGGCCGGTGTCGACTACCTCGACTACGCCGACCAAGACCCGAAGTTCGTCGGCATCTCGAAGGCCGAGTGGATCGTCGACCAGCTGGGTGAGGAGGGCGGCAACCTCGTCTTCCTCGGTGGCCCTGCGGGCGCGCTCGTGTCGACGCAGGAGTTCGCCGGTCTGCAGGAGGTGCTCGCGGACAACCCGCAGATCACTTTGCTGACCCCCGAGCCCGTCGTGACCAACTGGGACCCGGCGCAGGCGCAGCAGGCGATGGCCGGTCTGCTCTCGCAGAACTCGCAGATCGACGCCATCATCGCTGACTACGGCGCAGCCGCGAGCGGCGTCATCCGGGCCTACGAGGCAGCGGGTCTCTCGCTGCCGCTGCTGGCGACCACCGACGACAACTCGTTGAGCTGCAACTTCGAGGCTCTCAAGGAGACGAACCCGTCGTACGAGCTCGCCACGGTCTCGTCGCGCACCTGGATCGGTCGCGTTGCCCTGCGCAAGGCCGTCGCGGCGTACTACGGCGGCTCGAACCCCGAGCCCTCGATCTACGAGCTGGCCATCTACGAGGACTCGACGGGTACCGCACCCGGATCGGTCCTTCCTGCTGACGCGTGCCTGCCGGACGCGCCGCCGGACGCGACGCCGTCGACGTTCCTCACACCCGACGAGATCGCCGCGCTGTTCAACTAACCCGAAAGAACCGATGACCATGGACTCCGCACTCACTCTCACCGGTATCACCAAGATCTATCCGGGGGTTCGCGCACTCGACGATGTCAGTGTCAGCGTTGCCCCGGGGCAGGTCCACGCGATCCTCGGAGAGAACGGAGCGGGCAAGTCCACGCTCGTCGGAATCGCCGCGGGGTCGGTCGTGCCTGATGCAGGCATGATCGGCCTCGCCGGCGAAGATCTCCCTCGCATGTACCCGCGCGACGCTCGCGAAAGCGGCCTCGCGATCGTTTATCAGACTCCCGCTCTCGCGCCCGCGCTCTCGGTGCTCGACGCCGTCTTGCTGCTGCTGCCCGAGTCGAAGCGGCCTGCGCGCCGCGAGGCCAGCGCCTGGCTCTCGTCGCACTTCACGAAGCTCGGGCTCAAGGTCAACCCGAACGCTCTCGTCTCTCAGTTGTCGCTGCGGGATGCGCACTTGGTCGAGATTGCCGCGGCGCTCGCGAGTGACCCGCGCGTGCTTGTGCTCGACGAACCCACTGAGGCTCTCGGCCCCGAAGAAACGCGCTGGCTATTCGATCGCATCGAAGAGTTGCTCGGCACCGGTACGGCCATCGTCTACATCACCCACCGCATTCCCGAAGTGGTCGAGATTGCGACCGACCTGACAGTTCTGCGCGACGGCCGCGTCGTGGGGCGCGGACTCGTGGCCGACTACACCGAAGAGCAAATTGTTGAGCTCATCGTGGGCCGCTCGCTCGAAACGACATTTCCCGACAAGGCTTCAGTGGAGGACGACACTCCGAACGCGTTCACGGTCTCCACGATCAATTCTGCCCACTTCACCGACGTCAGCTTTAGTGCTCGCCCCAGAGAGATCATTGGTCTTGCCGGAGTCGAGGGCAACGGTCAGCGCGAAGTGCTGCGAGCCCTGGGCGGCCACTCTCTCGCCAACGGCACCGTGACCCTGGGTGAGCGTGACGTCACGCCGAGGTCGCCCCGCGCCGCGAAGAAGGCGGGCATTGTCTACTTGCCTGGCGACCGCATCGGCGAAGCCATGTTCGGCAAGATGACGATTCGCGAGAACATCGTGGCGCCCAATCTTGGCGAAGCGATGCCGTTCGGCATCGTGAACCGCTCGAAGGAGTACGCCCTGACCCGAACCGCCATTGGCGGGCTCGCGGTCAAGACGCCCCACCTCGAGACGCCGATCGTCGCTCTTTCTGGCGGAAGCCAGCAGAAAGTTCTGCTCGCGCGCGCTCGCCTCGGCGACCCGAAGGTGTTGCTCGTTGAAGACCCCACTCAAGGCGTCGACGCCGGAGCCCGGGTCGAGATCTACGCCTTCTTGCGCGCCATGGCGAACTCGGGCGTCGTCGTCATCGTGCTCTCGACCGACGCGGTCGAGCTCGAGGGCCTGTGCGACCGGGTGGTGGTCTTCTCACGCGGTCGAGTGCAGACCGTTCTCAATGGTGATGACGTCACCGAGCGCGCCATCACCGGCGCCGCGGTGCTCTCCACCGACACCTCCGAGTCGACGACGATCTCTGCTGAGAGTGGGCTGCGCAAGCGGCGCCTGCCTCTCGGCCCCGGCGGCACGCAGGCCACCATTCTGCTGGCACTCGCTCTCACTCTCAGCGTGACCACCTCGCTCGTGTCGTCGGCCTTCCTGAGTCCGCTCAATCTCAGTCAACTGCTCGCCGCCGCATCGGTCATCATCCTCGTCGGCCTCGCGCAACTTCTCGTCGTCATGACGGGCGGTATCGACCTCAGCATCGGTTCGGTCGTCGCCCTCGCGACGGTCGTGCTCTCGTATTTCGGTCAGGGCGGGCCGGGCCTCTTCGCACTCGGTGTGGCGCTCGCGATCGTCGGTGGTCTCGTGGTGGGTGTCATCAACGGATTACTCGTCACCCGGCTCTCGCTCCCTCCGGTGATCGCCACCCTCGTGACATCGATCGCCGTCGTCGGCATCGCGCAAGTGCTGCGTCCTGCCCCGGGCGGCTCGGCGACCGGAGACATCATGGCGGCGGTCGGCCTCGTCATCGCCGGAGTACCGGTGGTGCTCATGATCGCTGTGGTCATCGCTGTGCTGCTGTGGTGGACCATCGAGCGCACAACGCTCGGTCGTGGTCTGCGTGCCGCGGGCTCAGACCCGGTCAAGGCCAACCGCATGGGCGTGAGCGTCGACCGCATGCGATTCCTCGCGAGCGTCGGCGCGGGCATCCTGGCCGCCATCGCCGGCCTCGTGCTCTACACGCGAACCGGAATCGGCGATGCCAACACCGGTCAAGCTCTGACGTTGACCTCGGTCACGGCCATTGTCATCGCGGGTGCCAGCATCTTCGGTGGCTCGGGCTCGGCGATCGCCGTTGCCGCAGCAGGACTCCTGCTGCAGACGATCACGAGCGCGCTGAGCTTCCTCTCTCTCGGACTCTCGTGGCAATACTGGCTGCAGGGCATCTTCGTGATCCTGGCCGCGCTCATTCCGATCATCGCTGCCTGGAGGCGACGCCGTGTGACGTCCCGACTGCACTAGCGCGACAGGGTCGGCCCGGGGGCGCCGACCTTTCCTTGTGAGGCATTGTCAACGAAAGTAGAGATCATGAAGAACACAGGAACCACCGGCATGAACGGCGTCGACTGGGAAGCGCGCGTCGATTTCGATCGGTTGCGGGATGACCGTCTCGCGAAGCTCAAGGCTGAGCTCGACCGTTCCGATGTCGGCGCCCTGCTCGCATTCGACTTTGCCAACATCCGCTACATGACGGCGACCCACATCGGCACGTGGGCCATGGACAAGCTCATTCGGTTCAGCTTGCTGACGCGCAACACCGACCCCATCTCGTGGGACTTCGGCTCGGCGGCGAAACACCACAAGCTCTACAACCCGTGGCTCGACGTCACGACCTCCGAAATGGATGCTGACCCGCACTCGCCCCACGAGGGGGCCAAGCGGCCCCGCCTCGAAAGCGGTGCGCGCGCCGGCATCTCGACGCTGCGCGGGGCCTTCCCGCCTGACGCCGGCATCGCTGAAGAGGTTGCGCGCAAGATCAAGCGTGAACTTGAGAAGTTCGGCGTCGCCGACCAGCCACTCGGTGTCGATGTGATTGAGCTGCCCATTCTTTTCGCGCTGCAGAAGGAGGGCATCCGGGTCGTCGACGGTCAGCAGATCTTCCTCGAGGCCCGTCGCATCAAGACCCACGACGAGATTCGCCTGCTCACGCAGGCCGCCTCGATGGTCGACGCCGCCTACGAGAACCTCTATGACTTCTTGCGGCCGGGCGTGCGCGAGAACGAGGCTGTCGGCCTCGTCGCGAAGACGCTCTACGACCTCGGTTCCGAGTACGTCGAAGGCGTCAACGCGATCTCTGGCGAACGCTGCTCGCCGCACCCGCACGTGTTCAGCGATCGGCTCATCCGCCCTGGAGACCCGGCATTCTTCGACATTCTGCACAGCTACAACGGCTACCGCACGTGCTACTACCGAACCTTTGCGGTCGGCTCGGCGAGCTCGGCGCAGAAAGACGCCTACACGCGGGCGCGCGAATACATGGACCGCGCCATCGCTCTCGTCAAGCCCGGTGCCACGACCGCCGACATCGTCGCTGTCTGGCCGAAGGCCGAAGAGTTCGGCTTCGCGGACGAAGAAGCCGCCTTCGCACTGCAGTACGGGCACGGCGTTGGCCTCTCGATCTGGGAGAAGCCGATCTTCTCGCGCCTCACGTCGTTCGACCACCCCGAGGTCATCGAAGAGGGCATGGTCTTCGCGCTGGAAACCTACTGGCCTTCTGCCGACGGTTGGGGGGCTGCTCGCATCGAGGAAGAGGTCGTCGTGACCGCGACGGGGTGCGAAGTCATCACCAAGTTCCCGGCAGAAGAGTTGCTCGTTGCGGGCAAGCGTTACTACGCCGTGGGCGCCGAGCTCAGCACGCTGCGCGACTCTCAGTCGCACCTCAACACCTTCGATGGACGCGGAGGCCGCTGAGCAGCGTGCGCAGGGGCGGCAGCGAGGCCGTCAGTTATGCTGAACACCCGGTGAACGTTCACTGGCATTGACGACCTGACGGGCCCGCAGGGGAACTCGACGGCATTCGAGAGGTGCGACCATGCAGTTCGATGTAGGAGCTGAGCTGCGTCGCGAGCGCGAAGCCCGAAAACTGAGTCTGCGAGCAGTGGCGTCTGCGGTCGGTGTCTCGGCGAGTCTGCTCTCGCAAGTGGAGACCGGCAAGACGCAGCCCTCAGTGAGCACGCTCTACGCGCTCGTCAACCATTTGGGCATCTCCCTCGATGCGCTCATGGGCACGAGCCGCGCCGCGTCATCACCCTTGGGCTCGTCGACGATCTCGTCGATCGATGGGGCGGATGCCCGCGCTCGCGATATCCGCAGCGACTCGGTCGTGCAGCGCCGCGATGACAACCCGGTCATCGAGATGGAGAACGGTGTCACGTGGGAGCGATTGGCGGTCGGCGAGTCGGCCGTCGCCGACCCGATGATCGTGACGTACCAGCCGGGCGGTTCATCATCGCTCGAGGGCAAGATGACGCGACATGCCGCGCTCGAGTACGGCGTGCTGCTGGAAGGCTCGTTGACGCTCAAGCTCGACTTCGAGACCTACGATCTTTGCCCCGGCGACTCGTTCTGCTTCGATGCACAACGTCCGCACCTCTATACCAATCACGGTGACGTGCCTGCCCGCGGCATTTGGTTCGTGATCGGTCGACGCGAAATGGCGTACCAGACGCTGAGCGATTTGGGCCACGACGATGAGACTGCCGATGCGCGGCCGATCTCGTCTGCGGTCGATGTGCTGCAGGCGCTCAAGGCGATGCGCACCGACTCGCGGGTGGCACCGTCGAGTTCGACGCCCTGACGCTGACGCTGACGCTGACGCTGACGCTCGCGCAGACGCTCAGCGCCGGCGCGTGACCTCGGCGACAGCAGACCAGTCGAGTGTCGCGAGCTCGCTGTCGGCGAGCGCGCTCTCGAAGCGTTCGCGCAACAGCCCTGCCGTCGGCAGCACGATGTCAGCCTCGGCGGCCAATTGCTCGGCAAGACCGAGATCTTTCAAGCCCAGTTCCATCGCGAACCCTGCGGGGCTGTACCGACGCTCGGCGATCATGGAGCCGTATCCCGTGTACACCGCGCCGGGAAAGAGGCTGTTCGACAGCAGCTCGACGAAGGTCGTCGCTTCGACCCCGTGCCCTTCGACGAGCGTGACCGACTCGGCCATCGCTTGCAGGGCATGCAAGATGGTGAAGTTCACAGCGATCTTCACCGCGTTGGCTTGACGAGGGGTGTCTCCGAAACGCCACTGACGCGCGCCGCAGTGCTCGAGCATCGGCGCCACTGCATCGAGCGCGTCGCTGGGCCCGGCCAGCAGCAGGTTGAGCTTGCCCTCTGCGGCCACGGCGGGCCGCCCGAGCACGGGGCACGCGACGTACTGCACGCCGGCGAGGCTCGCGATCTCGGCCAGGCGGTCGGCAGCGTCGGCGCTGATCGAGGCCATGTTGACGTGCACGCGGTGTGCGGGTCCTCCCGCGAGATTCTCCGCGCTCAGCACCGCCGCCGCCGCTTCGTCGTTGGCGAGCATCGAGAACGAGTACGGCGCGCTGAGTGCCTGCGATGGATGCTCGACCGCGGTCGCCCCGGCCGCAACGAGAGGTGCCGTCGCGTCGGCGTTGCGGTTCCAGACGAGCACCTCGTAGCCAGCGCCGATGAGGCGCCCGGCGATCGCAGAGCCCATGTTGCCGAGGCCGAGGAATCCAACGGTCGTCATGATCGAACCTCCAAGGTCAGACTGTGTTCAATTCTAGTGAACAGGGAGCGGGGGTCGGCCCATGGCGCGAGCACCTAGGACTTCCAGACCGTCTTGAGGTTGCAGAACTCGCGAATGCCCGCGGCCGCGAGTTCTCGCCCGATGCCTGACGCCTTGATGCCGCCGAAGGGCAGCTCGGGGTACGAGACGGTCATGCCGTTGATGAACACCGCGCCCGCATCGAGTTCGCGCGAGACGTGTTCGGCCTCGGCATCGTCGTTCGTCCACACCGCAGAACTGAGTCCGAAGGTCGTCTGATTCGCGATCGCGACGGCGTGATCGACCGACGATGCGCGGTAGAGCGTCGCGACCGGCCCGAACGCCTCCTCCATGACCAGTCGCGTGTCATCGGGCAGATCGGCGATGATCGTGGGCGCGTAGAACCAACCATCACCCGCGGGTGCAGAGCCGCCGGTGAGCACCGTCGCGCCGTGCTGCACGGCATCGTCAACGAGCTCGGCGAGCTCATCGCGGCCACTGCGCGTCGCGAGCGGGCCGACCTGCACCGACTCATCCATCGGGTCGCCGACCACGAGCGCCGCCATCTTCTCGGCGAACAACTCCGCGAAGCGGTCGTAAACGTCGGTGTGCACGATGAAGCGCTTGCCGGCAACGCACGACTGCCCGTTATTGATGGTGCGCGCGGTCACGGCCATCGCCGCGGCAGCGTCGAGATCGGCGCTCGGCAGCACGATGAACGGGTCGGAGCCGCCCAGCTCGAGCACGGCCTTCTTGACGGCGGCGCCGGCCTGTGACCCGACGGCGCGCCCCGCCGGCTCAGAGCCGGTGAGCGTGACGGCCTTGATGCGCGGGTCGGCGATGATCGCTTCGACCTCGCGCGAGCCGATGAGCAGCGTCGTGAATGCGCCTTCGGGAAAGCCACCTCGCGTGAAGAGCGTGTCGAGGTACAGCGCCGATTCGGGCACGTTCGACGCGTGCTTGAGAACGCCCGCGTTGCCGGCCATGAGCGCCGGAGCCGCGAAGCGAATGACCTGCCACAGCGGGTAGTTCCACGGCATGACGGCGAGCACGACACCGAGCGGCTCGTAGCGCGCGCCGGCAGCACTAGCGTTGACGGCACTCGGGTCGTCGAGCGGCTCATCGGCGAGAAAACGCTCAGCGTTGGCCGCGTAGAACCGCATGTTCTTGGCGCACTTCAGCACTTCAGCGCGAGACTGCGCGATGGGCTTGCCCATTTCTCGCGTCATCATGACGGCGGCTTGCTCGACCTCGGCTTCGAGAATCGACGCGGTGGCGAGCATCCACTCGGCGCGCTGTGCGAAATCGGTGTCGCGCAGGGCGCGCACGGCGCTCTCGGCGAGCCCGATGCGGCGCTCAACCTCGGCGGCGTCATGCGCCGCGAACTCCTGCTCGGTGATGCCGGTGGTCGGGTTAATGACGGCGATCGCCATGGGTGTGCTCCCTATCGTCTGTCTGTTTAGCGTCGGTCGGTCGTGGTGTCGCTGAAGATCTCGGGATGCCCGGAGAGCAGCCTGCGCGTGCGCCGGATGTGACTCTCGACCGTGCGTTCAGCGCTTTCGAGGTCGCCCTCGCGCAGTGCTGTCACGAGCAAGTGATGCTCGTCGTGCACGATGCGCTGGCTGTGCACGTCGATGAGCAGCGTGTACGCCCGGCGGTACGGCTGAGTGGTGTTCCAGAGCCGATTGACGAGATCGCCGAGCATGAGGGTCGATGCCGCCGAGTAGCTGGTCATGTGAAACTCGCGATCGAGGGCGAGAAACTCGGCGACATCCTCCGTCGCTGCCATCCGCTCGGCGAGGCTGTCGAGCGTGTCGTAGTCGGCGGGGCCGAGACCGGGCGCCGAGTATCGCAAGAGGAGCGGTTCGAGCCGTTCGCGGGTTTGGTAGATCTCTTCGCACTCGGCGAGGGTCAGGCGCGAGACCCACGCGCCGGCATTCGCCACGAGGGTCACGAGCCCCTCGGCTTCCAGCGACTTGAGCGCTTCCCGCACGGGCACGCGGCTCGCGCCGAAGCGCTCAGCGATCTCTTCTTGCCGCAGTCGTGCCCCCGGCGGGTACTCGCCGTGGATGATCTGCTCGCGCAAGGCGTCGGCCACGCGCGCGCTAGCGTTGCCGTCGCGGGTCGCAGTGCTGTCGCCCTCGAGTGCCGCCGTCGCTCTGCTCATGCTGCGGGGTTTCGGGGGTCCCAGAGCCGCACCGCGCTGTCGCGCTCGTACGCCTTGCCATTCGGAAAGCTCACGAGCTCGAACTGCATGCCCCAGGGGCTCAAGAAGTACTGCCAGCGCTGGCCCTCACTGGCATTGCGGCTCGCCGTCGGCTCGCCCAACAGGTGCACGCCGTGCCCCCGCAGGTACTCGATCGCGGCGTCGAGGTCGTCGACATAGAACGCCAAGTGGTGGCCGCCGATGTCGCTATTGCGTGGTTGTGCCTGCTGGCCGTCGGCGGGCTCCCATTGGAAGACCTCGAAGTTGGGGCCGAACTTGCACCGGTAGAAGCGCAGCTCGCGCATCACCGATCGCGGATGCACACTCAAGTGCTGACGCATCCAGTCGTCGTCCCGTTCGAAGGGGCCGAGGGTATAGACGTACTCACAGCCGATGACATCGACGAAGAAGCGATGTGCCTCGTCGAGATCGGGCACCGTGAAGCCGATGTGCTCGGTGCCGCGCAAGCCGGGCAGGGCCATGGTCGTCTCCCTTCGTTGCGATGACTGGATGCAATCCTAGGGCAGAAACCCCTAGATGCCGAAGGATGCCCGACAATTCTGTTGAGATTGCATCCAATCTCGCCTACTGTGTGCAGCATGGCGAAACAACGACGTTTGCAGACCGAGGCCGAGTGGGTCGAACTGACGACCACCGCTGCCGACTGGAAAGCCGCTGACCCCGCGCTGCTGGCCACGATGCTCGGGCAGCTGCATCTCATCCGGGCGTTCGAAGAGCGCGTGCTCGACCTCGCTGGCGAAGGCCTCGTGCACGGCCCCGCACACTCGTCGATCGGGCAAGAGGGTGGTGCGGTTGGCTCGATTGTCGCGCTGCGATCGACCGACGCCGTCAACGGCTCGCACCGCGGCCACCACCAGTTTCTCGCCAAGGCGCTCGCCCACGTCGCGCCCGAGGGGCTCGCACTCGACGCTCTCGTGACGGAGAGCATCCAAGAGGTGCTGCAGAAGACCCTCGCCGAGATTCTCGGGCTCGCCCAGGGCTATTGCCGTGGTCGCGGCGGCTCGATGCACTTGCAATGGTTCGAAGCCGGAGCGCTCGGAACGAACGCCATCGTCGGCGGTGGTGCACCGATGGCCACCGGAAACGCGTGGGCGCAAAAGCGCGCCGGCACGACCGACCTCACCATCAACTACTTCGGCGACGGCGCGGCACAGATCGGCTCGGTGCTCGAGTCGATGAACCTCGCCGCCGCGTGGAAGCTGCCCGTCTGCTTCTTCATCGAGAACAACCTCTACGCGGTCGCCACGCGCATCGAGGAGAGCGTCGCCGACACGCGCCTCTCGGTGCGCGGCCAAGGTTTTGGCATCCCGTCGTGGCGCGTCGACGGTATGGACCCGCTCGCCGTGCACCTCGCGATGCAAGAGGCAGCCGAGGTCATGCGCTCGGGTGGCGGCCCCGCCGTCGTCGAGGCCGAGGTCTACCGCTTCTTCCACCAGAACGGCCCGTACCCGGGCAGCGCTTTCGGCTACCGCTCGAAAGAGGAAGAGCAGGAGTGGAAGCAGCGCGACCCGCTCGACCGCGTCGCGCGCGAGATGCAGAAGCTCGGCCAGATCGATGAGGCGGGCGTCGCGCGCGTGCGCGAGCAGGCGATCGCGGCCATGGATGCGGCCGTCACCGAACTGCTCGAGGCAGACCCCGAGAAGCAAGGTCGCCGCCGCATCCGCCCCGAGCTGTGGCCCGAACCGGCCTTCGTCAACGTGGGCGTGCGCGGCGACGCGAGCGAGCTCGACGCGCTGCGCACCCTCGAACCAAGCACGGCCGAGGGCGAGCGCGAGCAGCTGAAGTTCGTGGACGCCGTGGCAGGCGTCATGGAGCGGCGGATGGCCGAGGATGACCGCATCGTGGTGCTCGGTGAAGACATCCACCGGCTCAAGGGCGGCACGAACGGCGCCACGAAGGGCCTCGCCGACGCCTTTCCTGACCGCGTGCTCGGCACGCCCATCAGCGAGAACGCGTTCATGGGTCTCGGCGGCGGGCTCGCGCTCGATGGCCGCTACCGTCCCGTCGTCGAGTTCATGTACCCCGACTTCATGTGGGTCGCCGCCGACCAGGTCTTCAACCAGGTGGGCAAGGCGCGCCACATGTTCGGCGGCGACAACCCCGTGCCGCTCGTGCTGCGCACGAAGGTCGCCATGGGCTCGGGCTACGGCTCGCAGCACCTCATGGACCCGGCCGGCATCTTCGCCACGAGCGCCGGCTGGCGCATCGTCGCCCCGTCGACCGCCGAAGACTATGTCGGCCTTATGAACGCGGCTCTTGCGCTCGAAGATCCCGTGCTCGTCATCGAGCACGTCGATCTCTACGGTTCGGCATCGACGGTGATCGCGGGCGATCTCGACTACATCATTCCGCCGGGCACGGCCGTGGTGCGTCGCGAGGGCGCCGACGTGACCGTCATCAGCTACCTCTCGATGGTGCAGCACAGCCTCGAGGCGATCGAGCAGACGGGCGTGGATGCTGAGCTCATCGACTTGCGCTGGCTCGACCGCGCCTCGATCGACTGGACGACCATCGAGTCGAGCGTCAAGAAGACGAATGCGGTGCTCATCGTCGAGCAGGGAGCCCTCGGCACCTCGTATGGCGGCTGGCTGGCCGACGAGATTCAACGTCGCTTCTTCGACTGGCTCGACCAGCCCGTGCAGCGCGTCACGGGCACGGAATCGTCGCCCTCGATCTCGCGCGTGCTCGAGCGCGCGGCGATCGCGCGTACCGAAGAAGTCGTCGCCGGTCTCGAGATCGTGCGGCGCAACGCGGGAGGGGCAGCCTGATGGCCACGACGATCCGCATGCCCGAAGTGCTCGCCAACGTCACCGAGGCTGCCGTGCAGAAGTGGCTGGTCGCCGCCGGTGACACGATCAGTGCGGGTGAGCCTTTCGCCGAGATCGAGACCGAGAAGGCCGTCGTCGAGTACGCCGCCGAGACCTCGGGAACCGTTTTGCAGCTTCTCGTCGGGGAGGGCGACTCTGTCGATGTCGGCGCCCCGATCGCGATCGTGGGGGAGGCGGGGGAGGTGGCCCCTGCCTCTCCCGCACCTTCCGATGAGGCGCCAGACGAGGCTCCTGCGGCCGCGGCCGAGGTGGCTCCAGAGGCCGCTGTTCCTGCGACCTCCGAAGCACCCGCTTCGCCTGCCCCCGCTGCGCCTGCCCCCGCGGCACCTGTCCCCGCTGCACAGAATGCACCCGCACCCGGTGGCGCCTCTGCCCTGAACGACGGCGCTCGCCAGTTCGTGAGCCCGCTCGTGCGTCGCCTGGCGCGTGAGCGCGGACTCGACCTCTCGAGTGTGCAGGGCTCAGGCCCCGGCGGTCGCATCGTGCGCCGCGACCTCGAGGGGCTCGCGGCACCGGCAGCAGCATCCAGCGCACCGGCCGCGACTCCGGCGACGGCACCCGCAGCCACGCCCTCGACCGACGCCGAACTCATTCCCATCTCGCGCATGCGCGCGGCGATCGCTCGCCGACTCACCGAGTCGAAGAGCACGGTGCCGCACTTCTACCTCACGGCAGACTGCCGAGTCGATCGACTGCTCGAGCTGCGTCGCGAGATCAACGCGATCGACGGCGTCAAGATCTCGGTGACTGACCTCGTCGTGAAGGCGGTCGCGGCAGCGCTCATCGATGTTCCCGAGGCCAACACCACGTGGACTGACGAGGGGATGCTGCGCCATCGCCGCGCGGACGTCGCCGTCGCCGTCTCGCTCGACGACGGTCTCGTGACTCCGGTCGTGCGAGGTGTCGAGTCGCTCAGTGTCTCGGCGCTCTCCGCCTCGATCGGCGACCTCGCGGCGCGAGCGCGCTCGGGCGGGCTCAAGCAGCACGAGATCGAGGGCGGCAGCTTCGCGGTGTCGAATCTCGGCATGTTCGGCACCCCGCAGTTCAGCGCGATCATCAACCCGCCTCAAGCGGGCATTCTCGCGGTGGGTGCGGCGCGGCAGGCGCCGGTGGTGGTCGACGGTGCACTCGAGGTCGGCACGATCATGACGGTGACGCTCTCGGCAGACCATCGCGTCATGGATGGCACGCTCGCGGCGCGCTGGCTCGCCGCGTTCGTGGCCCGCATCGAGAACCCGGTGTCGATTCTCGCCTAGCTCACGGCGCAGTAGGGCTACGTCGCGTCTAGACCTTGTCGCGCCACGAGCCCGGAACCGTGCCGTCATCGACGATCTCGATCTCGCTCGTGTCGAGCGAGGGGAGCGAGATCGCCTCGGTCTGCGGCGCGATCACCGTCGCTTCGTCTCGACGGTGCCGCAAGATCGTGTCGATGTACGAGCTGAGAGCTTCGGCGAGCGGCACTGAGCGTTGCTGGTCTTGCGAGAGGTACCAGCGGTGATCGAGCAGCTGGTGAAAGACCTCAGGGCCTTCGAGCTTGCCGCGCAAGTCGCGCGGAATCGCGCGCACGACCGGTTCGAACACGCGCACGAGCCACTCATGGGCCACGACCTCTTCGTCGGCTTCACGCCCGGGGTAGTGCTGCGCAGCGTACGCGTCGAGGTCGTTGAGCAGGCGACGAGCCTGGTTCTCTCCGGCGTCGATGCCGGTGAGGCGCAGCAGCCGTCGAGTGTGGTGCCCAGCGTCGACGACCTTGGGTCGAATGCGCACTTGGGTCGAGTCGCCCGCTGTCGTGATGGCGAGTTCTTCGATGTCGAAGCCCAGGTCGTTGAGCCGCTCGACCCGCTGATTGATGCGCCAGCGCTCTGAGCGGTCGAATGACTCCCACCCGGTGAGCTCTTTCCACAGCGAGCGGTACGAGTCGATGATGCCATTGCTCGTCTCGATCGCGTCGATGCTCTCGTCGAGGCGGCCGCCCGCCTCGAGGTCGAGCAGTTCGCCGGCAATGTTCACGCGGGCGATCTCGAGGTCGTTCTCGCGCTGGCCGTTCGAGAGCCCGCCCTCGTAAAGCTGACCGGTCTCGGCATCGACGAGGTACGCCGCGAAGGCTCCGGCGTCGCGGCGAAACAGGGTGTTCGACAGCGACACGTCGCCCCAGAAGAAGCCGATGACGTGCAACCGCACGAGCAGCAGGGCGAGAGCATCCACGAGCCGCGTAGCGGTGTCGGGTCTCAGGGTCTGCGAGTACAGCGCCCGATAGGGCAGCGAGAACCGCAGGTGACGAGTCACGAGCACGGGCATGAGGGGCTCGCCCTCGGCGTCGACGCGACCGGTGATGACGGCCACGGGTTCGACGCAGGGAATGTCGAGGCGCTGCAGCGTGCGCAGCATGTCGTACTCGCGCCGGGCCATCTCTTCAGTCGTCTCCTTCACCGCGACGACGAAATCGCTCATGTGCACGAAGCGCACGAGATGTCGAGAGATGCCCTTGGGCAGGGTGGCGATCGAGTCATCGGGCCAGAGTTCGAGTGGCAGGTCCCACGGCAGGTCGAGCAGCGCGGGGTCGGTCACCGAAGAGGTGATGGTGAGCGAAGCGCTCAAGGTGGTCTCCCTCAATCGAGGTGCGGTGGGCGTTCAGCAGCGAGTGGACGACGTAGATGCTCTCCGCACCCTGCTCGACGCAAGAAGGGCGGGGGTGCCGCACGCGGCGCCCCCGCCCTCCTCGGCGGTCGATCTGTCGGCGTCAGCCGATCAGCTCTTGACGGGCTCCTTGTTGAGGCGAGCGCCCGACGCGGTGTCGAAGACGTGCACGTGCTTGGGCTCCGGCGTGACGTAGACCACGTCACCGCTGTGCGGGTGCACGCGGCCATCAACACGGGCGACGATGTCGACGCGCTGACCGTCGATCTCGGTGTTGCCGTAGAGGTAGCCGTCGGCGCCGAGCTCTTCAACGATGTCGACAGTCACGGCGAGGCCGCCGCCGTCGGTCTTGAGGATGAGGTCTTCGGGGCGCACGCCCACGGTGACCGACTTCTCGCTCGTCGACGCGAGCACCTCGCGCTCGACAGGAGCGATGGCGGTGCCGAACTTCACACCGCCGTCGGCGACCTCGGCCGGGAAGAGGTTCATGGCGGGCGAGCCGATGAAC
>SXMH01000190.1 GCA_005777405.1 Actinomycetota bacterium
CGCAGTGCCGGTCATGAGCAGCGTGCCGACGATCGCGTGATACATCGCTCTCTTGCAGTCCGTCCTCCGGGCCGACCGCGGGGCGGCGGCGTCCGGATGTCACTCGGGGCGCGCGAAGAAGAAGGCCCTAGCCCTTCATCATGCTGACGTCTTCCACCGCCTTGAACTTGCCGTAGTAGACGTTGAGGTCGTTGACTTCGATGCGCTTAGACACGGGATGTGATTCCTTCGGTCGGTTCGGGCTCAGCGGCCGAGCTTGGGGGCGAAGATGCGGGCGATGATGCGGGCGACGAGGTTGAGCAGCATCACGATGAGGATGAGCGTGAGTGCCCCAGCCCAGGCGCGGTCGAGGTAGGCCTGAGTGTCGACGCCCTGGTTGGCGTACGACGTGAAGACGAAGACCGGCAGCGACTGCATGCGATCGGAGAACAGGTTGGTGTTCATGCTCGCCGTGAACCCGGCGACGATGAGCAGCGGCGCGGTCTCGCCGATGACGCGAGCGATCGAGAGCATGATGCCCGTCGCGATGCCCGCCGCAGAGGTGGGCAGCACGACGTTGACGATGGTCAACCACTTCGGAACCCCGAGTGCGAACGATGCCTCGCGCAACTCATTGGGCACGACGCGCAGCATCTCTTCGCACGAGCGCACGACGACGGGAATCATGAGCACCGAGAGCGCGATCGCTCCGGCGAAGCCCATGCGCACGCCCGGGCCGAAGAAGAGCGCGAACAGGGCGAAGGCGAACAGACCGGCCACGATCGACGGGATGCCCGTCATGACATCGACGAAGAACGTGATCGCCCGGGCCAGCCGGCCGCGGCCGTATTCCACGAGATAGACCGCGGTGAAGAGCCCGATCGGAATCGAGATGAGCGCCGCAGTGCCGGTCATGAGCAGCGTGCCGACGATCGCGTGGGAAGCACCACCGCCCTCACCGACGACGTTGCGCATCGAGCTCGTGAAGAACTCGATGTCGAATCGCGCTGAACCGTTGGCGAGCACGGTCGCCAATAGCGACACAAGAGGAGTCATGGCGACGAGGAACGCGCCGGTCACGAGGGCCGTCACGAGTCGATCAACGGCTTTGCGTGACCCTTCGATCTGACGGCTGAGCGCCACGATCACGACGAGGTAGGTGAGCGCGGCGAGCACGACGGCACCGACGATCGAGAACTCGTCTCCGTTCGCTGCCGAGAGCAGCGCCACGACGCCGACCGCGCCGGCGAGCGACAGGCCCAGAACGACCCACGGTGTGCGGCGGTGCAGTTGTCCCTGAGTGAGGGAGTTGGTCATCAGAGCGGTCGTAGCCATGTCAGTTCGCTCCTGAGAAGTCTTTGCGCCGGTTGACGATGTAGCGCGCGATCGAGTTGACGACGAGCGTGATGATGAAGAGCACAAGACCGGTGAAGATCAACAGGTTGACGTTGACGCCGTAGGCCTCGGGGAAGCTCAGTGCGATGTTCGCGGCGATCGTCGAGGGGTTCGTCGACTGGAGCAGGGCGAACGAGACGATCGCGGTCGGCGACAACACCATGGCCACGGCCATTGTCTCGCCGAGCGCTCGGCCGAGGCCCAGCATCGCTCCGGAGATGATGCCGGGGCGGCCGAAGGGCAGCACCGACATCGTGATCATTTCCCAGCGAGTGGCGCCGAGAGCGAGCGCGGCCTCTTCGTGCAAGACCGGCGTCTGCACGAAGATCTCGCGGCAGATGGCGGTCATGACGGGAAGAATCATGACGCCGAGCACGATTGCGGCGGTCAAGATCGTGCGCCCCGTGCCCGAGACGGGACCAGCGAACAGCGGGATCCATCCGAGGTTCTCGGTCAGCCACGTGTAGGCCGGCAGCACCGCCGGCGCGAGAACCCCGATGCCCCAAAGCCCGAAGACGACCGAGGGCACCGCGGCGAGCAGGTCGACGATGTAGCCGAGCACCTGCGCGAGGCGGCGCGGGGCGTAGTGCGAAATGAAGAGAGCGATGCCGATCGCGAGAGGCAATGCCAGCAGCAAGGCGAGCGCTGCTGACCACAACGTGCCGAAGACAAGAGGCCAGACGTAGTCCCACAGCGACGCGGGCGATCCGATGAAGCTGTCGGGGTCGGCGACGACCGCGGGAAGACTCTGGGCGACGAGGAAGATCGCGACGAGGGCGAGAATGACGAGAATCGCGGCGCCAGAGATCATGGCGGTGCGCGAGAAGACGATGTCGCCCAGTCGCTGCTTGGCCTTGATCTGGGGCGGCCGTTCGGGCGCTTCGGTGGCGGTCATCGCGACGCGGAGTCCTTCCGGGAGGTGCGAGGGGGTGGGGGCGGAGTCATCCGCCGAGTGCGACGGGACGTGGGGTGCGGATGCTCTCGCGTCCACACCCCACGCCGTCGGGTGGTGCTGTGACTAGCTGATGACGTCGATCGCAGCGGTCACGCGCTCGAAGAGCGCCGCCGAGATCGGAGCCGAGCCGGCGCCCGATGCAGCAGCAGCCTGGCCCTCGTCGCTTGCCATGTAGGTGAAGTACGCCTTGACGAGCTCGGCCTTGGCCGGGTCGAGGTAGGTCTCGCAAGCCACGAGGTACGCGACGAGCACGACCGGGTAAGCGGCCGAGTCGGGCGTGCGGTCGAGCTCGATGCTCAGGTCGAAGTCGGGACGACCCTCGATGAACGGCGAGGCGTCGACGACTGCAGCAGCAGCCTCGGGCGAGAACGGCACGAACTCTTCACCGATCTGCACCGCGACGGTGCCGAGGTCACCGGCGCGCGAAGCGTCGGCGTAGCCGATGGTGCCG
>SXMH01000191.1 GCA_005777405.1 Actinomycetota bacterium
GGTGGGGGCGCCCCACTTCTTCTCGAGGACGACGTTGCGACCGCGGGGTCCCAGCGTCACCTTCACGGCGTCAGCCAGAATGTTGAGGCCGCGCTCGAGGCCACGACGGGCCTCTTCGTTGAAAGCGATGATCTTAGCCATGTCTGTCTCTCGTCCCTCCCGGACGCTCAGTACGGGTAGCTCTGGCACTCAGTGAGCCTGAGTGCTAATTGATTCTGGCACTCGGCACTGTCGAGTGCAAGCCGGTGGACGGCGCATACTCGCCGTTGACGGCACTCGCCGGCTGGTGAGTGGTCGAGGCGACGAAACTCTGGATGCTCAGCGGTACGACGCGGCACCCGCGAGCGGCACGAGCTCGACCCAGGTGTTGCCCGGGGCGAGCCGCACGGCCACTCCGAACTCGTCCACGATGCGGATGGGGGCGGTCTGCGAGGCCTTCGACCACGAGATCGGAATCGTGGCGCCGCCCGTCGAGACCGTGCCCTCGCCCTCGCCGATGAGGATCGTCGTCGGAATGTCTTGAATGACCCGCACCGGAACCCTCAGCACGACGACATTGACGGCCGAGAGCTGATCGCCGCCGAAGTCGGTGTCACGGTCTCCGCCGGTCATGAACCGCAGCCACACGCCCTGCTCGGCATTCCACCGCCAACTCGGCGCGCTCGAGCTGCCGAAGCGGAGGTCAATGCGTGAGGTGGGGTCACCCTCCTTCGTCGCCGTCGCGGCGGCGAGGTTCTCAGCGAAGGCGAAGTGCTGCACGGGCGCTGCGAGGTCGGTGTGCTGCGCGATCACCTGCGGTGCCCGCACGAGAACGTTGTGCGGAGCGGGGGCGTTCGAGCCGCGGAAGAACGTGTCGGCCGTATCGGACTGCCCGTGGATCGCGTTGTACACGTTGGTGTTGCGCATGAGTTCGACGAACCGGAACTGCCCGCCGGAGTACGCGATGATGCCACCGAGCGGCGAGACGATGTCGGGGTCCATCGGTCGAATCGATCGCACCGGTCCGATCTCCGCCGGCACATCGGAGTGCCAGACAGCGACGTACCGGGTGAGGCCTCCCTCGACGAGCTCTTCGAAGACGACATCGGTGCGCTCGAGACCGACTTGGGGTCTGGCCGAGGGGTGGTTGTCGACCTTCGCCGCGATCGACGGGTTCGTGAGCGAGCCGGGTTCGATGACTTCGCCGGTGAGCGGCGCGACCTCGAACGCGGGAGGCGCGGTGTAGTCAGAGCTGTAACTCGGCGTCGGAGTCGGTGTGGGCATCGGAGTCTCGACCGCGCAGCCCGCGAGCACGAGGAGCGCAAGGCCGCTGGCGGCGAGCGCGGGTGCGGGCATCCATCGCCGGGTCGAGGGCAGGCTCATGAGCGTCACCCTACTTCGACGTCGCCCCGCGCCCGCGGAGGCGCTCAGGCGACGCGCACGCCTTCGGCCTGCGGGCCCTTAGTGCCGGTGCCGATCTCGAAGACGACCGACTGGCCCTCTTCGAGCACTTTGTAGCCGGACATATCGATCGCCGAGTAGTGCACGAAGACATCTTGCTCGCCACCATCGAGGGTGATGAAGCCGAAGCCTTTCTCGTCGTTGAACCATTTGACGGTTCCGTGAGGCATGGGGTGCTCCTTGGTGCGGGGATTCCGTGAGAATACCCGCGCTCACGAGCCTTCTACCAGGCCATGCGGCGACTCTTCACGCACCTGAAACGCCGCCGTAATCGAGGCGGGCGAGCTACTCCTGCAGGGCGGCGAAATCGGTGCCGATCGCGATGGTGATCGGCGCTCCGGGGAAGGCGTCAGAGAGCTCGACCGTTCCCGCGCCGAGCAACGAGACCATGCCGAAGGCGACGCCTTCAAGTTCGGGAGCGTTGTAGTACACGACGGTCTGCTCAAGGTCGTCTTGCGCGGCCGACGTCACGGTGCCGACCCGCCAGTCGGCATCACTGAGAATGCCACTTGCCGTCTGACCGAGTCCGCTCACCCCGGCTCCGTTGAGAATCGTGATGGTGAAGCCGCTCGGCAGCTCCGCATCGTCGGGGTTGGTGATCGGCTCGATTGAAGGCGGTGCCGACGACGGCGTGGTGGGGGTCGGCATCGGCTCGCTGGCCTCGAAGCTAGGAATCTCGAAGCTCACCCGGTCGGTGATGAGCGAGAGGCCCCACAAGCCCGCGACGACGAAGACTCCCGACGCGAGTGCCGCCCACGCCACGGCGATCCAGCCGCGACCGCGAGGGCGAGGGGCGCGATGTGCTCCGACGCGAGCGACGTCGTCGGGAAGCTCGTCGAAGCGGTCGGCGGGATACTCGGCCATGCTCGGCTTGCCTTCCGTCGGTCGGTGGGGTGCGGGTGTCACGCTGCTCCGTCGGCCACGGGCCGACGGGTGCGTCGCTGCTCGGCGCGCTGGTCGCGCACCTCCCGCAGTCGACCCACGAGAACGGGGTCGTATCGCACGGCGACATCGGTGTCGATCACAGCGTTCAGCACCTGATAGTAGCGGGCCGGGCTCCACCCGAACGTCGAACGGATGCGCACCTCCTTCGCCCCGGAGTGCCCCCAGTGCCCTCGCTCGAACTCGAGCACGACCCGCGCCTGCTCGGCGAGCAGGGCGGGAGGCGCGTCGGAATTGGTGTGCGGGGCATCCACGAGCGTGAGCGTACTGCGGGGCGCCCGGGCGACCCGGCTGGCGCGCGGAACGCGGCCAAGGCGCCCCGCACCCTCTCAGCGGGCTCCTAGCCGCTCCGCCGCGGTGCGGGTTAGGATTGCCTAACCTTCTCGTGACGCGACCGCGCCGAGCTCCCGACCCATCGGAACGACCATGCCCCGCCTCGCCCTGCGCTCGCACGCCCTGGCGCTCGTCACCGCCTCAGCTCTGCTGCTCACCGCCGGGTGCGCCGCGCCCGGATCAAGCGCGCAGCCCGAGCAGACAGCGGTCACGGGCCCGCGGGCACCGCTGGGTGAGCTCGACGTGCTTGAGAATCCGCGCGAGTGGGTGGGGGCATCCACAGCGATTCTCGAGAACACGACGATCGACCCCGTTGCCGACAACCCGAGCCCCGCGCTGCCCGTCGACATCACGTCGCGCGACCTCGACGGTGACCGCACCGTGACCGTGACCGACGCGAGCCGCATCCTCCCGATGGACATCTCGGGCTCGATTGCCGCAACGGTGTTCGCCCTCGGCCTCGGCGACAACGTCGTGGGTCGAGACATCTCGACGACCTTCCCCGAAGCGGCCGACCTGCCAGTCGTCACGAGCGGCGGCCATTCCATCAACAGCGAGTCGGTGCTCGCGCTGCGGCCGAGCATCGTCATCACTGACGGCACGATCGGCCCGACCGACGTCGTGCTGCAGCTGCGCGAGGCCGGCATCACGGTCGTCTACGTGGATGCTGAAGCCGGGCTCGGCGCCCCCGCCGAGTTGGCCCGCCAAGTGTCACAGGCGCTCGGGGTCGAGGCAGCAGGAGAGCTGCTCGTCGACCGGCTCGACGCCGAGATCGCTGCCGTGCTCGCCGACATCGAGTCGATTCGGCCCGAGAACCCCGCCGACCGCGTGCGCATGCTCTTTCTCTACCTCCGCGGCTCGTCCGGCATCTACTACCTCTTCGGCGAAGAGTCGGGCGCTGACGAACTCATCGAGGGGCTCGGTGGCATCGACGTCGCGGGCGAGATCGGCTGGGCGGGCATGCGCCCCATGACCGACGAGGCGCTCATCGCCGCCGACCCCGACCTCATTCTCGTCATGACCGGTGGGCTCGAGAGCGTCGGCGGTGTCTCTGGGCTGCTCGCCTCGAAGCCCGCCATCGCCCTGACCCGCGCCGGCCAGAACGAGCGCTTCGTCGACATGGCCGACGGCGAGATTCTGAGCTTCGGCCCGCGCACCGCCGCGGTGCTCGACGCCCTCGCTCGCGCGGTCTACGCTCCCGAGTCGTAGCCGCCGCCACGTCACACGCCGCGAGCCTCGTCGCCACGACCCGGGGCTGCGTGCGGCACTCGGTAGCGAGTCGCCCTTTCTGGCATGAGTCTCGCAAAGTATCGCGACCCGCGCCAGAAAGGGCGACTCACAGGAGGTCTTGCGCGTGCGGCGGCACCTGCTGCGGGCATGAGGAAGGGGCGGCGCCGTGTCCGCGGCCGCCGCCCCTCCCAGTGGAGCACCCGGGCTCTGCCCGGGTTGGTTCGTTACTCGGCTGCCGCCCGGCGACGCACGAGCATCGTGACGAGCACGGCGATGACGATGAGCAGCAGCGCCACGAGGGCGATCCACAGCCAGGTCAGGTCGTTCGCCGCAGGCTGCTCGGCCACCGGCGCCTCGGGCTCGGCGATGACGACCTCTCCGCAATCGTCGGCAAGTGTCGCCGTGATTGTGAGCGGGTCGAGCGGATCGCCGGCCGGGTAGGTGCCGAAGGCTTCTGCGCCGGTCGCCGTCAGCACCGCGGGGATGTCGGAGATGACGAGCACGCCGTCCTGGGCCGAGCGGCTCGACGCCGAGAGGTCGAGGTCGGCGAAGACCACGCCTTCTGCAGAGACTTCCTCGCCCTCCTGCGTCGTGCCCACGACGTCGAGCACGAGCTGGCCCGATTCGGCGTCGAGCATGATGACGCGGGGGTTCGAGACTGTCGTGTCGAGAATGCCGCCGTGCCCGGTGAACCGGATGCCGCCCGCGAAGGTCAACTCACCCGCTCCCGTGGCCTGGTCGAACGCTCCGGCGCCGGTGAAGCCGAACTCGGGAGTCTCGTAGGTCGCGCCATCGAGCACTTCCCACTCGCCATTCGCGATCGATCCGCTGATGTAGCTGCGGAACGTCTCTTTGAAGCCCCACGTGAGCGCAGCATCCTGCACCTGGCACGCATCGGCGAGCGCGACCGTCTGAGCGAGCTGTTGAATCGTCAGCACGATGCCGCGGTCGACGCTGCCCTGCAGGGTCAGCGTGTGCTCGCCGACAAGGTCGGCGGGCAGGGTGCCGCTCCACGTCGCGACGCCGTCCGCGTCGGCCGTCACACTCTCGCTCAGCACGACAGGCTCGCTGTAGATGACGACGCGGATGCCCGTCTCGCCCGACTGGAAGCCGGGAGCCGAGACGGTCACGCGCTGACCGGGCTCGATGGCGTTCGGGTCGTCACCAGTGAGCTCAGCACCGGTGGTCGCCGGGGGCGTGCTCGGGATGCTCGGCTCGGTGTACGACGCGACGACAGTGCTGCCGCCGTTGCCGCTCGCGCTCGAGGGAGCGCCGACCGTGAAGGTCACCGGGTCCATCGCCGTACCCGCGGGGTAGAACGAGGATCCCGCGAACGAGAACACCGAGGCTCCCGCCGAGGTGAGCGTCGCCGGAACCCCCGAGTACCGCACCGCCCCGCCGGGCAGCTCGCTGCGCGCGCCGGAGTTCAGCGCGAGCGTGGCGAGGGTGACGCGCGAGCCCTCGACGGTCATGACGAGGTCGGCACGCGAGTCGCTGACCATGCGCACCGTCGGCGACGCGAACGTCACGTCGAGCGCACCACTGTGGCCCGTGAAGCGCACCGAGCCACCGTAGTTGATGGCGCCAGTCGCTCCGGCCGCAGAGGTCTGCGGGAAGCTCACGATGCCGCCATCGGTCGAGGCGCCCGAAACGCTCATGCTGCCTTGCGCGATCGGTCCGGTGACGTAGCTGCGGAAGCTGTCTTTGAAGCCCCAGCGCAGCGATCCCGCCGTCGAGGGCGTCGAGACCGTCAGGCTGAGCGCGGCCTCCGAGCCGAGCACCTCGCGAGCGTCACTGGGCGTGAAGACCGCGCGCAGCGACCGCGAGCCAGCAGGCACGTCGGCGTAGGTGCGCGTAGCCGTGCCTGTGGCGGCGTTGACCGTGGAAGTGCCGAGCGAGCGGGTGCCGTCGAAGAACTGCACGGTGCCGGCCGCCGCGGGCGTCACCGTCGCGGCAAGCGCGACGTCTTGACCGACGGAGGGCGACGAGGGGTTGGCGCTGAGCGCGAGCGTCGTCGGCTCCGGGCCGGCGAACGTCACGAACGTGGCCGTCTCGAACGGCGCGTGCACCGCGCCCGAGCCCGGGTAGGTGTAGACGCCGAGGTTGCCGTCGGCGAGCATCCCGGTGAACTCTTCCGTCACCGTGAGCTGCACCTCGAACGAGCCGTCACCGTCGATGGCGACTGCCCCGGCGAGCGGGCCGCCGATGGTGTCGACGTTCTCGGGGTTGACGACCCACTTCTGCTGGCCAGGAGCGACCTTGCGGGTCGCGCTCGTGGCGCCCGTGCTGGGCTGCCACTCATCGGCGAACGAGCCGAAGACCACGTAGACGCCGCCGAACTGGCCCGCGAGCGGCGGGCGCGTGCCATTGGTGGCGGGCGCGTCGGGGCCGAAGTTCTCACCGGTCACCGTGATGACATCGCCCTCGTCGAGGCCCTCGGTCTGCGAGACCGTGACGGTGGGGACAGGGGCGACGACGTCGAGGAGGGTCGCCGTCTCGAACGGTGCATAGCTCGCGCCCGAGCCCGGGAAGGTGTAGACGCCGAGGTTGCCGTCGGTGAGCATGCCGGTGAACTCGTCAGTGACGGTGAGTTGCACCTCAAACGACCCGTCGTCGTTGATGGCAACGGCACCCGCGCCTTCGCCGCCGATCGTGGCAACGTTGGCGGGGTTCACGACCCACTTCTGTTGACCGGGAGCGACCTTGCGGGTCGCGCTCGTGGCGCCGGTGCTCGGTTGCCACACGTCGGCGAATGAGCCGAAGACCACGTACACGCCGCCGAACTGACCGCGCAGCGGCGGACGAGTGCCGTTCGTCTCGGTGCCCACCGGGCCGAAGTTGACTCCCGAGACGGTGACGACGTCGCCGGGCTTGAGGTTCTCTGAGGGCGTCACCGTGACGCTCGGCGTCGGCGGAGCGAAGTCGAGCAGCGTCGCGGTCTCGAAGGGGGCGTACACCGCGCCCGAGCCCGGGTAGGTGTAGATGCCGAGGTTGCCGTCGGCGAGCATCCCCGTGAATTCGGCGCTCACCGTGAGGGTGACTTCGAACGAGCCGTCAGCGTTGATCGCGACCGCGCCGGCGTTGGTGCCGCCGATGGAGTTGACGTTGGCGGGGTTGACGACCCACTTCTGCTGACCAGGAGCGACCTTGCGGGTTGCGCTCGTCGCGCCCTCGCTGGGCTTCCAGGTGTCGGCGAACGAGCCGAAGACGACGTAGACGCCGGCGAACTGGCCTGCCAACGGCGGGCGCGTGCCGTTCGTCGAGGGGGCGTTGGGCGCGAAGCCCGTGCCCGTCACGGTGATTTGCTGACCCTCGTAGACGAGGTCGCTGTCAGCGGAGACCTCGATCGTCGGCACGCTCGGAACCTCGGGTTCGGGCTCGGGCTGAGGTTCGGGCTCGGCCTCAGCGGCGGCCTCAACCGGCCAGCTCAGAGTGAGCGGGTCCATCGCGGTGCCCGCGGTGTAGAAGCCAGCGAAGACAGACGATCCGGTCGCGGTCAGCGTTGCCGCCGCACCACTCACCGTGAGCGTCTCGTCGCCCGACAGCCCGCTGAGATCAACGGTGGCGATGGCGGCGTCGTCGTAGGAGACCGACTCGCCCGATTCCATCGACTTCGACACGGCGTCGACGACGATCTCGCCGGCCGACGCCGACGTGCGCACGACCCGCAGCGAGGAAAGCGAGACATCGAGCGCTCCGCTGTGGCCCGTGAACTGGACTGTGCCCGGGTAGGAGACGGTGCCGAGGCCGGTCTCAGCGTCGATCGATCCGGATCCTGCACCCCAGCCGTAGGCGGGCGAGCCCGTCGCGCCGCCGCCGAGGGTGACCGCGCCGGAGGCGATCGGCCCGGTCACGTAGCTGCGGAACGACTCTTTCACCCCCCACGTGAGTGAGGCACTCGTGACATCACCGGGGGCGGCGGTGGCGGGTGCGGCAACGGAGACGACCGCGGTCGTCGCGAGCAGGGCTGTGAGCAGCGGAAGCGCGAGCGCGCGCCACCGTGAACGTGCCTGGAGCAAGAGGGACTCCTGGATCAGTAGAGAAGAGAGGGTAGGCATGCCTTACCCGTCGGATATTGGTAAGGCTAACCTAAGTTCGCTCGACTGACCAGTGGCCGAGACTGCTGGATCGCTGTGAGTCGGCGCGCTGGAGGGTCCGCGTGCTGGAGGGGCGACGCGCTGGAGGGTCCGCGTGCTGGAGGGGCGACGCGTCAGCCGTTGCTCGGCTCGCGGCGCATCGAGACGTGCGGGATGCCCGCCTCGAGATACTCATCGCCGTAGGCCTCGAAGCCGACCGCGGCGTAAAGCGGCTGCACGTAGCTCTGCGAGTGCAGCACGATCGGCTCGTGGCCGTGCACCTCGAGCACCCGAGAGATCAGCGTGCGCGACAGGCCCTCTCCCCTGCGGTCGGCGCGGGTGACGACGCGGCCGATGAGGGTGCGAGCATCCTCGTTGCCCGGCTGCGGTTCATCGTCGACGATCACACGCAGATAGCTGGCGACGCCCCTGTCGTCGGCGATCCACCAGTGCTCGGTAGAGCTGTCGCGGTCTCGTTCGTCGAGTTCGGGCTCGTCGATGCGCTGCTCGAGAAAGAACACCTCGGTGCGCACGCGGGCGATGTCGAAGAACTCGTCCCTGCTGAGTTGCGACCAGTTTCGACACAGAGGGGAAGAGTCGGGCACGCCACGGAGTTTAATGGGAGAAGACTGATCGCCCGCAGGGCCGAGAGAACGCCCTCGAGTACGAGACGAAGAGGAACCATGAGCCACGAAACGCCCACGAGCGGTAAGAGCTACGCGGTCGAGAAGACCGAAGAAGAGTGGCGCGCCGAGCTCGGTGAAGAGCGCTATCAGGTGCTGCGCGAAGCGGGCACCGAGCGGGCGTGGACGGGCGAACTGCTCGACGAGAGTCGCGCAGGCATCTACACCTGCGCAGCGTGCGGCGCCGAACTCTTTCAGGCCGGCACGAAGTTCGACTCGGGCTGCGGTTGGCCAAGCTTCTACGAGTCGGTGCGGCCCGAAGCCGTCGAGCTGCTCGAAGACACTTCGCTCGGCATGGTGCGCACTGAGGTGCGTTGCGCGACGTGCGGTTCGCACCTCGGCCACGTCTTTCCCGACGGCTTCGGCACTCCTACCGGCGACCGCTACTGCATGAACTCGCTGTCGCTCGACTTCACGCCGAAGGGCGAGTAGCCCCACCGCGGCGGCGCCTGCCCAGGCCCGCGATCGCGACTCCGGCGAAGGTCAAGGCGACAGCAATGGCCGTCGTGGCGGTCGTCGGCGTGCCGATCGGCGCGATGAGGTCGTAGATCAGCGCTCCCGCGAGTTGGCCGGCCACGAGGCACAACCCGAGCACGAGCACCCCGATGCGCCCCACGGTGATCACCTGAATGGCGATGAAGATCGCGCCGACCGCGCCGCCGATGTAGAGCAGCGGGTTGGCGGGCGGAACGTCGGGCAACCCTGAGATCGCCAGATGCACGATCGCGGCGAGCGCGAGCGCCGCCGTGCCGACTGTGAAGTTAAGGGTCGTCGCTGCGAGCGCGGAGTGGGAAACCTGTCGAACACGACCGTTGAGCGCCTGCTGCAGGCCGATACCAAGACCAGCGAGCAACGGCAGCAGCACCGCCGCGAACGGAACATTGCCCCCGAGCTGCGGACCCACCGCCACGACGACCGCCGCGAGCGTGAGCAGAGCACCGATCACGCGGGGCGTGGTGACCGGCTTCTTTCGCGCCCCGGCAAACCCTGTCGCGTCGGCGAGCATGCCGCTGATCGTTTGACCGGTCACGGTCGCGATGGTGAAGATCGCGACGCCCAGGATGCCCGCCACGAGCCCTTGCGAGAGCACGAGCAGCGCGCCGCCGAGTCCACCGAGTGTGACCCACCAGGCCAGTCGGCCCGCCCGCAGTTCTTCTCCGAGAGCGCGAAAGCCGCGTTGTCCCACGGGCGAGAAGGCGAGGATCGCCATGAGGATGAGCCAGCCGCTGCCGAACGAGATGAGCGCTGCGGTGAATCCATCGTCGAGTCGCTGCCCGAGCTCGCCGTTGACGCGGTGCTGCGTCGCCACGCCGAACCCCGCGACGACGGTCGCCGCGATGGCGGCGACCGTGCGCCATTGCTCGTGACGAGGGTGGGATGACATCGGAGCCGCCTAAGGGAATCGAACCCTTGACCTATTCATTACGAGTGAATCGCTCTGCCGACTGAGCTAAGGCGGCGTGCGGGGCTTGCGCCTCGACACGAGTGGAAAGCTTAGCCGATTCACGCGGGGGTGTCGTGCGGGTGCCGGAGGGCATCCATGGGCGTCGCTGTCGACGTGCGCGACTCAGCCCGCGGAGGGGTCGCAGACGAGCCCATCGTCAGGCACCGTGCCGTCGATGAAGTAGGCGTCGACCGCGTCATTGATGCACGGGTCACCCTCGTCGTAGGCGATGTGACCTTCGCCGACCCAGGTCAGCAGCACGCCGCTCTCGAGCTGCTCGGCGAGCGCCTCGGCCCACTGGATCGGCGTGGCCGGGTCGCCGGTCGTGCCGACCACGAGAATCGGGGCCGCGCCCGCCGCGACGACGGGACCGAGCTCGCCGTCGAACTGGTACGGCCAGTTGGCGCAGAGCACGTCGCCCAGCGGCGAGCTCGACGTCAGCGTGGGAGCAGCCTCGAGAAGTTGAGCGTTCTGCTCGGCGATGACGGCGCGGTCGGTCTCGACGGGGTAGTCGAGGCAGTTGATCGCGATGAACGCCTCGAGCGAGTTGTCGATGTACTCGCCGCCCTCGCGACCGTAGTAGAAGTCGGCGAGCAGGAAACCAGTGTCGACGATGCCGGTGCGCAGTTCGGCGAACATCTGGTTGAGAAAGCTCCACGAGCCTTCGTCGTACAGCGCCGTCGCGATCGCAATGTCGAGCACCGCCCCGTCGAAGATTCGGCCGTCTTCCGCTTCGATCGGCGATTCGTTGAGCTGATCGAAGAGCTGCCGAATGAGCAGCAGGCTCTCGTCAACTGAATCGGGGAAGGGGCATTCGCCGAGCTCGGGGCAGGCCGCGAGGTACGCGCGCAGCGCGTTCTCGAAACCGACCGACTGCGCAAGCACCACTTCGAAGGTCGTCGTCGTCGGGTCGGTCGCGCCGTCGAGCACGAGTCGGCCGACCTTCTCAGGGAAGGCATCGGCATAGCGTGCGCCGATGTCGGTGCCGTAGCTGTAGCCGAAGTAGTTGAGCTGCGGGTCACCGACGATCGCCCGCAGCAGGTCGAGGTCGCGCACCGTGCTGGCCGTGTCGACGTGGCCGAGCAGCGGACCGGTGAGTTCGGCGCAGCGCTCGCCGAAGGCGATCGACGACTCGGTCACCTCTGCTTCCCACTCCGGGGTACCGAACTCAGCTTCGGGAATCCCGAAGATGAACGCGTCGAGCTCGGCGGGGTCTTCGTAGCACGAGACCGCACTCGAGCGACCAACCCCGCGAGGGTCCCACCCGACGATGTCGAACTCGCGCTGCAGGTCGGTGCTCACGGCGAAGTCGACGCTGTCGCGCACGAAGTCGAAGCCTGAGGCGCCCGGTCCGCCGGGATTGATGAAGAGCGAACCTTGCGCCGTGCCCGTGGCAGGGTGACGCACGAGCGCCAACTGGATGTCCTCCCCCTCGCCCGGGTTGTCCCAGTCGAGCGGGGCTGTGGCCGTGGCGCACTGCGCACCGCCGCCGCACGAGGTCCAGGTGAGCACTTGCGTGTAGTAGGGCTGCAGTTCGGCCGCGACCTCTTCACCGGTCGGCGTCGACGTGACGCCGCCACCGACGAGCCCCTGCAACCAGGCGGGTACACAGCCGGAGAGCAGCAGTGCGGGCACGAGCACGATTGCGGCGATGGCTGTGCGGCGCGAACGGCGAGGAGCGCGCGAAGGGCGGAGGGCGGAGTCGTCAGCAGTGCGGCGGGTCACGCCGCCGAGCCTAGCGCCGGCACCCGACCGCTGCCCGCGATGAGCATGGCTTCGAGGGCGAGCGCGGGGGGCACGTTGCCCTCGATGCGTCGCCGCGCGAGGGAGATGGCGTCGAGCGCGGCGAGCGAGCGCTCGGCGTCGCCCTCGCGCGCGAGGCGTTCGAGCTGCGGGCGAACGGCCTCGTTGACGAGTTCGGAGTCGGCCCCGAGCTGCAGCAGCAGCACATCGCGGTGCAGCGACATGAGGTCGACGAGCACGCGATCGATACCGTCGCGCACCGAGCGCGTGGCACGGCGCTTCTGGTCTTCTTCGAGCGCCTTGAGACTCGCCCGCAGGGCGGGCGGCACCGTGCCGCCCGGTTCGACGCCGAGCGAGCGCAGCGCTGCAGCGCGCTCTTCCTCTTCGCGAATGGCCGTGAGCGCTTTGGCGTCGTCGGTCGCGACGGCGACCAGTTGCTCGGCGGCGAGCACCGCGCCGCTGACGCTCTGCACGCCGAGCACGAGCTCGAGGCTGCGAGCGCGGCGGGCTCGAGCATCCACGTCGGTCGCCAGTCGATGCGCCATGCCGATGTGGGTTTGCGCCTCGCGCGCGGCGGTCTCGGCGAGCGCCGGGTCGACGCCGTCTCGCCGCACGAGCAACGCGGCCACTTCGGCGACGGTGGGCACCCGCAGTCGCACGCTGCGCACTCGCGAGCGAATGGTGGGGATGAGATCGGCTTCGCTCGGTGCGCAGAGAATCCACACCGTGCGCGGCGGCGGTTCTTCGAGCGCCTTGAGCAACACGTTCGAGGTGCGCTCAGTCATGCGATCAGCGTCTTCGATGACGATGACGCGGTAGGGGGCAACGCTCGGTGAAAACTGGCTCTGCGCGACGAGGTGGCGCACTTCGTCGATCGAGATGATGACGCGATCGGTGGCGAGCACGGCGAGGTCGGGGTGACTGCGAGCGTCGACCTGGGCCTGGATGCGAGCAGCCTCGGGGCTCGGCTGCTCGTCGCGCGCGGGCGCGAGCTGCCCTTGCAGCAAGGTCGCGGCGAACGCGAAGGCGAGGTTCGATCGCCCCGAACCGGGCGGCCCCGTGATGAGCCACGAGTGCGTCATCGCGGCGGGATCGGTCGCGGCGTCGAGCAGAGTGTCGATGGCGGCCTCTTGGCCGACGAGATCGCTCCAGCCGCTCATGCGGCCACCCTAGTCGAGCAGGTGCGACACTCGGTCGCGGATGCTCGACTGCAGCTCGTCGACCGGCAGGCTCGCGTCAAGCACGAGCCAGCGGTCTGGCTCGTCGGCGGCGAGTGCGAGGTACCCCTGACGCACGCGCTCGTGAAACTCGGCTTGCTCGGCTTCGAGCCGGTCGTACCGCGTGCGGCTGGCATCGAGTCTCGCGCGACCGAGTTCGGGGTCGAGGTCGAGCAGCACGGTGAGGTGCGGTAGTAACCCTTCCGTCGCCCAGAGCGACAGGTCGCGCACCTCGGTCGGAGCGAGCACACGACCAGCGCCCTGGTAGGCGACCGAGCTATCGAGGTAGCGGTCTTGCAGCACGACCTCACCGCGCTCGAGCGCGGGGCGCACGAGCGTCGCAATGTGGTGGGCGCGGTCAGCGGCGTAGAGAAGCGCCTCGGCCCTCGGGGCGATGTACCCGCGGCGATGCAGGATGATCTCGCGCAGTTCGACCCCGAGGTCGGTGCCGCCGGGCTCGCGCGTTTCGAGCACCGTGCGCCCAGCATCCCGCAGCCACGCCGCGAGGGCCTGCGACTGCGTGCTCTTGCCTGAGCCGTCGCCGCCTTCGAGGGTGATGAAGAGTCCGGTCACGCGAGGGCTACTCCGTGGTCTTCGGCGCCGGCTTGGCGGCGGGCTTCTTGGCCGCAGGCTTCTTGGCCGCAGTGGCCTTCGCCGCAGTGCTCTTAGCCGCAGTGGACTTCGCCGCAGGCTTCTTGGCCGCCGCACGCTTCACGGGCTTCTTGGCCGGGCCCTTGGCGCGCTTGTCGGCGAGCAGCTGCACGGCGCGGTCGAAGTCGACTTCCATCGGGTCTTCCCCGCGCGGCACGGTCGCGTTGGTCTCGCCGTCGGTGATGTAGGGCCCGAAGCGACCGTCTTTGAGCTTGATGGCCTTGCCGCTCACGGGGTCGGGGTCATACTCCTTGAGCGCGCTCGAGGCCTTGCGAGCCCCGTATTTCGGCTCGGCGAAGCGTGCGAGGGCGCCGTCGAGGTCGATGTCGAAGATGAGCTGCTCGGCGTCGAGCGACCGCGTGTCGGTGCCCTTCTTGAGGTAGGGCCCGTAGCGGCCGTTCTGGGCCGTGATCGGCTCGCCCGATTCGGGGTCGTCGCCAACGACGCGCGGCAAGCTCAGCAGCTTCATCGCGGTGTCGAAGTCGATCGTCTCGGGCGACATGTCTTTGAAGAGGGATGCCGTGCGCGGCTTCTCCGCCGGTGCCTTCTTCTTCGGCGCAGCCTTCTTCTTGGGTGCGTCTGCGACCTCTCCCGTCGCCGGGTCAACGAACGGTTCGGCAGGTGCTGCCTCGGCGGGCTCCTCCGGCTCGGGGTCGAGCTCGGTCACGTACGGCCCGAAGCGGCCGTCTTTCGCGACGATGCGCTTGCCGTTTTCGGGGTTGATGCCGAGCACGCGGTCGCCGATGACGGGAGCATCGACAAGCTCTTGCGCCTTGGCAGCGGTGAGCTCATCGGGGGCGAGGTCGGTGGGCAGGTTCACACGACGCGGCGTCTCGTCGTCGGTCTCGGCGGCCACTTCGAGGTAGGGGCCGTACTTGCCGATGCGCAGCGTGATGGTGTCGGTGAGCGGCATCGAGTTGAGTGCCTTGGCGTCAATCTCGCCGAGGTTGTCGATGACGGGGCGCAAACCGGGCTGCGAGTCGTCGCCGAAGTAGAAGCCGCGCAACCACTCGGTGCGGTCGGCTTCGCCGTTGGCGATGCGGTCGAGGTCGGCTTCCATCTCGGCGGTGAAGTCGTACTCGACGAGGTCGCTGAAGTTCTCTTCGAGCAGTCGCACGACTGAGAAGGCGATCCAGTTGGGCACGAGAGCCGTGCCGCGCGGGGTGACGTAGCCGCGGTCGACGATCGTCGAGATGATCGCGGCGTCGGTGCTCGGGCGGCCGATGCCCCGGGCATGCAAGTCGCGCACCGCAGCCATGTCATTGCCATGACCGATGGCGCCGCCCTGCGCTCCGTAA
>SXMH01000019.1 GCA_005777405.1 Actinomycetota bacterium
CCAGCCCGACGTCGAGTCGGCCAAGGTCGCCGCGCGTGGACTGCTGGATGCTCGTCCCGAGCCCGTGACGCCCGCGTTCACCGATCGCGGTGTCGCCGTGTCGGGCCCCGCAGCACTGCTCGCGGGCGCCAGCACCATCGGCGAGGCCGTGGCGGCGCTCGAAGGCGCGGTGCCTGCCGACGGTTACGTGGCCGTGCAGGTCTACCTCGATCGCGTGGCTCACCCCGAGCTCGAAGCACTGCGCCACAGCAGCGCGCGGCGCACAGGACGACCCGTGACCTTCGGGTGGGGTCCCCGCTTCCTGCACTCCACGGGCCAGTACCACAAGGGCGGTCCCGCGCACGGCGTGTTCCTGCAGATCACGGGGCTGCTCGGCGACGACCTCGAGATTCCGGGACGGCCTTTCACCTACGGAGGGCTCATCGCGGCCCAGGCCGCGGGCGACGCCACCGTGCTCGGCGACCTGGGGCGACCCGTTGTCACGCTCACCGTGTCTGATGCTGACGGCATCGCCGCGATCATCGACTCGCTCGTCTGAGCCGCTGAACTCGAGGAGAATCATGGCTCCGGCCGACATCGACCGCGACACCAACCCGCTGCGGTCTCCCGACGATCGTCGACTCAACCGCATCGCCGGGCCGAGCAGTCTCATCATCTTCGGCGTGACGGGCGACCTCTCGCGCAAGAAGCTCATGCCCGCCGTGTACGACCTCGCGAACCGAGGGCTGCTGCCGCCGGGCTTCGCTCTCGTGGGCTTCGCCCGCCGCGACTGGGAGACGCAAGACTTCGAGCAGGTCGTGCACGACGCCATCAAGCAGTACGCGCGCACGCCCTTCAACGAAGACGTCTGGCGCCAACTCGCCTCGGGCATCCGCTTCGTCTCAGGCGACTTCGACGATGATGCGGCCTTCGAGAGGCTCTCGCAGACGCTCGATGCGCTCGACCGCGAGCGGGGCACGATGGGCAACCACGCGTTCTACCTGTCGATTCCGCCGAAGTCGTTTCCCGTCGTCACCGAGCAATTGCGTCGCAGCGGGCTCGCCGAGTCTGAAGGCGACGAATGGCGCCGAGTCGTCATCGAGAAGCCCTTCGGTAGCGACCTCACGACCGCTCGCGAACTCAACGATGTCGTCGAATCGGTGTTCCCGGCTGACTCGGTGTTCCACATCGACCACTACCTCGGCAAGGAGACAGTGCAGAACATTCTCGCGCTGCGCTTCGCGAACATGATGTACGAGCCGATCTGGAACGCGAATTACGTCGACCACGTGCAGATCACAATGGCGGAAGACATCGGCGTCGGAGGGCGCGCGGGCTACTACGACGGTATCGGCGCTGCCCGTGACGTCATTCAGAACCATTTGCTGCAGTTGCTCGCGCTCACCGCGATGGAAGAACCGGTCTCGTTCGATGCCGCCGACCTTCGCGCCGAGAAAGAGAAGGTGCTCTCGGCGGTGCGTCTGCCGAAAGACCTCTCCACCGGTACTGCTCGCGGCCAGTATGCGAGCGGCTGGCAGGGCGGCGAGTGGGTCACGGGCTTTCTCGAGGAAGAGGGGATGAACCCCGCCTCGGTGACCGAAACCTATGCGGCCATGCGGCTCGACATCAATACCCGACGCTGGGCAGGGGTGCCGTTCTACTTGCGCGCCGGCAAGCGACTGGGGCGACGCGTCACCGAGATCGCTGTGGTGTTCAAGCGTGCTCCGCAGTACCTCTTCGCCGAAGAGCAGACGTCGGCGCTCGGCCAGAACGCCCTCGTCATCCGTGTGCAGCCTGACGAAGGCGTGACGATTCGCTTCGGCTCCAAGGTGCCAGGAGCGGGCATGCAGGTGCGCGACGTCACGATGGACTTCGGGTACGGCCACGCCTTCACCGAAGCGAGCCCCGAGGCTTACGAGCGGTTGATTCTCGACGTGCTGCTCGGCGACCCGCCGCTCTTCCCGCGCCACGAAGAGGTCGAACTCAGCTGGAAGATTCTCGACCCCATTGAAGAGTTCTGGGCGACGCAGGGAACGCCGGAGCCTTATGCTCCTGGCACCTGGGGTCCTGACTCTGCCGATGCCTTGCTCGCTCGTGACGGACGCGTCTGGAGGCGCCCATGATCATCGATCTGCCTGACACCACCGCGAGCCAGGTCTCGAAGACGCTCGTGCGCATTCGCGACGAAGCGGGGGCTGTTGCCCTCGGGCGCGTGCTGACCCTCATCATCGCGAGCCAACTCGGTGAAGAAGAGGAGGTCATCGCTGCGGCCAACGAGGCCTCACGCGAGCACCCCATGCGCATCATCGTCGTGTCCACCGACGCTGAGGCGGCCACAGCTCGCCTCGATGCCGAGATTCGTGTGGGTGGAGACGCCGGTGCAAGCGAAGTGATCGTGCTGCGTGCCCACGGCGGCACAGCGCTCGATCTCCGCGGCCTCGTGACGGGCCTGCTTCTGCCTGACGCGCCCGTCGTGTCGTGGTGGCCGGGCGAGTGCCCGAGCGCCGTGCGCGACACTCCCCTGGGGCGGCTCGCGCAGCGCCGCATCACCGACTCAGGAAACTCCACAGACCCGCTCGCCGCTCTGCGTCGCATCGCCGAAGGCTATCGGCCCGGTGACACCGACTTCGCGTGGACGAGGCTCACGCTCTGGCGCGCACAGCTCGCGGCCGCCCTCGACCAGCCGCCCTACGGACCGGTGACGTCAGTGGAGGTCTCGGGTGCCGCGGACAGCCCATCGACCGCGTTGCTCGCGGCGTGGCTCGGATTGCGGCTGCAGGCACCGGTCGACGTCGACGTCGCCGATGGCAACCCGAGCGCGGGCATCCACCGCGTCGTGCTGCATCGCGACAGCGGCGACATCGTGCTCGAGCGCACCGCTCCGGGAGTCGCGACCCTGAGCCAGCCGGGCCAACCCACGCACGAACTCTCGCTCGCGCGCCGAGGGCTGCGCGAGTGTCTCGCAGAAGAGTTGCGTAGGCTCGACCCTGACGACGAATTCGGTGCTGTGCTGGCCGACGGACTCGACGCGGCGCTCCTCGCCCGTTGAGCCTCGATCGTCACCACTGCTCCACCAGAAAGGTACCAACGTCGTGACCACTGAACGCCGCGTGCTCGTGCACCCCGACCGCAGCGCGCTGGCCGGCTCTGCCGCCGCTCGCTTCATCACCAAGGTCATCGACCTGCTCGACGAGCGCGACGAAGTGCACGTGGTTGTCACGGGCGGCACGGTAGGCATCGAAGTGCTTGCAGCGATCGCGGCGAACCCGGGTCACGAAGCCCTGGACTGGTCGCGCGTGCACATCTGGTGGGGCGACGAGCGCTGGGTGCCGCGCGACAGCGACGATCGCAACGAGAAGCAAGCCCGAGAGGCGCTGCTCGACCACGTCCCGCTGCTCGCCGAGCACATCCACGCGTTTCCGGCGAGCGACGATGGGCTCGAGCTCGAGGCCGCAGCCGACCGCTACCGTGACGAATTGCTCGCGGCGGGCGACGGCGAGCTCCCGGTGTTCGCGATCACCTTCTTGGGCGTCGGCCCCGACGGCCACATCGCGTCGCTCTTTCCGGAGCGCGAAGGCCCGACCGTTGCCGAATCAGGCGTCATCGCCGTGCACGACTCCCCCAAGCCGCCGGCAGGTCGACTCTCGCTGACCCTGCCGCTCATCAACGCCTCAGAGCGCATCTGGCTCGTGCTCGCGGGTGCCGACAAGGCGCCAGCGCTCGGGCTCGCGTTGGCGGGTGCCTCCGTTGCCGATGTTCCCGTGGCGGGAGTGCTGGGCACCCGGCGCACGGTGTTCTTCGTCGACGAAGCAGCCTCGGCCGAAGTGCCCGAGTCGCTCATCGCACCGGGCGCCTACTGGACGGGCGCCATGGATCAGGACGACTGGATGCCCTCCGGCCGCTAAGCGCGACCTTGAGTGAAGGCGGCGCGCCCTCAGGCGGTGCCGCGGCGCTCGCGCAGCTTCTGCAGGGCCTCGTCGAGAATCTGCGCGGCCTCTTCTTCCGTGCGACGCTCTTTGACGTAGGCCAAGTGGGTCTTGTACGGCTCGTTCTTCGCCACCTGGGGCGGGTTGGCCTTGTCGCGACCAGCAGGCAAGCCCGACGACGGGGAGTCGATGACCTCGGGAATCTCCTCTTCGGGAAGATTCGCGGCGAAGTACCGCACCGTCTCGTTGCCGAGGGCGTCCCAGTATGAGATGGCGATGCGATCGGCGTGAATGCCGCGGTCTTGCTCGCCCATGGGGCCTGAGCCCACTCGCGAACCTCGAATAGCGCTACCGCCGGAGACCATGTGGGGTGCCTTCCTACGCCGCGTCGAAACGCGTGATGAGACCGAGCACGACGATCGACGTCACCCAGACGAGAGCGAGGATGATCGTGATGCGGTTGAGGTTACGCTCCGCCACGCCCGATGAGCCGAGGCTCGAGGTGACGCCGCCTCCGAACATGTCGGAGAGCCCGCCGCCGCGACCGCGGTGCAGCAGGATCATGAGGGTCAGCAGGAGGCTCGTGATGCCCAGAATGACCTGGAGCACGACCTGGAGGATCTGCACGGGGAATCTACCTTCTCAACGCGTTCGGGACAGTCTCCTACCCTACCGGACGCAGGGAGCAGGAGTGGGTCAGACGGTGCCGACGTGCTGACGGAAGCGCGCGATACTCGCGAAACCGTCGACATCGAGGCTCGCACCGCCCACGAGCGCGCCGTCGATGTCGCGCTGCGCCATGAAGCCGGCGATGTTCGCCGCTTTCACCGAACCGCCGTAGAGGATGCGCGTGCGCTCAGCAGCGGCCTCCCCCAGGTGCTCGGCGATCGACGCGCGCAGGGCCGCGCACACCTGTTGCGCCTGCTCGGGCGTCGCCGCCTGGCCTGAACCGATGGCCCAGACGGGCTCGTAGGCGACGACGATGTCGGCATCAGCATCCAGCGCCGCCAGCACGACGGCGAGCTGGGCGACCGGCACCGCCGACGGGCCGTGCTGCTCGAGGTCTTCTGCAGTCTCGCCGACGCACACGACCGGCACGAGGCCGTGACGCAGAGCGGCGACCGTCTTGCTCGCGACGATCTCATCGGTTTCCGCGTGGTACTGACGACGCTCGGAGTGGCCGATGATCACGTAGGCGCAGTCGAGCGCCGCGAGGAACGCGCCCGAGATCTCGCCGGTGTACGCGCCGCTGTCGTGCTGCGAGAGGTCTTGACCGCCGTAGCGCAGGTCGAGCTTGTCTGCCGTCACGAGCGTCTGCACGCTGCGCAGGTCGGTGTACGGCGGAAAGACCGCGACCTCGGTGCTCGCGTAATCGTGCTTCGCGTCTTTGAGAGCCCAGGCGAGCTTCTGCACGAACGCGATCGACTGCAAGTGGTCGAGGTTCATCTTCCAGTTGCCCGCGATGAGCGGGGTGCGGTTCACTGCCATCCGAGTACCTCCAGGCCGGGGAGCTTTTTGCCCTCGAGAAACTCGAGGCTGGCCCCGCCGCCGGTGGAGACGTGGCCGAAATCGACGTCGCCGAAACCGAGAGCCCGCACGGCAGCGGCAGAATCGCCACCGCCCACGACTCCCAGCCCGGCGACCTGGGTCAAGGCCTCGGCAACGGCACGAGTGCCGTGGGCGAAGGCGGGAAACTCGAACACGCCCATCGGGCCGTTCCAGAAGACGGTGGTCGAGCTCGCGACAAGCTCGGCGAAGCGACGTGCCGTGTCGGGGCCGATGTCGAGGCCGAGACCGGAAGCTCCGGCCGGACCGCTCTCGATCGCGTCAGCCGGCTGCACTGACCACGAGGCGTCCGCGGCGAATCGCTCGGCCACCACGACGTCAGTGGGCAGCACGATCTCGACGCCACGCTCCGTTGCTTCTGACAGGTAGCCGCGCACCGTGTCGAGCTGGTCTTCTTCCAACAGGCTCGCGCCGACCTCGTGACCCTGGGCCTTGAGGAACGTGAAGAGCATGCCGCCGCCGATGAGCAGTCGGTCGACGCGAGGAAGCAAGTGAGCGATGACCCCGAGCTTGTCGCTGACCTTCGACCCGCCCAAGACGACCGTGTACGGACGTTCGGGCGATTCGGTGAGTCGATCGAGCACGTCGGTCTCGCCTGCGATGAGTGATCCCGCAGCGCTCGGGAGCGCTTGCGCGAGCTCGTACACGCTCGCCTGCTTGCGATGCACGACGCCGAACCCATCGGAGACCATGGAGTCTCCATAGCGCGCGAGCTGCGCGGCGAACGCGGCCCGCTCTGACTCCACCTTGCTCGTCTCCCCCGGGTTGAACCGGAGGTTCTCGAGCAGGGCGACCTGGCCGCTCTCGAGACCGTCGACGGTGTCGTCGGCAGACGGGCCGACGGTGTCGGATGAGAACGCGACGGGGGCGCCGAGCAGTTCGCTCAATCGCTGGGCGACAGGCGCAAGACTGTATCGCTCATCGGGCGCGCCCTCCGGCCGACCGAGGTGCGAGATCACGATAACCTTCGCACCCCGGTGCAGCAGGGCGTTGAGCGTCGGGAGCGACGCCCGGATGCGACCATCGTCGGTCACTGTCCCTTCGGACAGCGGCACGTTGAGGTCGCACCGAACGATGACACGCTTGCCGGCGAGATCGCCGAGGGACTCGATGGTGCGAAGCGCCACGGCGTCTGCTCCTTGGTGGTTCTACAGGGGTGGGTGAAGCGGAGTGGTTGCGGTGCCTAGAGGCGGGCGCCCACGTACTCGGTGAGGTCGACGAGTCGGTTCGAGTAGCCCCCCTCGTTGTCGTACCAGGCCGAGACCTTGACGAGGTTGCCACTGACGTTGGTGAGCTCGGCGTCGAAGATCGACGAGTGGGGGTTGAGCTGGATGTCGCTCGACACGATCGGGTCTTCGGTGTACTGGAGGTACCCGGCGAGACGGCCTTCCGCGGCGGCCGCGGCGTACGCGGCGTTGATCGTCTCGGCCGTGAGGCCCTCGGTCGGGGTAGGTGGTATTGAAGCTGATGTAACTAAATTTACTTTAGGTAAAAATCCATCTGCATCAAACAATTTTTTTAACGGAAAAATTGACGAAATTCGTCTTTTCAATGTAGCTTTAACTGATACTCAAATTCAGCGAATGGTTTACCAAGAAATTGAAAA
>SXMH01000192.1 GCA_005777405.1 Actinomycetota bacterium
GCGTCGACTTGCCGGCGCCGTTTTCGCCGCAAATGGCGTGGATCTCGCCGCGGGCGACTTCGAGCGTCACGTCGCTGAGCGCCTTGACGCCCGGGAAGGTCTTCGTGATCGACCGCATCTCGAGGATGTTCTGGGTCACGCTGTGCCCACTTCCTTAGCTTCGTTGGGAGGGAATGTGCCGGTGGTGGGGAGCCTAGTGCGACTCCCCACCACCGGCGAGGTGGTGCTGGATGCTGATGCCGGGCTCTCGTTAGAGGCCGAGCTCCTCAGCGGTCCAGTAACCGGTGTCGACGAGCGCCGACTGCACGTTGTCCGCGACGACGGGCACCGGGCCGAGCAGGAACGACGGCACGATCTTCACGCCGTTGTCGTAGGTGGTCTCGTCGTTGATCTCGGGCGTGCCGCCCTCGAGCAGCGCCGCCGCCATGCCGGCCGCAACCTTGGCGAGCTCACGCGTGTCCTTGAAGATCGTCGCGTACTGCTCGCCCGCGAGGATCGCCTTGACCGAGTCGACCTCAGCGTCCTGGCCCGAGATGATCGGGAAGTCGACGCCCACGGCGTAGCCGGCGTCAGTCAGGGCCGAGATGATGCCACGGCTGATGCCGTCGTAGGGCGAGAGCACGGCGTTGACCTTCGTGCCGTCCGAGTAGTTCGCGGTGAGGATGTCCTCCATGCGGCTCTGGGCGGTCTCGCCGTCCCAGCGCAGCGTGGCGACCTGCTCGATGTCGGTCTGACCCGACTGCACGACGAGCGTTCCGTCATCGATGAGCGGCTGGAGCACGTCCATGGCGCCGTTGAAGAAGAAGAACGCGGTGTTGTCATCGAGCGAGCCGGCGAACAGTTCGATGTTGAACGGGCCAGCCGGTGCGTCCGGGAGGGGAGCACCCTCGAGGTCGGTGAGACCGAGACCGTTGAGCACCGTCCACGCCTGCTGCTGGCCGACGAGGAAGTTGTCGAAGGTCGCGTAGTAGCTGACGTTCTCGGAGTCGCGGATGAGGCGGTCGTACGCGATCACGGGGATGTCGCTGTCGGCAGCGGTCTGCAGCACCGAGGTGAGCGTCGTGCCGTCGATGGCCGCGATGATGAGCGCCTCGGCGCCACGCGTGATCATGTTCTCGACCTGGCTGACCTGGGTCGGAATGTCGTCTTCTGCGAACTGCAGGTCGACTTCGTAGCCAGCCGCCTCGAGCTCGGCCACGAGGGCGTCGCCGTCAGCGATCCAGCGCTCCGAGGAGCGGGTGGGCATGGCAACGCCGATGAGACCGCCGTCGGCGCCGTCGCCGTCTGCTGCCGGAGCAGCGCACGCCGCGAGACCGAGCGTCATTGCGCCGGCGGCCACGACGGAGAGAAGAACCTTGCTCTTCACTGTGTGTCCTTTCATAGGAGGGAGTGTGGTGGTGCTGCGGGTGCGGTTCAGCTGCGAACTGCGCCCGGTTCCCGGAGGCTGGCTCCGGGAGGCTGAGAGAGACCTCGCTGCCCGTAGACCGTCTGGTAGCGGTCGTAGAGAGCGTCGATCTTCGCCGAGGGAATCGGCAGGGGCTCGCCGAGCTGGCGAGCGATGTGGATCGTGCGTGCGGCATCCTCGAGCATGACCGCGGCCTTGACCGCGTCGCGGGCGTCGCTGCCGATCGTGAAGGGGCCGTGATTCTGCATGAGCACCGCGCGCGAACGGTGCCCACGCAGCGTCTCGACGATGCCGAAGCCGATCGACTCGTCGCCGATGATCGCGAAGGGCCCGACCGGAATGGGGCCGCCGAACTCGTCGGCCATGCCGGTGAGCACGCAGGGGATCTCTTCGCCGCGTGCAGCCCACGCCGTGGCGTAGGGAGAGTGCGTGTGCACGACGCCGCCTACCTCAGGCAAGTTGCGGTAGACGTAGGCGTGCGCCGCGGTGTCGCTCGACGGGGCGCGGTCGCTGCCGGGGGTGTCAGCGACGACGTGCCCGTCGAGCGTGCAGAGAATGAGCGTTGAGGGGTCGAGGTCGTCGTAGGCGACGCCGCTCGGCTTGATGACGAAGAGATCGGCACCAGGCACGCGGCCCGAGACATTGCCGCCGGTCCAGACCACGAGTCCGTACCGCACGAGCTCGGCGTGCAGAGCCGCAATCTCGTCACGCACGCGCGCGATCGCCACCTGAATCTCGGGGGTGATGGCGTTCATGGTGCGTGACCTCGTTGTCGTTGGGGCGGAGCGGGTGGAGCGAGTGGTGCTGGTGGCGCTGATGTGACCGTTCACATCACTGGGGCACTCTACAGGCGAAACGGTCACAACTGTCAAGCGCGTCCACAGGCGAAACGGTCACAAATCTGTAACGGACGCTGATCGGTCGTTGCAGCAGCATGAATTACGCGCGCTTGGCCGTGGATTCGCGCACGATGAGTTGCGGCTGCACGGGGTCATGGCTGAGCCCGGCTTCGCCGCGCAACTCACCCAGCACGAGCCCCACAGCGCGTCGGCCGATCTCGGCGAAGTCCTGCCGAACGGTCGTGAGCGGAGGCGCGTAGTGCGCCGATTCCGGAATGTCATCGACCCCGACGATCGAGATGTCTCCCGGCACTGAGAGCCCCATCTCGCGGCAGGCATGCATGAAGCCGAGGGCCATCTGGTCGTTGCCCGCGAAGACCGCGGTGAAGTCGCGATACCGCAAGAGTTCGAGGCCCGCGTAGTAGCCGAATGACGCCGTCCAGTCGCCGAGAATGGGCGCGCGCGTGCGCAAGTCGGCATCGCCGAGTTCACGCAAGAAGCCCTGCATGCGCGCTTCGGCCTCGATCCAGTCTTGGGGGCCCGAGATGTGCATGATCTCGGTGTGCCCGAGCTCGATGAGGTGCTTCGTAGCCATGCGCGCACCCTGCACCTGGTCGACCCAGAGCGAGTGCGAGGTGTTGAGACCGGTTGCTTCGAGCGTCACGAAGGGCACGGCGACCTGCAGATCGTTGATGGCCTCGAACACCCGAACTTGCGGAGCGATGACGATGAGCGCCTCGACCGCCTGGCTCATGAGGTAGTCGAGGCCGCTCTTGATCGACGTGTACTCGCTCGACGAGATGTTGGTGATCGAGAGGCGGTAGCCGGCTTCGCGCGCCGCCATCTCGATGGCCTGGATGCTCGTCGCAGGGCCGTAGTGCGAGGTCTGCCCCGACAGCACGCCGATGGTGCGCGAACGGCTGGTGACGAGTGCTCGTGCCGCCTGGTTGGGGCGGTAGCCGAGTTCGTCGATCGCGGCGCGCACGCGCTCGGCGGTCTCGGGCCGAATGTTCGGGCTGTCGTTGAGCACGCGTGAGACGGTCTGATACGAGACCCCCGCGACCCGGGCGACATCGCGGATGTTGGGCGCGCGCACGCGGTCCGGCTCGGGCGGCCGGTCAGCTTCCGTCGTCATCGATGTCCGTTCGGGCTCGCGATGTGTACGTTCACATCCGCACGCCCATTATGCACGGAGCACGCCAGGCGCGCTCTGGCGTCCGGATGCTCAGCCGAGCGCGTCGAGAGCCTGCAGCACGTCGGCAAGCAGGTCGTCGCCGTCTTCGATGCCCACCGAGAGTCGAATGATCGCGTCGCTCACCTCGAGCTCGGTGCCGCGCACCGAGGCGTGCGTCATCTCGCTCGGGTAGTTGACGAGCGACTCGACGCCACCGAGCGACTCCGCCAGCTGGAAGACGCGCAGGCCCTCGGCGAAGGCGCGGGCTGCCGCGGAGCCTCCCGCGAGCTCGAGCGAGAGCATCCCGCCGAAGAGTCGCATCTGCCGCGAGGCGAGCTCGTGGTCGGGGTGCGAGGCCAGCCCGGGGTACAGCACCCGCGTGAGTGCGGGGTGACCCTCGAGCGCATCAGCGAGCTGTTGCGCGTTGGCCGAGTGCTGGCGCATGCGCACGGCGAGAGTCTTGATGCCGCGAGTCGTGAGCCACGCGTCGAGCGGGCCAGAGACGGCGCCGGCGGCGAACTGCTGAAACGCCACCTTCTCGGCGAGCTCGGCATCGTTCGTCACGACCGCACCGCCGAGCACGTCGGAGTGCCCGCCGAGGTACTTCGTCGTCGAGTGCACGACCACGTCGGCCCCGAGCACGAGCGGTTGCTGCAGGTAGGGCGTCGCGAAGGTGTTGTCGACGACGACGAGCGCGCCGACCGCGTGCGCGATCTCGGCGAGCGCCGTGATGTCGGTGACCTTCATGAGCGGGTTGCTCGGAGTCTCGAGCCAGAGCACGCGCGGCCGCAGCGACTCCAGCGCCTCGCGGGCGACGGCGAGGTCGCCGAGCTCGACCGTCGTGAGACCGATGCCCCACGGCCCGAAGATGCGGCGCACGAGCCGGTGCGTGCCGCCGTAGACGTCATTGCCCATGAGCACGTGATCGCCGGGCGCGAGCACGGCCCGCAAGAGAGCGTCTTCGGCCGCGAGCCCCGAGGCGAAGCTGTAGGCGTGCGTGCCCGCCTCGAGCGAGGCGAGCTGCCGCTGCAGCGAATCACGTGTCGGGTTCGCACCGCGGGCGTACTCGTAGCCGCCGCGCAGGTCGCCGATCGAGCGCTGCACGAAGGTCGAGGTGAGGTAGACCGGTGGCGTCACCGCGCCCGTCGTCGGGTCGAACTCTTGCCCGGCGTGCACAGCTCGCGTCGCGAAACCGTGCAGCGCGTGGTCATGAAACGCCGCGCCGTCGAGGGCTCCCGCGCCATCGGCTGGCGCCTGGTCGTGCTCGCTCATCGTGCGACCTCCCCGGCGAGCGCCGTCACGAGATCGTGTCGGTGCAGCACGCCGATCGGCTCGCCACCGTCGAGCACGAGCAGCGATTCAGGATGCTGTCCGCCCGCCGCGCGAGCGCCGAAGTGCTCCCGCGCCGCCTCGAGGCTCTCGTGCGCACCCACGAAGGGCAGCGTCGGTGCCATCGCCGCGGTGACGGGGTCACCCGGCAGGGCATCGCCGTGCGCGAGCGCGTGCAGCAGCGTGCGCGAGTCGACCGAGCCGATGACCTCACCCAGCACCGCGGGAGGTGCAGCGCTCAGCACGGGCAGAGCACCGCGGTGCTGCTCGAGCGCGGCGACGGCGTCGGCCACGGTGTGCTCGCGGCGCACGTGGGGCAGGTCTGCCGGCGTGCCGTGCAGCAGCGAGGCGACGGTCGGCGAGCCCGACGCCGCCGAGAAGCCGTGGCGGCGCATCCACCCGTCATTGAAGATCTTGCCGAGGTAGCCGCGGCCGCCATCGGGCAGCAGCACCACGACGACGTCGTCGGGGCCGAGCTCGCGAGCGACCTCGAGCGCGCCCTGCGCGGCCATGCCGCACGAGCCGCCGACGAGCAATCCCTCTTCGCGTGCGAGACGCACGGTGAGATCGAATGACTGCTGGTCGCTCACCGCCACGATGCGATCGACCACGGTGGGGTCATAGGCCTCGGGCCAGAAGTCTTCGCCGACACCTTCGACGAGGTACGGGCGGCCCGTGCCGCCGGAGTAGACGCTGCCGACCGGGTCGACGCCCACGATCTGCACGCGGCCACCCTCGCGGTCGGCGCTCACCTCGCGCAGGTAGCGCCCTGTGCCCGAGATCGTTCCGCCCGTGCCGACGCCCGCGACGAAGTGCGTGATGCGCCCGTCGGTGTCGCGCCAGATCTCGGGGCCCGTGGTCTCGTAGTGGCTCAGCGGCCCGTTGGGGTTCGCGTACTGGTTGGGCTTGAAGGCGCCAGGAATCTCGCGCGCCAGTCGGTCGGAGACGCTGTAGTACGACTCGGGGTCATCCGGCGCGACCGCGGTCGGCGTGACGACGACCTCGGCGCCGTAGGCGGTGAGCACGTTGCGCTTGTCTTCGCCCACCTTGTCGGGCAGCACGAAGACGCAGCGGTATCCGCGCTGCTGGGCGACGAGGGCCAGGCCGACGCCCGTGTTGCCACTCGTCGGCTCGACGATCGTGCCACCCGGCTTCAGCAGTCCGTCGCGCTCGGCCGCGTCGATGATGCGCGTCGCGATGCGGTCTTTTGCTGACCCGCCGGGGTTGAAGTACTCCACCTTGGCGAGCACCGTGGCACTGATGCCCTCGGTGACGCGGTTGAGCTTGACGAGGGGCGTATCGCCGATGAGGTCGGTGATCGAGGCGGCGAACTTCATGCCATCGAGCCTACCGGCGGCCGTGCGTGTGTGACGGGGCGTGCGGCACGGTGCCAGCAGGTGCGCGCAAGTGCGCGCCGCTGCGACGCGCCGCCGCCCGCGAGCGCTGCTCACAGCATCCACTTGTGCGTCGTCTGCCATGCTGAGAGCACAGTTGTGCCCATACCCTTTCCCTTCGCACGAGTGGAGTACCGCCCCGTGGCCGCAGACGACGTGACCCGTGACGAGAACCTGACCGTCAAGCAGCAGCGCGAAGCGCGCCGAGCAGAGAAAGTCGCCGCGCTCAAGGCCAAGCAGGCCAAAGAGAAGCGCAACCGCACGATCGGGCTCGTCAGCTCTATTGCTGCGGGCGTCGCCGTCGTCGGCGTGCTCATCGCGATCGTCGTCGCCTCCGCGACTCCTCCCCCGCCGACGAGCCAGAACCTCACTGCTGCCGAGCGCGCCGAGCTCGAGATCGAGGGCGTCGAGCTCTTCCCCGGGCTTGAGGCCACGCACGTGCAGTCGGCGGTGACCTACGAGATGACCCCGCCCGCGGGCGGCCCGCACAACCCCACGTGGCTCAACTGCGGTGTGTACGAAGAGGTCGTCCCGAGCGAGTACGCAGTGCACTCGCTCGAACACGGCGCCGTCTGGGTGACCTACGACCCGGCGCAGGTCGAGGGCGCCGATCTGGATGCTCTGCGCGACCTCATGCCGAGCACCTACATCAGTCTCTCGCCGTTCGAAGGCCTTTCGTCTCCTGTCGCCGCGAGCGCCTGGGGCGCCACCATCGCGCTCGACGGCGTCGATGACGAGCGCCTCGTCGACTTCATCGTGAAGTACCGCCTCGACCCGAACGCCCCCGAGCCGGGCGCGCTGTGCAGCCAGGCGCTCGACGGTCCGGGCAAGATCTCCTGAGCATGACCTCCGAGCTCGACGAGACCGGCGCAGAAGCCGCAGTGCGGCCGCCCGCGCCGAGCCGCGGGCGCATCCTCGTCGTCACGGGATTGCTCGTGCTCGTCGCGGTGGTGGCGGGTCTTCTCATCGGCAGGGTGACGGCTGCAAGCGCTCCTCCGACGCCGAGCGACACGAGCGCGGAGGCCGGATTCGCGCGCGACATGCAGACCCACCACGGTCAAGCCGTCGAGATGGCGTTACTCGTGCGGGACCGCAGCGACGACCCCGAGATCCGTCTGCTCGCGCTCGACATCGCCACGGCTCAGACGCAGCAGCAAGGCCAGATGTTCGCCTGGCTCGCGATGTGGGGTCTTCCGCAGACCTCGAGCGAGCCCGAGATGACGTGGATGTCCCGGCCTGCACTCGATGGCTCGGGCGGGCACAGCGAGCACTCCGCAGGCGATCATGTGCCGGGAGAGCCCATGCCGGGGCTCGCCTCCTTCGAGCAGATGCAGGCGCTGCAACAGGCCGAGGGCGTCGAGGCCGAACGCCTCTTCCTCGAACTCATGATCGCGCACCACATCGGCGGCGTGGAGATGGCCGAGGCGGTCGTCGCCCGCAGCGACGAGCAGGTCGTGCTCGACCTTGCTGCCGGCATGATTGCCCTGCAGCAGAAAGAGATCGACTATATGACTGAACTGCTGGAGGCCCGTCAGTAGGTCTCGAGGTTCGCCCTCACGGCTCGGTCGACGCGCGCTGTTCAGACTGCTGCGCGAACAGCGTGGCGTAGAGCCCGCCGCGCGCGACGAGCTCGTCGTGCGTGCCGCTCTCGACGATGCGCCCGGCCTCGACGACGTGAATCTCATCGGCGTCGCGCACGGTCGAGAGCCGATGCGCGATCGCGATCGTCGTACGACCGCGAGAGGCCGAATCAAGGGCCTGCTGCACGACGCGCTCGGACACCGAGTCGAGCGCGCTCGTCGCCTCATCGAGCACGAGCACCGGCGGGTCTTTCAACAGCACCCGCGCGATCGCGATGCGCTGCTTCTCGCCACCCGAGAGCCGGTAGCCCCGTTCGCCGACGACCGTCGCGTAGCCATCGGGAAAGCTCGCAATCGTGTCATGGATGCTCGCCGCACGGCAGGCCGCCTCCAGCTCGTCATCCGTGGCCGAGGGCTTGGCGTACCGCAAGTTCTCGGCGATCGTGGCGTGAAAGAGGTAGGTCTCTTGGCTGACGATGCCGATCGACTCGACGAGACTGCGCTGGCGCAGCTCGCGCACGTCGACTCCGGCGAACTCGACCGCACCGGCCGTCACATCGTGCAGACGTGGGATGAGGTACGAGATCGTCGTCTTGCCCGCGCCAGAGGGGCCCACGAACGCGACGAACTGACCAGGTTCGATCGTGACGGTGACGTGGTCGAGGGTGGAGGGACTGTCGGCAGGAGCATCCGGATACCGGAACACCACGTCGCGCAATCGCACGCGGCCGATCTGCGTGGGGTCGACGTCGATCGCATCGGCAGACTCGACGATGCGCGGCTGCAAGTCGAGGTACTCGAAGATGCGCGCGAAGAGGGCGCCCGCGGTCTGGAGGTCGAGGGCAAGCCTCATGAGCCCCATGAGCGGGAAGGTGAGCCGCGCTTGCACCGTCGTGAAGGCGACGATCGTGCCGGCTGTCACCGCGACGTCGGCCTCGATGAGCCAGGCGGCGACGAGGTAAACGACGGCGGGGATGATGCTCAGGAAGACGTTGACGAGAGCGAAGAACCACTGGCCGCTCATGGCGAGGCTCACTTGCAACGCGCGCTGCCGGTCATTCTCGGCGCGATACCGCTCGACCTCATCGAGCTGCCGGTCGAAGCTCTTCGCCAGCAGAATGCCCGAGACGCTGAGCGCCTCTTGCGTGATCGCGGTCATGTCGCTCAGCGACTCTTGGGTCTTCGTGGCGATGCGTGCGCGCACCTGACCGACACGTCGCTGCACGAAGACGAGCAGCGGCAGCAGCACGACCGCCACGATAGTGAGCTGCCAGCTGAGCAGCAGCATGGCGACCAGCGCAGCGATGACGGTGACGGTGTTGCCGATGACGCTCGACACCGTATTGCTCAGCACACTCGCGACGCCGCCGACATCGTTCTGCAGGCGCGACTGGATGACGCCGGTCTTCGTGCGCGTGAAGAACGCGAGCTCCATCGACTGCAAGTGGTCGAAGAGCCGCACCCGTAATTGCGCCATGACGCTGTTACCGACGAGTGCCGTGAGGCGGGTCTGCGCGATGCCGAGACCGGCCGAGATCACCCACAGGGCGACCATCGCCCCCACGAGTTGCAGCAGCAGCGGCACGTTGGGGGTGCCCTCGGGCGGAAAGAGACCCCGGTCGAAGGCCTGCTGCGTTAGCAGCGGCGGCAGCACGCTGATGCCGGCCGAGAGGAGCACGAGCGTGATCGTGATCGAAATCGCGACGCGATGGGGCCGGAAGAGCACGGCGATACGGCCCAGCAGATTCGGGATGCGCGGCGCATCGGCGTTCGCGGCCCGTTGCGCCTCTGCATCGCGACTGGAGATGCGCGAGTTCCCGCCCCCGCCACCACGACCGACGCCGCCGCCCATGCTCATGGTCTGAGCCTAGGCGGCGGCATCGTATGGTCGCTGCGCGTCAGCCCTTCGTCGAGCCCGCCAGCAAGCCGCGCACGAAGTAGCGCTGCAGGCTGAAGAACACGATGAGCGGAATGACGAGCGAGATGAATGCCGCGGCGGGCAGTCGCTCGGTGTTGCGCCCGAAGTTACCCACGAGCTCTGCGAGTCGCTGCGTCAGTGGCGCCACATCTGCTGTGCCGCCGGAGAACACGAGCGCCACGAGCAGGTCGTTCCAGACCCACAGGAACTGGAAGATGCCGATCGAGGCGAGCGCCGGCAGCGCGAGCGGAATGACGATGCGGAAGAAGATCTGCGTCTGGTTCGCACCGTCGACGCGCGCAGCCTCGATGACCTCTCCGGGAATCTCACTGATGAAGTTGTGCAGCAAGAAGATGCACAGCGGGAGGCCGAAGATCGTGTGCGCGATCCAGACCGCGGGGAAGGTGCCGCTGATGCCGAGCACTCCCGAGAAGATCTGCAGCAGCGGCACGAGGGCCATCTGCAACGGCACGATCTGCAACGCGAACACGAGCACGAAGAGCGCACCTGAACCACGGAACTTCATCCAGGCGAAGGCGTACGCCGCCATCGTCGCGATCGCGATCGGGAACAGCGCAGCCGGAATCGCGATGACGAGCGAGTTGACGAAGTACTGCCCGAGGTTGGCCGACGATGCGCCCGAGACGGTGAGTACCTCGAAGTAGTTCTCGAGGGTAAAGCTCGGGCTCACGAAGATGTTCCACCAGCCATTGCTGCGGATCTCGTCTGGCGTGCGGAACGACGACACGAGCAGGCCGAAGGTCGGAATCGTCCAGAGCACCGCGATCGTGATCGCGGCGGCCGTCGCCCAGGGCGAGGTCAAGCGGTCTTTCACACGGCGCGCTTTGCCGACCGGACGGCTCGGCCGCGCGACGTTCTTCTGACCCAACGGCCGGTCGAGCTTCTGCTCGGCGGTGGTTTCAGCGGAGGCGGTCGTGTCACTCATCGGATCTCCTTCTGCTGACGCATGACGCGCACGTTGTAGACGACGATCGGCAGCACCATGACGAAGAGCACGAGTGCGAGGGCAGAACCTTGACCGAACTCACCGCGATTGAAGGCCTGTGTGTACATCTCGTTCGCGACCACGGAGGTGTCGAAGTTTCCACCTGTCATGGCGCGGACGATGTCGAAGACCTTCAACGTGGCTATGGAGATGGTCGTGATGACCACCACGAGGGTTCCCCTGATCGCGGGCACCGTCACGTTCCAGAATGACTGCCAAGCATTCGCGCCATCGAGTCGCGCTGCCTCAATCACCTCGAGCGGCACTCCCTTGATGGCCGCCGACAGCAGCACCATGGCGAAACCGGTCTGAATCCAGATCATCACGTTGATGAGGAAGAACGTGTTCCACGGCGAGTTCACGAGGAACTGCTGCGGCTCTTGCCCGAGCCACACGAGAATCTGGTTGAGCAGACCGATCTGCTCACTGAACCCGACCTCGCGGTACTCGTACATGAACCGCCAGATGATGCCGGCGCCGACGAACGAGATAGCCATCGGCATGAACACGAGCGACTTGAGAATCTTCTCGCCGTACGACTTGTCGATGAAGACCGCGTATGCGAGGCCGAAGATGGTCGACAGCGTCGGCACGAGCGCGACCCAGATGAGGGTGTTGCCGAGCGTCGTGAGAATTGTCGGCTCCGAGAACATCCACTCGAAGTTCTGCAGGCCGACCCACTCAGTGGAATTGCGGTTCTGGAACGAGAGCAGCGTGGTGCGAATCGCAGGATAAACGAGACCCACGCCCAGCAGGATGAACGATGGAGCGAGGAAGGCGGCCAGGACGACGATGTCTTTGCCGCGCTTCGGCGCCTTATCGGCGAGGAAGAGCACGAGGCCGACGACCGCAGCGAAGACCACGAGGCCCACGATCATGAGGCCAAACTTCGAAAACATATCGGTCAAGAACTCCGACGTCATGGGCGAACCTCCATTGGTTGGCTGATCACACGCTACCGGACGACGCGGCCCGCCGGAGCGTTGAGTTCCGGCGGGCCGAGCCGTGCGAGATTCGTGAGTGGAGGGCCGTTCGCTCCGCGGAGCCAACGGCCCCCGTCATCACGGGAAGGTGCTGTCGATGAACTCGGTCAGCTCGCTCGTCGAGCGAGTACCGGTCACCCAGTCGACCATGCCAGTCCAGAAGGAGCTGGTGCCCACCTCGGCGGGCATGAGGTCGGAGGCGTCGAAACGGAAGACCGTGTCTTCACCCTGGAGAATCTCCACCGACTGGCGAGCGAGGTCCGAGCCAGCCAGCGAGGGGTCGAGGCCCTTGTTGGCCGAGATGACACCGCCGCGCGAGACGCGCTCGTTGGCGAAGGTGTCGCTCGAGAGGTACGCCTGCAGAGCCGCGGTGGCCTCGTTCTCGTTGAACGCGGCGACGAACTCGCCACCACCGGTGACCGCTGCCGGGTCGCCCTCGTTGATCGGCGGGGTGAGGAAGGCCCAGACGTCGCCGTCAGGAGCGACCGTCACGCCCTCGCCCCACTGAGCCTCGTAGAACGAAGCCTGGTGGTGCAGCGAGCAGGTGCCGTCGAGAATGCTCAGGCCACCGTCTTGGAAGGTGGTCGAGACGATCGACTGCACGCCGCCGAAGCCGCCGTTCACGTAGTTCTCGTTGAGCAGGATGGCGCCGACCTGGTCGATCGCCTCCGTCACCTCGGGCGAGCTGAAGGGCAGGTCACCGGCAACCCAGGCGTCGTACGCCTCGGGTCCAGCGCCACGCAGGACGAGGTCTTCGACCCAGTCGGTGCCGACCCAGCCGGTCGCGTCACCCGAACCGAAGCCGACGCACCACGGACGGTAGGGTCCGTCGTTGCGCTCGGTCATCTGCTCGGTGAGGTCGAGAAGACCCTGGTAGGTCGTGGGGATCTCGTAGCCGTTGTCAGCGAAGTCCGCCGGCGAGTACCAGACGTAGCCCTTGACGCTGGCGAGCAGCGGAGCGGCGTAGAAGGTGCCGTCGACAGTGCCGTAGCCCTTCCAGCTCTCGCTCCAGAACTCGTCGACGTTGGCCTCGACCGCGGCGGGAGCCGGCGAGACGTAACCATCGGCGATGAGGCGCTGCAGCAGACCGGGCTGCGGGATGATCATGAGGTCGGGCGCGTCACCGGCGGCAGCGCGCACGTTGATCTGAGTCTCGGCCTCCTGGGTGCCGTTGTACTCGACCGTGATGCCCGTGCAGGCCTCGAAGTCAGCCATCGACTCGACGAGCGCGTCGGCCTCCGTGTCGATGATCGTCGCGTACAGCTCGACGGACTCGCCCTCGAAAGTGCCGTACTGCTCGTAGGCCGAGCAGTCGACGTCGCCGCCGGCTCCCGGTTCTTCACTGGCGGCACAGCCGGCAAGAACCAGGCTGAGGGCGCCAACGGCCGCTGCCGGGGCAATGAGCCGGCGTCGGAGAGTGGAACGCATGTGTTTCCTCCTCGTTGAGGTCGTACTGCGCGCCGGTCGACGCGCGGTGGATGGTGCAAGGGGTGGAACGGCGTTGATGTCGAGCCGTTCGGCGCGCCATCGGGAACCGGTTCCAGGTGTCAAGGTACGACACCGTTGACGAGTATGCAACCACGAAGCTGAGCGACGTTACCGATCTGTTGCGCAACTCCCCGAGGTCACTCAGGATGACCGCGCTCGAGAGAGCGTGAGAGAGCGCTCCCACCTGGCACCGGTTCCACAACGGCGTTCTGATCGATACACTGGCGCGCAGCATCCATCGTTCGTCCAATGAAGGGCACGCAGGCATGAGCATCCTCGCCGATGTGGCGCGTCTCGCAGGCGTGTCGAAGTCGACGGCCTCCCGCGCGCTCAGCGGTCGAGGCTACGTCTCGGACGAAACGAGGATGCGCGTTGAAGAAGCTGCATCAGAACTCGGGTACGTCGTCTCGAGTGCTGCCGCGAGTCTCGTCACCGGGCGCACGCGCAACGTCGCGGTCGTGATCCCCTACATCAACCGGTGGTACTTCGCCGAAGTGCTCGAGGGCATCGAGGCCTCGCTCATTCGCGGCGGCTACGACCTCACGCTGTACCGCCTCAGTACCGACCTCGACCTGCGGCGTCGCGTATTCGATTACTTTCTCGTGCGCAAACGCGTCGACGCGGTGATCTCGGTCGCCATCGATCTCAGCCCGCACGAAGTGCAGATGCTGCAGGCCCTCGGCAAGCCACTCGTCGGCATCGGGGGCCGCATCGAGGGCATTCCCACACTGTCGATCGATGATGTCGAGACGGCACGCGTCGCGACCGAACACTTGTTGAGCCTCGGCCACACGCGCATTCTGCACATCGGTGGCGACCAGCACGAGCAGATGGATTTTCGCGTGCACTCGCAGCGCTACACCGGTTTCACGCGAGCGCTGCGCGCGGCAGGGGTCGAGGCCGAGGGTGCGTTCCGTTCGGCAGAGTTCTCGATCGAGGGCGGCTATCAGGTCGGGCTCTCGGTGCTCGGCGACCCGCGCACGAGGCCCACGGCGATCTTCGCGGGCTGTGACGAGATCGGCATCGGCATCACGATCGCCGCGCGTCAACTGGGTATCTCCGTGCCCCATGAGCTGTCGATCATCGGCATCGACGGCCACCCCATCGCCGAGATGCTCGGCCTGACGACGCTCGCTCAACGACCTGGCAATCAGGGGGCGCGCGCCGTCGAACTGCTGCTGAGCCAGCTCGAGCACGCCGACGCTACTCCGCCGAACGAGCACGAGGTGCTGCCGACCGAGCTCGCCGTGCGCACGAGCACTGCCGCCCAACGCTGACCACATCACTACAGGCCTCCGGGGCCAACGACGAGAGCCCCGCCCCCGTCGCGAGACGGGTGCGGGGCTCTCGTGCTGCAGTCGGTGCTGACTACTTGAGGGTGACGGTGGCGCCAGCCTCTTCGAGCTGAGCCTTCGCCTTCTCGGCGGTCTCCTTGTTCGCACCCTCGATGACGACGCCGGGGGCGCCGTCGACCAGGGCCTTGGCCTCGCCGAGGCCGAGGCTCGTGAGCGCGCGGACC
>SXMH01000193.1 GCA_005777405.1 Actinomycetota bacterium
AGACACCGTTGACGCTGCTCGCCGAGGTGTCGGGTAGACCGCTAGAGGGCGACGGCAACGTCGTCCCGAGAGAGATGGCCGTCGAAGGGAAGCGATTCCTGGAACAGAACCCGGCGTATCGGCCGACCCACTTGCCTCACCGCTGCGGGAACTACCACTGCGACGGTCGGTAGTCCTTCAAGAAGACGCCGAACAGCTCTTCGCCGGCTTCACCGCGCACGATCGGGTCGTACACCCGCGCCGCGCCGTCCACGAGGTCGAGGGGAGCGTGAAAGCCCTCCTCCGCAAGCCGCAACTTGGTCGGGTGCGGGCGTTCATCGGTGATCCAGCCGGTGTCGACGCTCGTCATGAGAATGCGGTCGGTTTCCCACATCTCGCGCGCGCTCGTGCGCGTCAGCATGTTCATCGCAGCTTTCGCCATGTTGGTGTGCGGGTGACCCGGGCCCTTGTAGCCGCGGCCGAACACGCCCTCCATGGCGCTGACGTTGACGACGTAGGTGCGGTCGAAGGTCGATGCTGCGAGTGAGGGCCGCAGTCGGTCGACGAGAATGTAGGGAGCGACGGAGTTCGCGAGCTGCACTTCGAGCATCTCGAGCGGCTCGACCGAGCCGACTGCCTGCGTCCAGCTGTTGACGTCGTGCAGGTCGGGCACGAGTCCTCCGGCGTCGATGGCGGTTCCGTCTTTGTGGCGTTCGATGGATGCACTACCGGCGGTCATCGCGGCCTGCGTGAGCTGCTCTGCCTTGACTGCTGCCGCGGCGAGGATCGGGTGCGGCGCCACAGACTCAGCGAGCGCCAGTGGATGCGGATCCATCGTGTGCCCGAAGGTCTCCAGTTCCGGCAACGGCCCGTCGGGCAGTGGCGCGAGCTCGGCCTCGATGAGCGGCTGGTAGGCACCGGGGGAGCGACGCACCGTCTGGGCGGCGTTGTTGATGATGATGTCGAGGGGGCCGGCCGCCGCGACCGACTCGGCCAGCCCGATGACCTGCGCGGGGTCTCGCAGGTCGATGCCGACGATGCGGAGTCGGTCGATCCACTCTGACGAGTCGGGCAGCGCCGAGAACCGCCGCACCGCGTCGCGCGGAAAGCGTGTCGTGATGGTCGTGTGCGCTCCGTCGCGCAGCAGGCGCAACGCGATGTACATGCCGATCTTCGCGCGCCCTCCCGTGAGCAACGCGCGGCGTCCGCTGAGGTCGGTGCGAGCATCCCGTTTCGCGTGGTTGAGGCGCGCACAGTCGGGGCACAGCTGGTGGTAGAAGGCGTCGACGAGCGTGTACTGCTCTTTGCAGACGTAGCAGGCCTGTGAACGAGTGAGCTCACCGGCGTACGGGCCTTGCGTGGCGCTCGAGATATCGACGCCACGCGTCTCGTCGTCGATACGGTCGGGTGAACCCGTCGCGGTCGATTCGATGACGGCGCGGTCGGCGTCGGCCACCTCTGCTCGACGAGCCAGTCGCCGTGCGACCTTGACCGCGCGAAACATGTGCGCCGTCGCGTGGCGCACGGCGATGAAATCAGGATGCTCGTGGTCGAGTTCGTGCAGGGTGCTCAGCACGCGCAGAGTCGTCGCGAGATCGTCGGGGTCGATGCCCGGGGTGTCAGCAGCGGCGTTCGGGGTGGGGTCAGAAGGCACACGCCAGAGTACCTGCCGGGTGGGCCGAGGTCGTGCGATGCTAGCCGATCGCGGTGCCGAGCAGCGCGCCGATCCCGAACGTCACGGCGAGAGCGAGTGCCCCTCCGAGCACGACACGCACGGTGGGCCGCAGAGCCGAGCTTCCCCCGAGACGCGCCCCCAACCAGCCCGTGAGTCCGAGTGCCACGAGCGTCGCCACGAACGCGATGGGCACGCGCCAGTCGGGAGGGGGCAGCAGTATCGCGAGCATGGGCAACACCGCGCCCAAGAGGAAGGAGATCGCCGATGCCCACGCCGCTTGCCAAGGCTTGAGCACTTCGCTCTCGTCAATGTGCAGCTCGGCCTCGAGGTGGGCGGCGAGAGCGTCGTGGGCGGTGAGCTCGACCGCGACGCGCTGGGCGGTCTCGGCCGTCAGTCCCTTCGACTGATAGATCGCGGCCAGTTCAGCGAGCTCTTCGTCGGGCATCTCGGCCAATTCGCGGCGCTCTTTGGCGATGAGTGCGGTTTGACTATCGCGAGCGCTCGCGACCGACACGTACTCACCGAGCGCCATCGAGATCGCTCCACCGACGACGGCGGCGGCGCCCGCCGTGATGATGGGCGCGATGTCAGTTGTCGCAGCGGCGACGCCCACGACGACGGCGGCGACCGACACGATGCCGTCGTTCGCCCCGAGCACCCCGGCGCGCAGCTTGTTGAGCCCCTCACTGAAGCGTCCGCGATCGTGCGGCTCGTCGGGGTGCTGCGTTGCGGCGGGCGGTGTCGACGTGGTCACGGGCTCAGTCAAGCCCTCGCACGGGCGGCCTGCAAGCAAGGACAGGCTCTGCTGAGCATCCGCCTGTCATTCCCCGAACGGCATGAGCACCTGCGTAGAGTCGGCATATCTGGTGAGCACTCGCTCGCGACACGCGCCGGCTGGGAAGTCGCAACCGATCCCCGAAGGCAGCATGTCCTCTTTCGCCGCATCCGGTTCACTCGGCTCTGTCCGTACGACGAGCCCCCGCGATCCCTCAGCCGCTCCCGTCACCGCTTCCTACGGCGCGCTCATGCGCACCGTTCGCGATGCCGGCCTCCTCCGCCGCCGTGAGGGCTTCTACTACGCGGTGTTCGCCGGTCTCGCGCTCGCTCTCGGCGGCATCATCACCGGCATGGTGCTGCTCGGCGACAGCTGGTTCCAGCTGCTCATGGCCGGCGCGCTCGGCATTGTGCTGACGCAGATCGCCTTCGTGACGCATGAGGCGTCACACCGCCAGATTTTCGCCTCGGGCCGCGTCAACGACTGGGTCGGCCGCATTCTCGCGACCGCCGTTGTCGGCATCAGCTACCACTGGTGGATGCACAAGCACTCGCGTCACCACGCGAAGCCCAACCAAAAGGGCGCCGACCCTGACATCGAGCAAGACACCATCGCCTTCCTCACGGAAGACGCCGCGAAGTCGAAGGGCGCCTTCGCGCTCATCACCCGCAACCAGGGGTGGCTGTTCTTCCCCCTGCTGACGCTCGAAGGCATCAACCTGCACTTCCGCTCGATTCTGAGCCTCTTCGACAAGGGCCGCGTCGAGCACCGCTACCTCGAGCTGACGCTCATCGCACTACGCCTCGGTCTCTTCGTCGCCGTGCTCTTCACCTTCCTGCCGCTCGGCATGGCCTTCGCCTTCCTCGGCGTGCAGCTCGCCGTGTTCGGCGTCTACATGGGGGCGTCGTTCGCGCCGAACCACAAGGGCATGCCCATTCTCGAGAACGACAGCTCGCTCGACTTCTTGCAGCGCCAGATCATCACCTCGCGCAACCTCAAGGGCGGCTGGTGGGTGACCGGGCTCTTCGGCGGGCTCAACCACCAGGTCGAGCACCACCTTTTCCCGAACATGCCGCGTCCCGCGCTCTCGCGTGCTCGCGAGATCGTGCGCGAGTATGCCGCGACAACGGGCATTCCCTACACCGAAACGGGCATCCTGCGCTCGTACGGCATCGTGGTGCAGTACCTCAACCGCGTGGGCCTCTCGGCGCGCGACCCCTTCGACTGCCCGCTGGTCAACCGCTTCCGTCGCGTCTAGCGCGCCTCGGGGCGCTGCTACGGGACGTCGTTTCTGGCGTAGGTCGTGAAACTTTGCGCGACCTACGCCAAATGACACGACTTCCGCGCGAGAGCTAACGCGCCGCGAGCGCCGCGGCGCCGATGATGCCGGCGTTGTTGCGCAGAGCGGCCGGCACGATCGGGGTCTCGACCTTGATGAGGTGCATGAATTCGTCGTGCTGCTTCGACACTCCGCCGCCGATGACGAACCGCTGCGGCGAGAACAAGAACTCGACGTGCGAGTAGAACTTCGTCAACCGCTCGGCCCAGACGTCGAAGCTCAAGTCTTCGCGCTCGCGGGCTGAGTTGGCAGCCCAGTGCTCGACGTCGTCTCCGTCGAGTTCGAGGTGCCCGAGCTCGGTGTTCGGAATGAGCATGCCGTTGTAGACGAAAGCGCTGCCGATGCCGGTGCCGAGCGTCGTGACGATCACGAGCCCCTGCTGGCCGCGGGCGGCGCCGTAGACGGCTTCGGCGAACCCGGCGGCGTCGGCGTCATTGACGAAGTGGATGCTGCGCCCGAGCGCTTCGCCGAACAGGGCATCAGCATCCAAGCCGATCCAAGCGTCGCTGACATTCGCTGCTGACATCGTGCGACCGTCGCGCACAATGGCCGGAAAGCAGATGCCGAGGTGCGGCGCCTCGCCCAGCTCGAGTGACTCGAGTTCCGCGACGATCTCACGCACGACGTCGATGATCGCTGCAGGTTCGCCGCCTTCGGGGGTGTCGCGCTTGATGCGCTCGCTGGCGAGCTCGCCGGCCTCGAGGTCGACGAGCGCCCCCTTGATGCCGGTGCCGCCGATGTCGATGCCGATTGCGTGCGTCATGCGGTGCTCCAGTCGTGGGGTTCAGGGCTTACGGCAGCGTCAGAATGTCGGCACCGCGCTCGGTGACGACGAGCGTGTGCTCGAACTGCGCACTGAGCGATTTGTCTTTCGTCGTGACCGTCCAGTCGTCGGCCCACAGGTCCCACTCGATCGTGCCCAGGGTGAGCATGGGCTCAATCGTGAAGACCATGCCGGGCTGCATGACGGTCGAGTACGCGGGTGCGGCGTCGTAGTGCGGCACAATGAGGCCCGAGTGGAACGAGCGACCCACGCCGTGTCCGGTGAAGTCGCGCACGACGCCGTAGCCGAATCGTTGGGCGTAGGCCTCGATCGCGCGGCCGATGACGTTGATCTCGCGACCCGGCGCGACCGCCTTGATGCCGCGGTTGAGCGCTTCCTGCGTGCGCTCGACGAGCAGTCGTGCGTCGTCGCTCGCCGCGCCCGCGATGAAGGTCTTGTTGAGGTCGCCGTGCACGCCGTTCTTGAACGCCGTGATGTCGATGTTGACGATGTCGCCTTCGGCCACGACGGTGTCGTCGGGGATGCCGTTGCAGATGACCTCGTTGAGGCTCGTGCAGCTCGACTTCGGAAAGCCGCGATAGCCCAGCGTTGAGGGGTAGGCAGCGTGGTCGAGCAAGAACTCGTGAGCAATGCGATCAAGCTCATCTGTCGTGACGCCCGGCACGATCGCGGCACCGACGGCCTCGACCGCTTGCGCCGCGATGCGGCCCGACTCGCGGATGAGCTCGACCGTCTCGGCGTCGTAGACGTCGCCGCCAACGTGGGCGGCCGGTGCGGGCTTGCCGACATACTCAGGCCGCTGGATGCTCGCCGGCACACTGCGCAATGCGCCGACCCGGCCCGGAATCAGGTGTCCGTGATGGTCGCGGGGCATAGGGTCGAGTCTACCGAGCGAGGGGAGCGGCTCATGGCCGAGCACGAGTCTGACGATCAGTGGTGGTACAACCACAAGACCGGTGAGGTCGAGCACGGCCCGCAGTCGCTGGGTTCTGACCGTGACGGCCCCTACGCCTCTGAAGCCGAAGCCCGTCGTGCTCCCGAGATCGCGCGCGAGCGCTCGCGCGCCTGGGACGCCGAGGACGAAGGCGAGTGATCACAAGCCTGCTGGATCACCTCGAGCGGTCGATGGGTGATCGTTTCGGCAGTCTGTTGTACTTCGCGGGCCCCTTCAGCGCATGGGGCTCGGTCTTCAACGCCATCGTCAGTGGCCTTCTCGTAGTCTTTGCCATTGTGATCACGATCACGGAAGGCAATCCGGTCGGGTTGTTCTTCGTCGGCATCGTCGCAGTCATGCACACACTCTTCGTGCTCATCGCCGTGCGCGTGCACACTGGCCGCACCCTCTACGACCGGCATTTGCTCGCCGACCTCGAAGAAGAAGAGCGCGAAAAGGCCGACTAAGTCGTGCGGTCGCGCAGCGCTGACTCGGCGGTCTCGTCGCTGTAGCTGTGGGCCTCATCGGGGTAGGCGCCCGACTCGACGTCGGCCTTGAACGCGTGCGCAGCATCCAACAGCACCTGCCGCAGGTTCGCATACTGCTTGACGAACTTCGGAATGCGGCCGCTCGAGAGCCCCGCCCAGTCGGTCCAGACGACGAGCTGACCGTCGCAGTGCGGTCCGCCGCCGACGCTGATGGTGGGGATGCTCACCTCGGCGGTGATGCGACGCGCCACCTCGGCGGGGATCATCTCAAGCACGACCGCGAACGCGCCGGCCTCTTCGACCGCGCGCGCATCGGCGAGCAGCTGTTCGGCGGCAGCGCCGCGACCCTGGATCACGTGACCGCCAAGACCGTGCTCGCTTTGCGGCGTGAAACCGATGTGCGCCATGACGGGGATGCCCGCCTCGACGATGCGGCGAATCTGCTCAGCCGAGCGCACTCCGCCTTCGAGTTTCACCGCGTGGGCACCCGTTTCTTTCATGAAACGAAATGCCGTGTGCAGGGCCTCATCGGGGCCGGTCTCATAAGAACCGAAGGGCATGTCGGCGACGACGAGCGCGCGCTTGACGCCGTGAACGACACCGCGCGTCAAGGGGATGAGGTCGTCGAGCGTCACAGGCAGGGTCGTGTCGTAACCGAGCACCGTGTTGCCGGCAGAGTCGCCGACGAGCAAAAAGTCAATGCCGGCTTCGTCGAAGATCTGCGCCGTGAGCACGTCGTACGACGTAAGCCCCGTGATCTTGATGCCCTGCTGCTTCGCACTCTGAAAGTGCCGGATGCGGACGCGCTTCGGTGCCTCAGCCATGCCGTCAGCCTAGCCCCGGTCGGTCGGCAGGCGGCCTACGCGAGTGGCCGAGCCGTGATCGGCAGGCGCCGGTCGCGGCCGAACGCGATGCTCGAGATCTTCGGGCCGATCGCACCCTGGCGGCGTTTCCACTCCGCCCGGTCGACGAGCTGGGCGATGCGGCGCACCATGGCCTCGTCGAAGCCGAGCTCGACGATCTCGGCCACGCCGCGCTGGGCGCCCACGTAGTGCTCGAGCACGGCATCCAGCACCTCGTAGGGCGGCAACGAGTCTTGGTCGACCTGACCAGGTCGCAACTCGGCACTCGGGGGCTTCTCGATCGAGTTCGCCGGAATCGGTTCGGTCTCGCCCCGAGCGGCGGCATGTTCATTGCGCCAGCGGGCGAGCTCCCAGACCAGCATCTTCGGCACGTCTTTGATGGGCGCGAAGCCGCCGACTGAGTCGCCGTAGATCGTCGAATAGCCCACCGCGAGCTCGGTCTTGTTGCCTGTCGTCAGCACGAGGTGTCCTTGCAGGTTCGAGAGGCCCATGAGAATGACGCCACGCACGCGCGCCTGCACGTTCTCGGCAGCAAGACCCTCGAGCTTCAGTTGCTCGTCGAAGGGAGCGACGAGGTCGGCGATGGGCTCGACCGAGTACGGCAGCCCGAGTCGCTCGGCGAGGTCGTCAGCGTCGCTGCGAGAGTGGTCGCTGCTCCAGCGTGACGGCATCGAGACGCCGTGCACGTTCTCGGCCCCGATCGCGTCGGCAGCGATCGCCGCGCACACGCTCGAGTCGATGCCGCCCGAGAGGCCGAGCACGACCGAACGGAAGCCGTTCTTGACGATGTAGTCGCGCAGGCCCAGCACGAGAGCGTTCCAGAGCTGCTCGAGGTCGTCCGGGAGCGTGGCGATGTCGTCGGCGAGCTCTGTGCGAGCATCCACCGTTGCATCGTCGACAGCTGCGATCTCGACGCGCTGCACAGCGGGAGGCAGGGGAGTGTCGGTCGCGGGTTCGGCGTCGACATCGACGACGAGCAGGTGCTCCTCGAACGGGGGGGCGCGGGCGAGAATCGTGCCCTGCCCGTCAACGACGACGCTGTCGCCGTCGAAGACGAGGTCGTCTTGGCCACCGACGATGTTCACGTAGGCGACGATCGTGTCGGTCTCGGTCGCCCGACGCGTCACGAGCGGCAGCCTCACTTCGTCTTTGTCGCGCTCGAAGGGTGAGGCGTTGAGCACGAGCAGCACGCCCGCGTCTGACTCGAGCACGCGCCCGACGGGGCCGCCGTCACGCCACAGGTCTTCGCAGACGATGACCGCGAGGTCGACGCCCCGCAGTCGCAGCACGAGCAACTCCTCGCCGGGAATGAAAATGCGGTATTCGTCGAACACCGAATAGTTGGGCAAGTGGTGCTTGGCGTAGCGGGCGACGACCTGCCCGCGATGCAGCACGCTCGCGCAGTTCTGGGCAATCGCGGTGGGAGCGTTGGACGTGCCGAGCAGTCGTGGCTCGTGCGGTCCATCGGGGTGACCCACCACGACGACGAGCTCACCGAGACCGTCGTTCTGCAGCCGAGCTGCAAGGGTGTGCACGGCCTCGACCGAGGCACGCAAGAACGCGGGCCGCTGAGCGAGGTCTTCGATCGGGTAGCCGGTGATCGCCATCTCGCCCGTCACGAGGATGTCCGCACCCTGCGCTGCTGCCTCGCGAGCAGCGCGCACGATCTGCTCAGAGTTGCCGGCGAGGTCACCGACGAGGGGGTTCGACTGGGCCAGGGCCAAGCGGAGGCGGGGCATACCCAGTAGCCTACTGGCGGGGGCTGAACCCCCTTGAGAGCACCGCTTGCGCGGTGGTCGAGCACCGTCAGGCCGAGCCACGGAAGGGCACCATGGACAAGCAGCGCGACTTCGTTCTCCGCACGATCGAGGAGCGCGGCGTCAAGTTCGTGCGACTGTGGTTCACCGACGTCGTCGGCACCCTCAAAATGGTCGCCGTCGCACCCGCCGAGGTCGAAGGGGCGTTCACCGAGGGTCTCGGTATCGACGGTTCGTCGATCGAAGGCTTCACTCGCGCGTTCGAGGCCGATGTGCTGCTGCACCCAGACCCCACGACCTTCCAGCTACTGCCCTGGCGCGGCGAGGTCGACCCCACAGCGCGCATGTTCTGCGACATCACGACGCCCGATGGCCTGCCGGCTGCCGCCGACCCTCGCCACGTGCTCAAGCGCACGCTCGCCAAAGCGGCCGACCGCGGGTTCACGTTCTACACGCACCCCGAGATCGAGTTCTACCTGCTCAAGAGCTCGAAGTACGGCCCCGAGGGGCCTCAGCCCGTTGACTCGGCCGGCTACTTCGACAACGTGCCGGGCGGCACCGCGCACGACTTCCGTCGCAGCGCCGTGCGCATGCTCGACGACCTCGGCATCTCGGAGGAGTACAGCCACCACGAGGCTGGCCCGGGCCAGAACGAGATCGACTTGCGGTACGCCGATGCGCTGAC
>SXMH01000020.1 GCA_005777405.1 Actinomycetota bacterium
CATGAAGGCAGTTCTCGCCGACATCCAGTCGGGCGCGTTCGCCAAGCGCTTCATCGACGACCAGGATGCCGGTGCCCCCGAGTTCAAGGAGCTGCGCGCCAAGGGCGAGAAGCACCCCATCGAGGCGACCGGTCGCGAGCTGCGCGCCCTCTTCGCGTGGAAGCAGCAGGACGCGGATTACGTGGACGGCTCGGCCGCCCGCTAGGTGCTAGACCTCCTCAGCTAACCGCAGAGGACACCCACGAGGCCGGGGCCCCCGCAACCAGGGGCTCCGGCCTCGTGCTGTCTGCGGCACGAGGTGGCCGAGCGAGCGGCGCGGGTTCATGCGCGCGGCACCGGAGCGTCGGCCGGGTGACGTGCGCTGTTCACGTGGTGCCGCGAGCGTGGCACCGTGCGACACGGGATGCTCCGCTGGCAGTTCGACTCGACCGCAGTAGCGCTGACCCTCGCCGTGGCGGTGAGCGTGCTCGTGCCGGCGCACGGCGCGAGCGCAGCATCCACCGCTGACGACGCCAGCCCGACCACGAGCGGTGCCTATGCGTGGCGCACCGACCATCCGGTGGTGATCAGCGAAGTGGCGTCGGGCTGGGGCGAGCACCCCGACGCTGGCTTCGTCGAACTCAGCAACGTCTCGAGCCGCGACGTCGACCTCAGCGGCTGGAACCTCTACGCCTGCAACGAAGAGGGCCTGCGCGCCAAGCGCGCCTCGCCCTACACCGAGCTCAGCGGCGTCGTGCTGCAGCCGGGGGAGTCCTATCTCGTGGGTCGCGTCAGCATCGACTACGGAGGGCGGGTGCCCGACGATGTGCTCACGTCGTCGCCCAGTGCGCGCGGACTCGGCTTCGTGCTCGAAGATGCTGAGCGGCGCATCGCCGACAGTGTTGCGGTGTATCCCACGACGCCCTGGATGACGACGAGCGAGTGCGGCCCGCAGGGTTCGCTGCCGAACACGCTCGACGTGCTCGCCGGTGAGAGTTGGCAGCGACTGGGCGCCACGGCAACCTCTCCTGGCCGATGGCAGATCGCGCTCGCGACGCCCGGGGCGCCGAACAGCAGCGCCGCGCCGGCGTCGAGCGACGCGACGGGCGTCGTCATCAGCGAGCTCACGCCGTTCGGGCCGAACGGCAGCGGTGACGACCTCGTCGAACTGCGCAACGACGGCGCCGCGACAGTCGACCTCGAGGGCTGGCACCTGTGGCGCTGCACGGCGACGGGCGAGCGCACCTCCGACACTCTGCAAGTGAGGTTCGACGCCTCACACGCGCTGGCTCCGGGTGAGCGGCTCGTGATCGTCGGCCCGAACTCGAGCGAGCCGAACGCCGACGCCACGATGCGGGTGTCGCTCGCCGACACCGCCTTCGGCGTGCAGGTGCGGGATGCTCGGGGCGCGCTCGTCGACGAACAGGCCGTGGCGCACCAGGCCGACAGCGTCTGCCAGTTCAGCGGAGAGAAACTGCCTGCTCGACTCGATGCCGTGCGCTCGGAGAGCTGGCAGCGGTCGGAGCCCGCCGCAGGCACCGAAACGTGGGTCATCGCCCCCCGCACGCCGGGGGCCGAGAACGCTCGGCAGTCCGCGTCGATCGCTGATGCCGTGCCTCTCGTGCTGAGCGACGGACCCGACGCGTCGACGGTTGTCGTGAGCGAACTCGCGACAGACCCGCACGACGTTGCGGCGATCGGTGAGCCGCACAACTTCGTCGAGCTCTCCAATCGCGGCGACTCGAGCGTCGACCTCAGCGGCTGGCGGGTGTGGGGGTGCGATGAGCGCGGTCTTCGACGACCGGCGCCGCTCTCGATTCTGCCTACCGGAACCTCGCTCGAGCCGGGTGAGGCGCTCGTCGTCGCGGCGGAGGGCACGACGGCATCATCGTCGGCAGTCGCGACCTACGCCGAACCGTTGCACTTTCTCGGTGCGGGCGTGCTCGTCGAGAACGCTCGTGGCGACGTCGTCGACCGGGTCGGCGCGTACCACCAGACCGAGATGGATGAGAGCGTCGAACCGTTCTCGGTCTGCACGAACGGCCTCTCGCTCGTGACCTTCCAGCCCGATCGCTTGCGCGGCGAGACCTATCACCGCACAGAACTGACAGGTGTCGACCTGAGCGACGCGGTCACGAGAGCTGCCTCGCCCGGCGCCGATGGCTCTGTGGCCAACGAGAGTCGCCCCATCGACGAGCCGCGCGAGCGCCTGCTCGAGGTGCGCGCGGCGTTCAGCGCGGCGCGGGCGCTCGCCGACGCGCCCCAGCTCGCGATCGCCGGGGGGACCCGTGACACTGACGCTGAGTCGCTGCTGCAGCCCGCTCAGCAGACGACAGCGACAGCCACCGGCTACGAGATGCCCGAGCTGACCGTGCGGCTCGACGCGGCGGTGACGGGCGAGCTGCGCTGGACGGGCACAGCCCCGGCCCGCCACCTCGTGACACTCAGCGTCGAGGAGGCCGACGGCAGCTGGCAGAAGGTGGCCGAGGAGGTGGCTGACGCCGACGGCGCCGTCACGCTCGTCGCGACCGTCGACGGCGTGGATGCTCTCCGCGTGCAGGTGCAGGCGCAGCCTCGATCGGCGCAGCAGCTCGAGCCCGACGGAGCCTTCGAGTCGCCCGCCGAGATCGATGGCACGCTCGTGCACCTCACCGACACGCAGTACTTGAGCGAGGCGTACCCCGAGGAGTACGACGGCGTCGCCGAGTGGATCGTCGACCTGGGTCGCGCGCGCGAGGTTGCCGCCGTGGTGCACACGGGAGACCTGGTGCAGGGCTGGGTCGACCCTGATCAGAGCGAGCCTCGGGCGCGCGTCGAGTTCGAGCGAGCATCCCGATCGCAGAGCATTCTGGAGGACGCTGGCCTCGTCGCGACGACGCTGCCCGGCAACCACGACACGAAGCGCGGCATCGACACTGCGCTCTACAACGAATTCTTCGGCCCCGACCGCATGGCGGCGAACGTGGGGGAGCACGTGACCATCGCGCCTGACGACGCGACTTCGAGCTACGCGCTCGTCGATGTCGGTGCGGCGCCGATGCTCGTGCTCTCGATCGGCTACGGCTACGGCGAGCGCGAACTCGCGTGGGCCGAGGAGGTCGTGCGCGCGCATCCCGACCGCAACGTGGTCGTCGCGACGCACGAGCATCTCACGCCCCTCACTGAGATCGATCCCGCGCGCCGCGCCACCGTCAACCGCTGGTTGAGCTCGGGCGACCAGCTGTGGGAGCGCGTCGTGGCGCCGCATCGCAATGTCGTCGCCGTGCTGTCGGGTCACTATCACGGGCTCGGAGCCATCGTCACGGACGACGCCGGCGGCATCGAGGGCCACCAGGTGGTCGAGCTGCTCGCCGACTATCAAGAGTTCCGCACGGCGACAGGCGAACGCGCGACCGGCTTCTTGCGACTGCTGCAATGGGATCTCGCGGCAGGCATGCTGCTCGTCGACACCTATTCGCCCCGGCTCGAGTCAAGCGTGTCGGCACCCTTCGATTCGCCGCAGTTCGTGCTCGAGACGGGGCACGCAGATCGGCCCGCCAACGGTCGCCCGTGGAACATCGTCGACCTCGGGCCCGAGGGACGCTATGGCGTGGCGGACGACGAGTTCGCGGTGCCCCTGACGCTGCAATACGACAAGCAGCTCATCATGACCGCGCTCGATCTCGAGCGGTCGGACAGCGCCGAAGCGGTCGGCCATGATGCCGACGGCAGCGTGCTCTAACCTCGCTCGCGGCATGGCCCAGGGTTGCGATCGGTAGGCTCGCAGCATGCCTCGCACGCCCGACTCCGACCGATCGAGCGACGCGCGCCGCGGCCAGCCGGGCGAGCAGTTCGACGACGACGCGGCGCTGCGGTGGGACGACATCGATGATCCGAGCTACGTCGACCCGGGTCAGTCTGACGCGGTCGGCGACGATGCTGTGTTCGACGCGAACGGCTCTGAAGGCGCGCCCGATGCCGTCGGGGGCGCCGCGGCGAGCGGTGAGCATCCACGGGGAGCACTCGTTGCCACCCGGCTCGTCACGGCAGTCGGGGCGCTCATCTTCGCCGCCTACACGCTCGCGTGGGTCGTGGGCGTCGGCACGCTGCCGCTCAGCGGTCCGACGCTGCTGCTCGAAGTGCTGTACCAGTTCGCCGAGTTTCTCGCGATCATCGCCAGCGGGCTCTGGTTCGGCACAACGCTCGTGTTGACGCGTGGCCGGCCGGGTGCGCGCGCTGGCTGGTTCGCAGCGGGTGCGCTCGTGCTGGCCCCGTGGCCCTTCGTGTTCGGAGTGATCGGATGACCGACTCGACAGTGTCTGCCCCCGAGCTCGAACCGACCGCGCCCACTGCCGACCACGGCACGCGGCTGCAGCGCGGGGGAGTGGCCGCGCTGCTCTCGCTCGTCGCCGCGTGGTTCGTGTGGGATGCCGTGGGCAGTCTCGTGAGCCTGCCGCAGCTCTACGCGCAGCTCGGCATCGCCGACGACGTGCCGTGGGTCGCGCTGTGGCTCGGAGTGGTGCAGCCCCTGGTGCTCTACGCCGCAGCGCTCGTAATCGCCGTCCGTCAACCGCTCGCGCGCGGCACGCTCGTGCTTGTCGCGGGGCTCGCGGCGATCGCCGCCCTGCGTCTCAGCATCATCGCCGTGGCGACCGGCACCATCACCCTGCTCGGCTGAGCGCGGAGCGCTGAGCCGGGAGCGCTGAGCCCGAAGCGCGAATCGCCTACGCCAGCCCCACCCACAGCACGAGCGCGATGAGCAGCACCTGCAGCAGCAGGCGCGGCCAGAACGGCACGGCGAAGACGCCGAATCGGTCGCGGTGATGTGCGGCAAAGGCGTTGGCGGGGAAGACGCAGACCAAGAACACGGCGAGCGCGATGCCCGCGGCAGCGCGCGTCGGCTCGACGAGCAGTCCGAGCCCTCCCGCGATCTCGGCAATACCGGTCACGTAGACCCACCACTGGGGCGAGAACGGCCGCCCACGAAAAACGGCAGGCACCATGGCTGCCATGCCGCGCACGACCGAGGGCACGAAGTGGGTGACGCCGATACCGATGAAGACGACGGCGGTGATCCAGCGAGCGGCCTCGAGCGCAGCATCCATGCCGCCCACGCTACGCGTGCGCGCTGGACGCGCGGCGAGGCATATGGCCTGCGATACCCTGAACGCACCGGCCACCACCGTCGTTGCACCGCGCGACTGCTCTTCGTGAGTGCTGTTGCGCTGCCGGTCTACCACCGCGCCCTCGCTCGCAACCGAGTCCCACACCCCGTGCCTCGCACCCCGCGTTAGGAAATCCTCTCCGTGTCCAAGCCGGTCGTTCTCATCGCCGAAGAGTTGTCTCCCGCCACTGTCGACGCCCTCGGGCCCGACTTCGACATTCGTCACGTCGACGGCACCGATCGTCCCGCTCTGCTCGCGGCGCTCGCCGAAGCCCACGCCATCTTGATCCGATCGGCGACGCAGATGGATGCTGAGGCCATTGCCGCGGGCAAGTCGCTCAAGGTCATCGCGCGCGCCGGGGTGGGTCTCGACAACGTCGACGTGCCCGCCGCGACGACCGCCGGAGTCATGGTCGTCAACGCGCCCACGAGCAACATCATCAGTGCGGCCGAACTCGCCATCACCCACCTGCTCGCGCTCTCACGCCACCTGCCCGCTGCCGACGCGAGCATGAAGGCCGGTCAGTGGAAGCGCTCGGCCTTCACCGGCGTCGAGCTCTTTGAGAAGACGGTCGGCATCGTCGGCCTCGGTCGCATCGGTGTGCTCGTCGCACAGCGCCTTGCCGCCTTCGGCGTCGAGCTCATCGGCTACGACCCCTTCGTGCCTCCCGCCCGCGCGCAGCAGTTGGGGGTGACCCTCGTGACGCTCGACGAGCTCATGGAGCGCGCCGACTACATCACGATCCACATTCCGAAGACGGCAGAGACCACCGGACTCATCGGCGCCGAGCAGTTCGCCAAGGCGAAGCCGACCCTGCGCATCGTCAACGCCAGCCGCGGCGGCATCATCGACGAGGATGCTCTTCTCGCCGCGCTCGAAGCGGGCACGATCGCTGGCGCAGGTCTCGACGTGTTCGTCAACGAGCCGCCGACGGGTTCACCGCTGCTCGGGGCGCCTGGCATTCAGTTGACGCCGCACCTCGGTGCCTCGACCGATGAGGCTCAAGAGAAGGCGGGAGTCTCGGTCGCCAAGTCGGTGCGCCTCGCGCTCGACGGCGAACTCGTACCCGACGCGGTCAACGTTGCGGGCGGCATTATCGACCCGAGCGTGCGCCCGGGCATCCCGCTCATGGAGAAGCTCGGCCAGGTCTTCGCCGCGCTCGCCGACCAGTCGTTCGCGAGCATTGATGTCGAAGTGCGGGGAGAGATCGTCGAGCACGACGTCAACGTGCTCAAGCTCGCGGCGCTCAAGGGTGTCTTCAGCCGCATCTCGAGCGAGCAGGTGAGCTACGTCAACGCTCCGCTGCTCGCCGAGCAGCGCGGAGTGGCAGTGCGCTTGCTCACCGACGCCGCGAGCGAGGAGTACCGCAACCTGCTCACCATTCGCGGTGCCCTCAGCGACGGCACGCAACTCAGTGTGTCGGGCACGCTCGTAGGTGCCAAGCAAGTGCAGAAGATCGTCGAGATCAACGGCTACGACGTCGAAGTGCCCATGGCGGAGCACTTCATCGTCATGGTCTACACCGACCGCCCCGGCATCGTTGCCATCTATGGCAAAGAGTTCGGTGATGCGGCGATCAATATCGCCGGCATGCAGATCGCCCGGCACACGGCCGGCGGTCAGGCACTCAGCGTGCTGACTGTCGACTCTCGTGTACCGGACGATCTGTTGGAGCGAGTGGGCACCGCGATCGATGCCACGCTCATGCGCGAAATCACGGTCGTCGAGCAGTAACGCTCGACCTGCGCGGACAGCGCTGCGCGATCGGGCCTTATTCGACCGGGTCGCTCGCGACCGACTCGCGACGCGTGACCTGGTCACCGCTCGCGGGGTCGACCTGGGTGCGCTGCGTCGTGACCGACGAACGCTTGCGGGCCATGAGAACCGCGCCGATGACGACCGTCACGAGACCGGCAACCATGAGGATGTATCCCACGGTCGACAGCTCGATCCAGTCGAGGCTGACATTGACGGCGAACGCCAGAATGGCGCCGACGGCAAACAGGAAGATTCCGAATCCAATGCTCATTGTGGGAGCTCCTTTCGATTCAGAGAGTGACCTTAGCGACGAGTGGATGCTCCACGGGAGCCCTTGACAAGCGAGAGCGCCATGCGCACTACGCTGGAAGGGCCGCACTGCCGCGAGTTTCCGCGGGTGCGAGCCCCCACCTGAGAGTTCGCTGGTGATGACCCCCGAACGGGGTACACGACACCTGCGCGCGAGATTCGGAGAGCATCCATGACCCGCACCCTCGACCTGGCCGTCATCGGCGGAGACGGCATCGGACCGGAGGTCACGGCCGAAGCGCTGCGTGTGTTGCGCGCGGCTGTGAGTGGCGACGTGGAAGTGCGCGAGACCGAGTACTCGCTCGGAGCCGCGCACTATCTTCAGACGGGCGAGATTCTGCACGACGAGACTCTTGAGGCGCTCTCGAAGCACGACGCCATTCTGTTCGGCGCGGTCGGAGGCGACCCGCGAGACCCGAAGCTGGCCGGCGGCATCATCGAGCGCGGGCTGCTGCTCAAGCTTCGTTTCGCGTTCGACCACTACGTCAACCTGCGCCCCACACTGCTCGCGCCTGGCATCGATTCACCGCTGAGCGACCCCGGCGCAGTCGACTTCGTCGTCGTGCGCGAGGGCACCGAGGGGCCGTACGTGGGCAACGGTGGGCGACTGCGCCAGGGCACCGAGCACGAGATCGCCACCGAGGTGTCGATCAACACCGCCCACGGCGTCGAGCGGGTGGTGCGCTACGCCTTCGACGTGGCAATGCGCCGCGACAAGCGCCTCACGCTCGTGCACAAGACCAACGTGCTCGTGAACGCCGGCCAGTTGTGGCAAGAGACGGTTGACCGCGTGGCAGTCCACTTCCCCGAAGTGGCCGTCGACTACTTGCACGTCGACGCCGCTACGATCTTCTTGGTGCAGAATCCTGCACGCTTCGACGTGATCGTCACCGACAACCTCTTCGGCGACATCCTCACCGACCTGGCAGCCGCGATCGGCGGCGGCATCGGGCTCGCGGCTTCGGGCAATCTCAACCCCAGCGGCGCATTTCCGAGCATGGTCGAGCCCGTTCACGGTTCCGCGCCCGACATCGCGGGGCAGCAGAAGGCCGACCCCACGGCCGCCATCCTCTCGGCGGCCATCCTGCTCGACCAGCAGGGCCTCACCGAGCACGCGGAGCGCATCCGCGCCGCCGTGCTCGCAGACCTCGCCGAACGGGGCACCACCCCGCGCAGCACCTCCGAGGTCGGAGCGGCGATCGCCGCACGCCTCGCCTGAGCCGCGCCGAGCATCCACCCCTGAAGGGGGCTGGACGGTGCGGAGTACGCTGTATCCACGCTCTTCCGGGGCCCTCGGGCGCCGGTGACCTTCGAGGAAGCACCGAGGAACCACATGACGATCCAGCTGCCGATGGCCACGCGCGACCTTGACTGGGCCGTGACGCCGAACGACGCGGCAAAGAGCCCCGACGAGCGCGCCGCCGTGCTCGCCGACCCGGGTTTCGGCAAGCACTTCACCGACCACATGGTCGACATCTGCTGGAGCGAGCGCGGCGGCTGGCACCGCCCGCGCGTGCAGCCCTACGGCCCGATTCCGCTCGACCCTGCCGCGTCGGTGCTGCACTACGCGCAAGAGATCTTCGAAGGCTTGAAGGCCTACCGCCACGCCGACGGCAGCATCTGGAGCTTCCGGCCCGACGCCAACGCGCGCCGCCTGCAGCGCTCGGCGAAGCGCATGGCGCTGCCCGAGCTGCCGGAAGAGTATTTCCTCGAATCGCTGCGCCGCCTCATCGCCGTTGACGGCGACTGGGTGCCGAGCGCGCCCGAAACGAGCCTTTACTTGCGGCCGTTCATGTTTGCGAAAGAGGCTTTCCTCGGTGTGCGTGCCGCGCACAAGGTGGCGTACTACGTCATCGCCTCCCCGGCCGGTGCCTACTTCAGTGGCGGCGTGAAGCCCGTGTCGATCTGGCTCTCGACCGAATACTCGCGCGCCGGCAAGGGCGGCACGGGTGCGGCGAAGACCGGCGGCAACTATGCGAGCTCGCTCGTCGCGCAGGCCGAAGCGGCCGAGCAGGGCTGCCAGCAGGTGCTCTTCCTCGACTCGGTCGAAGGTAAGTGGCTCGAAGAGCTCGGCGGCATGAATGTCGTGCTCGTCTACAAGGACGGCACGCTCGTCACCCCGCACAGCGATTCGATTCTCGAGGGCATCACGCGCGACTCGATCTTGCAGCTCGCCGAAGACCGCGGCCACCGCGTCGAGCGTCGCCGCGTGAGCATTGACGAGTGGCGCGCGGGTGCGGCTTCGGGCGAGATCGTCGAAGCCTTCGCCTGCGGCACCGCCGCGGTCGTGACTCCGATCGCGATGCTGAAGGCTGCCGACTTCTCGATCGGTGCCGCTGACGCGCCCGCAGGCGAGTTGACGATGTCGCTGCGCGAAGAGCTCACCGACATCCAGTACGGTCGACGCCCCGACCCGCACGGGTGGATGCTGCAGCTGGATGCCTGAACCCGACTTCGCCCGCATGACCGCCCTCGGGCGGCTCGGGGTGGTGCTGCTGTGCGTCGGGGCGGGCGCCCTGCTCGGCCTGATGGGCACATTCGCGCACCAGTCGCTGCCGCCGGTGGGCATCACCCTCGCGCTCGCGACCGTGGCGCTCTTCGTGGCGGGGCTGCGAGTGTGGGGCGGCGTGCGCGCGCCGGCCGCCTCTGGTGCGCTCGGCGTGGGGCTCGTGGTGGGCATCCTGCTGCTGCCGCAGGGCGGAACGGTGCTCGTGCCCGCTAACACCGCCGGGTACACATGGCTTTACGGCCTCGCGGCGATCGCGTTCATTGCGCTCGCCTGGCCGAACGTGCAGCGGGTTCACCGCCGCGCGCCCGTTACGATGGTGTCGACCCCCGAGAGCCCAGAGGACCACCAGCTGTGACCTACGTGATCGCCCTTCCCTGCGTCGATGTCAAAGACCGCGCGTGCATCGACGAGTGCCCCGTCGACTGCATCTACGAGGGCGACCGGATGCTCTACATCCAGCCTGATGAGTGCGTGGACTGTGGGGCATGCGAACCCGCCTGTCCCGTCGAGGCGATCTTCTACGAGGACGACGTGCCGGAGAAGTGGCACGACTTCACC
>SXMH01000194.1 GCA_005777405.1 Actinomycetota bacterium
CAGATGCTCTATCCATTGAGCTACGGGCGCATGTTCACCGAGGCGAACCGGTCAAGCCTACCAGCCCGGCGCTTGCTCAGAAGCACTGCTGGCGGCTTGTTCCGCGGAGACGGAGGGATTTGAACCCTCGGACCCCTTAGCGGGGTCTCCACCTTAGCAGGGTGGTGCACTCGACCGGACTATGCGACGTCTCCTGGCGAAGCCTCACCCACTATAGCCGTTCGTCGGCGGGCGTTGCTCCGTCGGCTGCCTGTGCAGGCGCCTAGTTGGCGACCGAGCAGGTGTACTGGTCGGCGCGCTGGCCCTCGACCCCACTGACGACGTCGGGGTCATCAGCCGGCACGGGCTCCGCGGTCTCCGTGGGCTCGGGCTCAGGGTCGTGCTTGCCGACCTTCGGCACCGCAGGTTCGGTCTCTTCGGGCGTGGGTTCAGCCTCGCCCTCAGGCGCATTGGGGTTGTCGAGGGTGGAGCCCACACCGGTGGAGTCGTCGTCGAGCCGGAAAGGCTTATCGGCCTTGATCTGAGCGAACAGTTCATTGGCGAGCGACGTCACCGGCTGCACCTTGCCGAGGTACGGCTCGGCTGTGCCGTAGCGCGTCGGGTACTGCACGAAGACGATGTTCTCGGTCGGAATGTCGCGCAGCGCGAGTGCCATCGCCACCATCGTGTCGGGGGTGAGGCTCGACGAGAGCTGCATCGAACGAGTCGTCACCTGGGCGAGGCCGTAGAGCGAGACGGGGTCAGAGAGCACGCCCTCGTTCTGCACCTTGCGAATGAGCGACGACAGGTAGACCTGCTGCGAGCTGATGCGGCCGAGGTCGCTACCGTCGCCCACGCCGTGGCGACTGCGGAGGAAGGCCAGCGCCTCCTGGCCCTCGACCGTGTAGGTGCCGGCTTCGGGAAACTCGAGGCCCGTGTAGCGATCGTTAATGGGGCCGTCGACGCAGACGTCGACGCCGCCCACGGCGCTCGACATACGCGCAACGCCCGAGAACGAGATGGTGCCGGCGTAGGGCACTTCGAGGCCCGTGAGCGCTTCGACCGTGAGTCGCACGCAGTTGAGCCCGCCGTACGAGTAAGCGACGTTGATCGGCTGGGCGCTCATCGCATACGACGCGCCTTCGCCGTCGGGGTCGGGGCACGACGGAATCGGCACGACGAGGTCACGGGGAAAGCTCACGGCGACGGCGGACTGCTGATCTTCGGCGACGTGCACCAAGATGTTGACGTCATTGAGGGTCGCACCGCCGCGAGCAGCGGCGTCATGCTGACCCTCATCGTTGTCGATGCCGACCAGCAGAACGTTGAAGCCGCCCTCCCACTCGCCGACGGTCGGCAGCTCGCGCGCGGGCTCGCCCGCGATCGACTCGAGGTCGACGTAGTTGATGTTGTTGTTGAACTGCCACACCGAGATGGCCGCGACCGAGGCACCGCTCACGAGCACAACCGCCATCAAGCCGCCGACGACCGCGAGCAGCGTCTTCCACGCGGCGGAACGGCGCAAGCGTCCGTGGCGCACCTGAGCCGTCGGCAAGCTACGAATCGCGCGGTCGCGCACCGGTTCGCTCATGGTCTCCCCCTGTGTCGGAGTGCCCCGGGTACCTTCCCGGGATCTATCTGCAGTGAGAACGTCGCGTCTGAGCGGAGGGCGTGGGATTCGAACCCACGAGACATTTCTGCCCACCAGTTTTCAAGACTGGCTCCATCGGCCGCTCGGACAGCCCTCCTCGGATATCAAGGGCAGAGCCTACCGGAGGAGTGCTGAGAATCTCACGGATGCCCTTCCGCGCCGCCGTGCGTCGCGCTGAACGGCGGCTGCCGAGTCTCAGACTTGGGCGAGGGCGAGGGCGAGACCGTTCTCGACATCGGGGGCCGTGACCTCCGAGGCAGCGGCGACGACCTCCTCCGGGGCCTGGCCCATGGCCACTCCCCGACCGCCGCCCGCCACGGCCCAGCCGAGCATCTCGATGTCGTTGCGTCCGTCACCCACGGCCACGACGCGCGAGCCATCGATGTCGAGCGTCGCACGAACGCGTTCGAGCGCCGTCGACTTGTTGACGCCGTCGGGCGCGATGTCGAGCCAGGCTGTCCACCCGACGTTGTAGCTCACCTGGTGCAGCCCCATGAGTTCGACGAGGTGGAGAAACTCCTCCATGCCGTGGCTCGGTGAGATGACGACGACGCGCGTTGCCGGCTCGGCGCAGAGTTGCTCGAACGGCACTTCGAGGCTCACGGCGCCGAGCGCGCCATCTGGAAAGCGACCGGTGTAGCGGTAGACGCCCTCTTCGTTCTCGACGGCGTAATTGGCGTACTTCAAGTGCGGCCGAATGCGCGTCAGCACGTCGGTCGCGTCGAAGGTCTCGACGTAGTGGCGCCGGTAGCCGGTGGGCGCCGAAGGGTCGCGCTTGAGCGTGATCGCGCCGTTCGATGCGACGACGTAGGCCGGCGTGATGTCGAGGCGGTCGAGCACGGGCAGCGTCATCGCCACCGAGCGACCCGTCGCGAGCATCACCTCGTGTCCGGCATCGCGCAGACGGTGAATCTCGCGCACCGCGGCGTCGGGCAGCGTGCCGTCTTCATGCAGCACGGTGCCATCGATGTCGAGCGCGATGAGGTAGCGCTCGGTTGCGCTGACGGAGGTCATCCCACGGGCTCCAGCAACTCCAGGCCGCGCAGGTAGGGGCGCAGCACCTCGGGCACGACGACGGATCCGTCGGCGCGCTGGTGGGTCTCGAGCAGCGCTACGAGCCACCTCGTGGTCGCGAGCGTGCCGTTGAGCGTGGCGACGGGTGCGGTCTTGCCGTTCTCGCCGCGGTGCCGAATGTCAAGGCGTCGCGCTTGAAAAGTCGTGCAGTTGCTCGTGCTCGTGAGCTCGCGGTAAGCCCCCTGGGTCGGCACCCAGGCTTCGACATCGAACTTGCGGGCAGCACTCGAGCCGAGGTCTCCGGCGGCCGTGTCGATGACCCGGTAGGCGAGGCCAAGGCTCTGCAGCATGCCCTCTTGCAGCCCAAGCAGGGCTTCGTGCTCCGCCTCGGCGTGTGCGGGGTCGATGTAGCTGAACATCTCGAGCTTCTGGAACTGGTGCACTCGAATGATGCCCCGCGTGTCTTTGCCGTAGCTGCCCGCTTCTCGTCGGTAGCACGTCGACCAGCCGGCGTAGCGAAGTGGTCCGGCCGACACATCGAGAATCTCGTCGGCGTGGTAGCCCGCGAGCGCCACCTCGCTCGTGCCCGTGAGGTAGAGCTCGTCGTCGGGCAAGTAGTAGATCTCGTCGGCGTGGGCGCCGAGAAACCCTGTGCCGCGCATGACCTCGGGCTTGACGAGCGTGGGCGTGATGAGCGGGGTGAAACCTGCGTCGAGGGCGGTGTCGAGCGCGTAGTTCATGAGAGCGAGCTCGAGTCGCGCGCCGACGCCCTTCAAGAAGTAGAACCGCGAGCCCGAGACTTTGACACCGCGCGGCATGTCGATCGCGTCGAGCAGTTCGCCGAGTGCGAGATGGTCACGCGGCTCGAACTCGAAGCTCGGCTTCTCACCCACTTCACGCAACGTGACGAAATCATCTTCGCCGCCCTCGGGAACGCCGTCGAGAACGACGTTCTGGATGCCCCCCACGACCTCCTCGAAACGAGCCTCGGCTTCGCTCGCCTCCGCCTGTGCAGCTTTGACGTCGGCGGCGAGCTGCTGCACCTGGGCAACGAGCGCCGCCTTCTCCTCTTTCGCCGCCGCCGCCACGCGCTTGCCGAAGGCGTTTTGCTCGGCGCGCAACGACTCGAACGTCGCAATGGCCGCTCGCCGTGCCGACTCCGCTTCGAGAGCCGCATCGACAAGCTCGACCGGCGATCGGCGAGCCTGCTGAGAACGTCGAACGAGGTCGGGGTTGTCACGCAGCAGTTGGGGGTCGATCACGCCTCTAGTCTGTCACGCACACGTCGCACCGCTGCCTGTCGGTGGCGGTCGCGTAGCGACCCGTAGCGCATGAACAAGCCGGGGGACAGCCCCCCGGCCTCATCGAGTCGCATGCTCTACTCTGAGCCCATGTCGAGCCCGCAGCAGAGCGAATCCGGTCGCCACGTCGCGGTCATCTACAACCCCGTCAAGGTCGACCTCGATGAGCTGCGCTCTGAGGTCGAGATCGCCGAGAAAGAGGCCGGCTGGAAGGCCACGCTGTGGCTCGAGACCGCCGTCGACGACCCCGGGCAGGGCATGGCGCGCGAGGCGATCGCGAGCGGAGCATCCGTCGTGCTCGCGGCTGGCGGCGATGGCACGGTACGTGCGGTCGCAGAAGGCCTCGCGAACTCCGGCATTCCCCTCGTGCTGCTGCCCGCCGGCACCGGCAACCTTCTGGCGCGCAACCTCGGCATCACGCTCAATCGCTTGCCGGAATGCGTGCAACTTGCCGTTACGGGAGAAGATCGCGCCATCGACATGGGCACCGCGATGCTCACGCGCGAAGACGGCAGTTCAGAGCAGCACGTCTTCGTCGTCATGGTCGGTATCGGGCTCGACGCCAAGATGATCGCGGCCACGAACCCCGAGCTGAAGAAGAGGGTGGGCTGGCTTGCCTACGTCGAAGCGATCGCTCGCATCGCTCGCGATGTCGATGCCGTTCGACTCTCGTACTCGCTCGACGGCTCGCCGACGAAGTCGACGACGGTGCACACCCTGCTCATCGGCAACTGCGGCGCGCTGCCCGGCAACGTGCTCATCATGCCCGAGGCGAAGATCGACGACGGTTTGCTTGACATCGCCGCGATGCGTCCCCGCAATCTGTGGGGCTGGGTTCGCGTAGGCACCGCAGTGGTCTGGGAGAACGGCGTGCTGCGCAAATCGCGAGCGGGTCGACGACTGCTCGCTGCAGATAAGCGCGTGCGCGTGCTGCGCTACTTCCAAGGCCGCCGAGCCGACTTGCGATTCGACAAGCCCGAAGAGTTCGAGATCGATGGCGAAGAGATGGGTCTCGTCACGTCATTGAGCGTGCGTGTCGAACCGGCCTCGCTCATCGTGCGCGTGCCGCGCGATGTCTCAGCCGAACGCGCGGGACTGGTGTCAGAGCCCGCGTCAGAACCCGCATCGGCCTGATGGCATGACGAAGGGGCCGCGGGCGTGACGCCCGCGGCCCCGTCGCAGTGCGTACGACCGAAGGGTCGATTCGCGCCGGCCGCCTCGGGTTGCGGCCAGTCCGATGCCGAACAGCAGCAGCGCCATGAGCAGCACTGACAGCAGATCGGTCGTCGCGCCCGTCGCGGCGAGCTCATCGTCGTCGTCGACCGCGGCGGTCGGAAGGACACTGAGCGCAATGCTCGCGACCTCCTCGCCATCGACGAGCGCGAGGATGAGGTAGTCACCTGCGGGCACCGTGCTCGGAATCGTCACCGATCCGCTCACGCGTCCGTTCTCATCGGCCGTGAAGGTGCCGAGCGAGAGCGGGAACTCGACGGCTGCGGGCTGCAGCGCGCTCGAGCTCGACATCACCCGCACCCCAAGCACGGGCTCAGCGTCTCCCGTGTCGGGCACGAGCACGAGCTCCACCTCGGCCCCGGGCTCGAGGCCCTCGAGCACGAAGTCGATCTCGTCACCGGCGCGAGGGGCGTCGTTGCCGAGCGCGAGCTGCGGCGGGGCATCCGGGGCGGAGACCAGCTGCGCCACGCCCCAGCGTGCCGTCGACAGGTAGCCCTGAGTCGAAGGGTCGGCCCAGTTGCGAATCGACTGGCGAGCGCCGCTCTGGGCGTCGTTCACCTGCACGTCGAAGCCGTGCACCGTGCCCAAGCCCGACTCGGTGAGCAGGCTGATCGCCGTCTCGACGATGTAGCCGGTCGCCGTGCGACTCGTCTCCGACTGCACGCGGGCCCGCTGGAAGGGTTCGTCACCCGCACCGAAGGTGACGACGTTGTCGGCACTGATGCGAATCTGCGTGTCGTCGTAGCGGTACGACCCGTTCTTGAAGTTGCCAGCGTCGACGTAGATCTCGACCGAGTCCTGAATCCAGGGGTCAGAGCCACTCACGTCCACAACCGGGTCGGTGACCTCCATGAGCACGTACAGCTGGTCGCCGCGCCACAGCGTGCGCGCTGTCGCCGTGGCACCACTCGTGCCCTCGACCTGCTTGCCGGTCTCGATCTCGGTCGCCGCCTCCCAGGCCGCGTCGATCTCGCCGTCGATGACAGGAGCCGCCGCAGTCTCGACGACCTCGACGAAGCTCAGCGGTTCGAGCAGCGTCAGCGTGCCCAGCACGCCCGGCGAGTTCCACGCCGATCGCACGTCGCCGCCGTCGATGACTCGCACGTCGAACTGCACGAGGTCGCCTTCCTCGGCGCCGCCGAGCGGCAGGCTCACCACAGTGGACCAGCCACTCGAGTCGTCGCGCTGGGCGTCGTCACGGTCGATCGTCACGGTCGACGTACCGAGCTGCAGCTCGACCGCGTCGCTCGCCTGCGGCATCGCGTCGTCGACATCGACGAGCACGTGAAGCTCATCGTTCGACCACCGCACCTGGAAGGTCGCGGTGCTGTCGATGCGCGTGCTCGGCATGCGCTCCCACTGACGGTCGTCGACCTCGGTGACCGTCGCGCCGAACACGTTCGCCGAACGCTGCGGCGGCTCGAGCTCGTCATCGACGACACCGAAGTACGAGGGCTTCGCTTGCAGCTGTGCGTCGAAGAGCAGCGGACCACCATTGGCGGCACGCCAGCTGCGGTTGTCGGAGAGACCCCACACCGTCACCGAGAACAACTGACCGGTGCGGTCGTCGAACTCGCGGAAGGCGCGGAAGGCATCCCGGTAGAAGTAGCCCTGGTCGATGAACTTCGCCGCCGACTCGGGCGTGCCCGTGGGCACGTCGAACTCGGTGACCGCCTGCTGCAGACCGAGGTACTCGAAGCGCTCGAGCGTCGCACCCAGGTCGTCGACCGGGAACGAGAGGCTCACGTGCATCTGGTGACCCACACCGTCGACCGGAACGTCGCGGTCGAGCAGTCGCTCCAGCAGAGCGAGCATCCGCGTGCCCTTGGGGGTCAGCTCGGTGTTGTAGTCGTTGATGAACAGCGTCACCGGACGGTCGGCGCCCTCTGCGGCGTAGACATCGTTGAACGCTTCGTCGGCGTACTCGAAGGCCAGATCGATGAACTCTTCGCCGAGGATGCGGTACCACTCGCTGCGCCGCAGACCGTCGTCAAGGCCGCTCGCGTCAGTGATGACCTCGTTGACGACGTCGAACGCGACGATGGGGTTGCCGTCGCCATAGAGTCCGTACTCGTCGGCGTAGAGCTCGGCCACCGAGAAGATGTGCTCCCGCATGCGGTCGCGCAGAATCTGCTGGTCGGTCTCCGACGTCGTGAGCGGCGCTCCCTCGGCGGTCTGGAAGAACCACGCGGGGGTCTGCGAGTGCCAGACGAGCGTGTGGCCCCACACGCGCAGGTCGTTCTCCGCCGCGAAGTCCATGACCGTGGTCGCGTCTCCGGGAGCGATGAACTCTCGAGCGTTGTTGTAGAAGGCCTCCGGCTTCATCGAGTTCTCGGCCGTCACCTGCTCGAAGTGCAGGTTGACGAGGTCAGACTGCGCCCCGCCCGTCTCACGCGAGTCGATCGCCACACCGGCGGGGAAGTCGACGGTGCTCTTGATCGGCGTCAGATCTTCCTCGATCGTGAGCTCCTCGGCCTGCGTGATCGTGACGTCGTCCACGTAGAACGTGGTCGTGTTGCCGGTGGCGGGCGGCGGCACGTAGGCCGTCTCGAAGTAGAGCAAGCCCGTCGAGAGTGCGTTCGGCGGCATGGTGAACGAGGCCGTCACTTCACGCCACTCACCGTTCGAGAGCCCCGTGACCTGCGCTTGCGTCAAGAACGAACTGTCTGCTTGAAGCGTGACCCAGATGTCACCAGCGGGTTGCCCCGCGGCGAACCGCACCCCCGCCGAGAGGTCGTAGGTGATGCCCGGCAGCAGCAGACCGATGGTCGGCAGCCCGAGGCCGTCTCCCTGGTTGCCGCGGCTGGCGACGACAGCCGACTGGGCACCCGTGCGGGCGAGGTCGGTCGTGACGCTTGCCGTGGGAGTGACGCCTTCGATGTCGCTCGAGCGACGCAGCACGAAGGGCGCGAGTCCGTCTTCGAAGCTCGACTCGAAGATGACCTCGCCGGGTGTGCCCGGGTCGGTCGGCGGCGGCGTGCCCGCCGGCAGCGTGAACGTCCAGCCGTCGGCGAGGCGCTCGCGCACGACCGTGCTGATGGCGGTGACGGTGTTCGCGCGGTTGGCGGGGCCGTCGTGCGCGAGCAGGATGCGACCGGGCTGCATGGCGGTGCGGATGTTCTGCTCGAGCGTCTCGACGCTGAGGTCGTTGCCGTCCCAGTCTTGAATGGTGTTCGTCACCGCGAGCGGCTGCATGCCGAGTGCAACGGCGACCTCTCGCGTCTGACCCCAGCTGCCGTTCGGCGCACGGAAGAACGGCACGAGTGCCTCATCGTCTCCGAGTGCCTCGCGGATGATGCGCAGATTCTCTTCGAGGTCGGTCTGCGCCTGCTCGACGGTGTAGCCGCCCATGTCGGCGAATCCGGTCGAGTGGTTGCAGAGCACGTGGCCTTCGGCAACGATGCGGCGCAGCAGCTCAGCGCCGCCCGGCTGCTCGATCTGCGAGCCGATGACGCAGAAGACGGCTTTGATCTCTTCTTCGGCGAGGAAGTCGAGCAGGTCGGCCGTGTCTTCAGCCGGACCGTCATCGAAGGTGAGCGCGGCAACGTTGCCCGTGCCCTGTGCGGTTGCCAGCTCGGTTGTCGTGGGGTTCACGAAGCCACCGGGCGCGACATCGGGCGACGGCGTGATGACATCGCCTCCATCGTCAGTCGTCGTCAGCACGAGGTCATCCAAGAAATAGGTGTAGGCGCCCGAGAGATTCGACGTGCCCACGTAGATGCGGGGGGTGGTGGCGTTTGCCGGAAGGGTGAACGTGCCCGTAATCGAGGTCCAGCCATCGGCAGTGATGGCGGTGTTGGTGCCGTCAACCCAGACATACTGCTGGGTTCCTTCGACCGCGAAGTTCTGCACGAAGCGCAGCGATGGCGAGCCACCCGCGTCAGCGGCAACGCGGGCCCGCACCGAGACGGTATACGTGTTGCCCGCAGCGAGCGTGCCGGGGGCGGTCTCGATGCCGTCAAAGTCGTTCGCGCGGTTCGCGACTCGGAGTGCCGGGTTGCTCTCAACGTCGACGATCGTCAGGGTCGGCCCGCCGCTCTGCCGCCACGCGACACTCAGCGGGGACGAGAAGTCATCGTCAGAGACGACGACCTCGGCCGGGGCAGAGGTGTCGATGAGGGTCAACACGACGTCGTCGACGAAGTAGGTGTACGCGCCGCTCAGCGCGGAAGAGCCGATGTAGACCTTCGGGTCCGCGGCATCGGCGGCGAAGGTGACCTCGCCCTGCAAGGTGGTCCATGCCGCATCCGTCACCGCCGACTCGGTGCCTACCGTGGCGTATCCCGGCACGCTCACGATCTTGAACTGGGCCGGGCCAGTCGTTCCGGCGGCCAGTCGAACGCGCATCGAGATGGAGTACGTCTCTCCCGCCTCGAGCACTCCCGGGGCGGTTTCAATGCCGTCGTAGTCGTTCGCGCGGTTCGCCACCTGCAGCGCCGGGTTGCTGTCGACATCGGCGATCGACAGCGTCGGCCCGCCGCTCTGCTGCCAACTCGTGCTCAACGGCGACGAGAAGTCGTCATCGGCGATGACGCTGTCGGCGGCGGCCGCCGGAGTGAGGGGTGTCGCGATCAGTCCGATCGTCGCGAGTGCGACGACGAAAGTTTCGAGTACTCGATGCCGAGGCATGGCGCTCCTTTGCGCAGATGGGTCGGGTTACCCGGCGACCTTAGGCAGAGCGCGATGGCACAAACAAGCCATATGTTGTCGGTATCAACTTAACGTTACCGATCCGTTACCGAAACGTGATCGAAACTATCGAGATTGTGGGGTGGGAGCGCTCCCCCAACAATTTGACGTTCAGGAACCGTCCGAGCGTTGCTCAGGCAGCGAGCGAGGCGTCAGGCTTCGGGTTCGCCGCTGAGGATGCCGCGCAACCAGTCGCGAGCATCCTGGAAGACCTCGTCGCCATACTGCGAGACGACCGTGATCTGCCGTGCGTCGGCGCGAGGGTACGAGCCCAAGAAGATGACATTGGGGCTGAAACGCTTGAGGCCCAGCAGGGCGTCGGCGACCCGCTCGTCGTGCACGTGACCATCGAGGTCGATCACGAAGCGGTAGCGGCCGAGGGCATCACCGATCGGTCGCGACTCGAGCAGGCTCATGTTGACTCCGCGCGTCGCGAACTGCTCGAGCATCTCGAGCAGTCGACCGGGCGCGTCGTCGGGCAATTCGACGATGATGCTCGTCTTGTCGGCACCGGTGCGGGCGGGCAGCTGCGCACTGCGGCTGACGAGCACGAATCGGGTGACGGCACTCGGGTTGTCGCCGATGTCGCTCGCGAGCACAGCGAGCCCGTGGTGCTCGGCGATGCCCGCGGGTGCCACCGCCGCGTGCGCCACGGTAGTCGGGTCGAGCAAGCCCGTGGCCGCCGACACGTTCGACGCGGCGGGCACGTGTCCGTGACGAGGCAGCGTGCTCTCGAGGTAACGACGGCACTGCGCATAGGCGACGGGATGCGCCGCCACCACCTGCACTGCGCTGAGCGGTGTTCCCGGCACAGCCACGAGGTCGAAGTTCACACTGACGAGGTACTCGCCAATGATGTGCAGGCCCGGAATCGTCGCGAGTGCGTCTTGCGTGGCACTCACACCGCCCTCGACGGAGTTCTCGACGGCGATCATCGCGCCGACGCTGCGGCCCGCGATGACATCGTCGAGCGCCTCACCCACGTTGCTGACACTGCGCCACTCGGCGCCCTCGGCCGCCGGCACCTGGCGCAGGGCGTGCCAAGTGAACGTGCCGACCGGCCCCAGGTAGCTGTAGGCCGGGGTCGGGTCGGGCTGCGTCGTCATGGTCGGCAGTCTATTGGCGGGCATCCCCCGTCGGCCGAACGACGGAGACAGGGCTGTTCCACACGCCGGCACCCAGTCGAGAAGCCCGTTCCACATCAGATCTCCGTCGTTCGGCCGATCGCGGGAGGGAGGGCGGTGGTTGGATGGGGGCATGAGCCGCGCAGGAACCACCGCCCAGCCGAGCGACCTCGTCGACATCGATCAACTGCTCGCCGCCTACGCCGATCGCGTGCCCGACCTCGACGACCCGGCACAGCGCGTGGTCTTCGGCACGAGCGGGCACCGCGGCTCGAGCCTCGACGGCGCGTTCAGCGACACCCACATCGCCGCCATCACGCAGGCGATCGTCGAGTACCGCGCTGGGCAGGGCATCGCGGGGCCGATCTTCGTGGGCGCAGACACGCACGCGCTCAGCGCGCCAGCGCAGCAGACGGCGCTCGAAGTGCTCGCCGCCAACGGCGTCACGGCGCTCATCGACACGCACGACGGCTTCGTGCCGACGCCCGCGCTCAGTCACGCGATCATCCGGCACAACGCCACGGCGACCGCGGGAGCAGAGGCCGATGGCATCGTCATGAGGTAGAAGATACTTCTCCAGTAACAGTCAACATGAATCTCGCAGAGTTATATACCTCTCAAGTAGCAACACCTGGTCTACGCTGGAGACTTAAG
>SXMH01000195.1 GCA_005777405.1 Actinomycetota bacterium
CCGTCGGGCGGCTGGCTGCACTCGTCGCCGACGATTCCCGCGCTGGGCTTCTGCCTGGGCACACGCCTGCAGATGATGTGGCTCGACGCGGCTGCTCCGTCGGCGCTTGCGCCGGGCATCCGCCCCCGCAGCACGCTGTCGCCGACCATGCTCGTGCGCGATGGGCGCGTGGTCGAAGCGCTCGGCACACCGGGCGGCGACCAGCAAGACCAGTGGCAACTGCTCTATCTGCTGCGCCGCATCGTCGGCGGCTACGAGCCGCAGCAGGCGATCGATGCGCCGATGTTCCACACCGATGCGATGGTCGCCTCGTTCGAGCCGCGCACCGTGCAGCCGGCGTCGCTCACGGTCGAGTCGCGACTCGGCACCGAGGTGATCGATGAGCTGCGGGCTCGCGGACACGACGTGACGGTCATGGGTGCGTGGAGTCTCGGTCGCCTTAGTTGCGTCGGCATCGAGCACGAGCGCGGGTGGATGTTCGCCGCGGCCAATTCGCGGGGCAACCAGGGCTACGCCGCGGGTCGGTGAGCTTCTCGGCCGCTCGGCCCGCAGCAAAGGTATGATCTAAGGCATGCCCCATGGCTTCGAGCGCATCGTCGCGCACCCCGAGCGTCCTGACCACTCCGCCGAGCGCGCTGGCGACACGATCGTCGCCCGGCTGCGGCTCGATGGCTGGCACGACGTCACCGTGCGGGTGCTGCACCCCTTCACGTGGGATGCGAAGTTCCGCGGCTTCCGCATCGACGAACTCGTTGTCAGCCCCGCGCGGCCGCGCACGCTCGTGAGCGGCGCCTACTCGGTCGCCGACGCTGCCGTGCTGAACCACGATGACGCGCACGGCACCCGCACCCCCTTCGACTTTCCCGAAGGCGAGATGCACGACGGCGTGCTCTATCGCACGGTCGGGCACTCCCCCGAGCCGCACGAGCGCTATCACGACGCCGCCGGCTGGTGCACCGTTGCAGCCATCGACGCCGACGGCCGCGCCGTGGCGCTCGCGACGGCCCTCGACCGCAGCGACGCCGTGCTGCTCGACCTGCTCGCCGACGACCACGGGCTCACCGTGCAGACTCGCCTGCCGTGGCAGGCCTTCCGCCCTGCCGAACTTCCGGCGGCGGATGCTCTGCCCGGCCTGCTCGTGCGCCACGGTCACGGCGACCACGCCACCGCCGAAGCGTGGCTGCGCGAACTGCTCGCGGCGACGGTGCCGAGCCGGGCATCCGACGCCCCGCCGCCACTCATTGCCGACACGTGGGGTTTCGGCACCGACATCGACGCCGACCGCGTGAGCGCGTTCTTCGATGTGGCCGCCGACCTCGGCGTCGAGGTCGTCACGGTCGACAAGGGCTGGGAGGACCACGTCGGCGACTGGTACGCGCAAGCAGGCTATGCCGGCGGAGTCGCCGGCATAGCCGCGCTCGCGCATGACCGCGGCATGCGCTTGGGTCTGTGGGTGGGCGCGGGCAACGCCGCACCCGACTCGCGGGTCGCGACCGAGCATCCCGACTGGCTCGCGACCTGGAACGGCCGCCACCAGGTGGTCTCGCACCGCAACCACTCGCTCTGCCTCGGGCACGAACCCGCCCGCGACCACGTGCTCGCGTGCCTCGACCGGCTGGCGAGCGATGGAGTCGACTGGCTGCTGCACGACTTCGAGACGATCAGCCGCTGCGACTCCGAGCACCACACCCACGACCCCGGTGCTGGCGAGGCGGCGGGCGTGGCTGGCTGGTACTTCGTGCTCGCGGCGCTGCGCGAAGCGCACCCGAACTTGCTCATCGAGAACTGCTGGAACGGCGGCAAGCCTCTCGATCTGCAGATGATCGCTCACCACGACACCACGATCGGAGATGACTGGTGCCGCTCGGAGGAGAACCGTCTCGCGGCTCTTGGCCTCGGCGTCTACCTGCCCTCGACGTGGACGAGCAAGTACATGGGCGACGAGCCGAACCTGCCGTTGCGCGCGCAGCTCGCCCCCTACCTCGTCGGTGGCCCGTGGATTCTGATGGGCGACCTGCCGGGGTGGACCGACTCGCAACTGTCAGAGATGCAGCGCGCCATCGCGATCTACCGCGAATGGCGCACCGCAGCGACGGATGCTCGCGCCGTGCACCCCGTGCTCTCGGGTACGACGGCCGGCGTGAGGGGGCTCGCCTACACCCCGCGCCCCGACGGCGCCCAGCTCGCCACTTTCGCGGTCGCCGAGCCAGCCGTCGGCGCCGAGGTGCGGTGGCACCCCGCGCTCCGGTCGGGCGACGGCGTGACAGCCGAGACATGGATCGTGCGCGATGAATGGGGCGGCACCGAGCATCGGGTCACCCGCGCTGAACTCGAGGCGGGCATCCCGCTCGACACGGCGAGCGCCGACGGCCTCGCGCTGAGCGTGCGCCGCGCCTGACCCGGATCGTGCGCCTTGACCCCCGCCCAGAGTGAGGGCAAGGTGGGCGCATGGCCAAGGTCGAACACTTCGAGATTCCTGTCGACGACATCGCCCGCGCGAAGGCGTTCTACGAGGAGGTGCTCGAGTACCGCTACGAGCCCTGGGGCGACGAGATGGGCATGCTCACTCAGCCCGAGGGCGAGGGTGTCAACGGTGACCTGCATGTGCGCGGCTCGCTGCCGCACCCCACCGTGGTCTTCACGGTCGACAACATCGAAGCAACCGTGGCCCTCGCGATCGAGCACGGCGGCGAGCAGCTCGGCGAGATTCAGCCGATGAGCGAAACCACGCGCTGGGTCTACATCAAAGACAGCGAAGGAAACATCATCGGGCTGTTTGACGAGGTCGCGACCTCCGCGTAAACCTCATGCGAGCGAGGGTACGACCTCCGCGTCAACGACAGGCATGATGTCGCGCACGATCGCCTCGAGAATGCGCGCGTTGAACTCGACGCCGAGCTGGTTCGGCACGGTGACGAGCAGCGTGTCCGCGGCCTGCACGGCGGCGTCACGCGAGAGCTCCGCGGCGATCGCATCGGGCGTGCCGATGTACGAGCGCCCGAAACGCGAACGTGAGCCGTCGAGGATGCCCACCTGGTCTTCCTGAGGACCCTGCGCTTGCATGCCGAAGTAGTACTGCGTCTCTTCGTCGATGATGGGCAGGATGCTGCGGCTCACCGAGACCCGCGGGGTGCGCGTGTGACCGGCCGCGGCCCACGTCTCGTGGAACATCGCGATCTGCTCGGCCTGCAGCTCGTCGAACGGCACTCCGGTGTCTTCCGTCAGCAGCGTCGAGCTCATGAGGTTCATGCCCTGCTCGGCCGTCCACACGGCGGTCGCGCGCGTGCCGGCACCCCACCAGATGCGGTCGCCGAGTCCGGGCGACTGCGGCTGGATCGGTTGCGGCGCACTCGTGCCCGTCATGCGCGGGTTGCCCGCGGCGAAGCCCTCACCGGCGATGGCGCGGCGGAACAGGTCGGTGTGACGCCTGGCCATGTCAGCGTCGGTCTCGCCCTCGGCCGGCTCGTAGCCGAACGACCGCCAGCCGTCCACAACGGTCTCAGGTGAACCGCGGCTGATGCCGAGCTGCAGTCGCTCGGTCGCGATGAGGTCAGCCTGCGCCGCGAGTTCAGCCATCGCGAGGGGGTTTTCGTAGCGCATGTCGATAACGCCCGTGCCGAGTTCGATGCGACTCGTCTTTGCGCCCGCCGCCGCGAGCAACGGCCAGGGTGAGGCGTGCTGCCTGGCGAAGTGGTGCACGCGGTAGTACGCGCCGTCGACGCCGACCTCTTCGGCGGCCACCGCCAGGTCGATCGCTTGCTGCAGCACCTCCGCACCCGTGCGCGTGCGCGAACCGGGCACGTTCTGCCAGTGTCCGAACGAGAGAAAACCGAGCTTCGTCATGCTCACCTCAATGCGTGCGCATGAAGATCTATTCCCGCGATGGATGCTCTGCGCGAGCATCCACAGCCGGCACCGTCGCCCCCGGCCGAGTGGTGAGATACACGCCCGCGAGCACGATGATTCCGCCCACGATCTGCCACACCGTCAGGGCGTCACCGAGCGCGACCGCGATGATCGCCGTGAAGACGGGCAGCAGGTTCAAGAAGACGCCCGTGCGCGAGGGGCCGAGCTGCGTGACGGCGACGTTCCACAGCAAATAGGCGAGCGCGCTCGGAAAGATGATGATGATCGCGAGGCCCCACCAGCCCTCGGTCGACGGCTGCGCTTGTATGCCCACGACGGCCATGACGGGCGCGAGCATGAGAGCGCTGAGCCCCACTTGCACGGTCGTCGCGGTGATCGGCGGCGTCTGGATGCGTCGGCTGATGATGACGTAGGCCGTCCACGTGGCGATCGCGCCGAGCATGAGCAGATCGCCGGGCACGATCGCGAGGCTGCTCGGTCCGCTCGGTCCGCCGAGCAGAACGACGATGACGACACCGACAAACGAGATGGCGATGCCGAGCACTCCCCCGCGACGGATGCTCTCGCCGAGCACGATAACGGCGGCGAGCGCGATCACCGCGGGGTTGAGGGCACTGATGACGCTCGCGTTCACCGGCGAGGTCGACTCGAGCGCACCGTAGAGGAGGAGGGTGTAGCCGACCATGCCGAGCGCGGCTTGCACAATGTGAATCCACCACTCCCGCGCGGCGAGGCGCCACTTGTCGCGGTGCTGCCGCTCGATCCACAGCGTGATGAGGAGCAGAATCGGAAACGCGCCGAGCCACCGCAAGAAGGTCAGCTCGAGCGGCGTGAACTCGGCCACGACTCGGTCGGCGACGACGAAGTTCATCGCCCAGAACAGTTGCGCGAGCACGGCGGGCGAGTAGCGACGGAGCAGGTGCACCGCACCACACTAGGGCCGTGCGGCGGCCCTCACCTGCGAGTGGCGCTGCTCATTCGCTCGATGGCGACGGCGCCGCAAGTCCGGGCTCGAGACCCGGCTGCAGCTCATCGGCCGGCAGCACTCCGTCGAAAGGAGTGACGGTCGCGAAGCCATCCCACTGCTCATCGGTCGAGAGAAAGACGGCGATGCGCTCGTCGGTGTCGAGCTGGTCGCCGAACCCGTAGGGGTCTTCCGCACATCCGTCGGCGCGTGACGCGATCTCGATCTCGCTGCCTTCGAGGTCGGGGTCGCTCGACTGCTCGACGTCGAAGCGGTAGAGGCGAGCATCCCCGCCCAGCAGATCGGCCGTGCCGCTGCGCTCAATGACGGTGCCGACGACGATGAGCTGCGAACTCGCGGCGAGTGATTCTTGGTCGTCGAAGGTGACCCAGCTGACGCACTCTTGCTGCTGAGTGAGCCAGGGCAGCGCAGAGCACCCGCCGAGCGCTGCAACGGCGGTCGCCATCGCGAGCGAGGTGACGACGGATCTGCGAGCGCGCCGAGTCATGAGCCCACCGTAGTCGGAGCCTCGTGCGAGCATCAGGGTGTGCCACTGAACTTCACCGCGATCGACTTCGAGACCGCCAACAATCACGCGGCCTCGGCGTGCTCGGTGGGGCTCGTGAAGGTGCGCGAGGGTCGTGTTGTCGATCGGGCAGGCTGGCTCATCCGCCCGCCGTTCGGCTTCGACGTCATGCTCGAGTGGAACACGCGCATCCACGGCATCACCGCCGCCGACATCGTCGACGCGCCCCTGTGGGCTGATCAAGTGGATGCTCTGCTCGAGTTCGTCAACGGCGACACCCTCGCCGCCCACAATGCGGGGTTCGACATGGGGGTGCTTTCGGCCGCCCAGCGAGCAAGCGCGCTCGAAGTGCCGAGCCTCTCGTACGTCTGCAGTCTGCGAGTCGCCCGCAAGACCTACCACCTCGACTCCTACCGTCTGCCCGTCGCGGCAATGGCTGCGGGCTTCGAAGACTTCGCGCACCACGACGCCCTCGCCGACGCCGAGGCCTGTGCCGCGATCATCGTGCACGCGGCGAAGCGGCACGACGTGAGCGAGGTGGCCGAACTCGCGCGGGTGTGCGGCACGAAGATCGGCAGCACGGGTGCTGCAGGCGACGCCGACCGTCAACCGGTGAACGCCGCCTCGTAGGTCGCAATGAGCTGGTTTTGGTACTGCCCGGGCGTGACCCCGCCTGTGATGTCTGTGACGTTGACCTCGACCAGCAGGGCGCCCGAGCGCACCATGAGAGTTTCGTTGTAGAACTGCGGAGTGTCGACCTGGTTGAGGTTGGCGAGTACCGCTGCCTCGTCGCCGACCCCCGACACCGGCTCGACAACGATGCCGCCGTCACCATCGAACTCCGCACCGCTCACCGCGTCAGCGACGTACTGCACCGCACCATCGGCGGAGACGAACTCTCGCACGTCGACCCCGATCGTCAGCCCAGTGCCGTCGTCGCTCTGGTTCCAGTCGCAGCCATACAGGATTCCGCCGACCCCGCCCGCCTCGATGACGGTGGAGATGTCGAGGTCGACGACGTCGAAGCCCCAGATGCTCGAAATCTGGTCATCGCTGAGGAAGGAGCAGTCGGTCTCGGAGCCGACGGTCTGTCCCGGCAGGTCGAGCCCCGAGCCAGCGTCGGCGGGCGGCTCGGTCTCGGTCGTGCCCTCCGACCCGGAGCCCGGGTCGGTCGCGGGGTCGGCGGCCGGGGCAGCGCATCCGGCGAGCAGAAGGGCGAGCAGGGCGAGGCTGGCGGGGGCTGCTACGAGCGGAAGGCGTGAGGTCATGGCCGCAGTGTAGGGAGCACGCTATGCCGCCCTCGATAGGGGAAATCCCCCAGCGCAGAGCGGTCGATGGCGCCCGGTTGTCAACCTGTGAGCCGGTGCAAAGCGGCGGTGCGGCTCGACACCCCAAGGCGGCGATAGATCGCCTGCAAGTGGTTCTCGAGCGTCTTCTCGGTGATGCCGAGGGCGAGCGCGGCTTGGCGCACAGTGGCGCCAGTCTCGAGTTCGGCGAGCACCTGCCGGTGACGGGGCGTCAGCAGCCCTCGGGCGTCGCGGGCCTCCATCGCGCGCAGTCGGCCGAGGGACGCGCGCACCTGCTGAGCGAGCCCCTCGACGAGGGCAAGCTCGCGATCGGTGAAGTCACTGTCAGCCCGGAACACGGCGAGCGTCTCGACGAGCCCGTTGTCGACCGACAGCAGCGAGCCGATCTGATGATCGCCGCCCATCGGCTTGTACACCGCCTGGTAGAGCGGACGCGCGTGCCACTCGGCCTCGGTGAGGGTGTCGCTGATGCGCAGCGACCCGGGCTGCGGCGCGGCGAGCAGCTCGGTAACCATGGGCACGTCGGCCAGGTCGCGCGGCATGAGCGGGATGACGAACGGGATCGGCTCGGGCAGGTGGCTGCCGCTCATGACGCCCGAGGTGAGGTCGATCGAGACCCACCCGGTGCGCGTCGCCGGCACGAGATCAAACAGGATGCCCACCGCGAGCTCGCGGAGCGCTGCGCGGCTGGTGGTCGCCGCGAGCGCCGCCGCAGCATCAAGCAGTCGACGCAGGTCGGCCGACTCGAGGTTCTCCACGACGGGAGCCTAATGAGCGACCGGCACGCTGCGGAAGAAAGCGCGAGGGTGTTTCACCGGAGCGAAACTCCCAAGTTTCCGCGGGTCAGCGGTCGCAGCCGCCCGACTTGTCGGCGCGCGAGCCCGGCACGCTGAGGTCGCGCAGGCCCTTGAAGGCGTACGGGTCCTCCCCCGCCACCATCACGATGTCGCGGAAGTCGTACTCGGCGAAGTACCGGCCCTCGCTGTTCTGCCAGGGCAGCAGCGATTCTGCGCTCATGTAGTGGTTCACGAGCGCGCGCCGGTAGCCGTGCTTGCCGCTGTTCTCGAGCGAGCGGTGCAGCAGGTACCCGTTGAAGAACAGGGCAGCGCCGGCGGGCACTTCGACGGCCACAGCGTCGTCGTCGGTGTAGGGAAACCCGTAGGCCTCGTCGGTGCAGTCGAAGCGGTCGTCGCTCTGCTCGCGGTCGGGGTAGAGCACGCCGCGCGCGTGCGATCCGGGCAGCACCCACAGGCAGCCGTTCTCGGTCGTGGCATCGTCGAGGGCGATCCACACTCCGGCGAGCGAGCGGTCGCGGGTCGGAATGAAGTGCTCGTCTTGATGCCAGGCCTGGCCCGGCTTGCCTTCCGACTTGATGAAGAGCATCGACTGCATGGCCTTGACGTTCGGGCCGATCACGCACGTGAGACCGTCGACGATTCGCGGGTGTTGCATGATCTGTCGGGCGACGTCGCTCAGCTTGTGCGGGTGGTGGATGCAGAGGTACTGCCGCAGCACGTCGGCGTCGGACTGCCCGGGGTGGGCATCCACGTCCGCATCGACCGGGTTGAGGCCCGCCCGGCAGATGCGTAGTGCCTCGGCGTTGACCGCGTCGACCTCAGCCGGAGTGAGGGCGCTGCGCAGAATGGCGTAACCGTCGCGGGCGTACTGCGCGACGAAGGCTTCATCGACGGCATCGTGCATGACGAAGGGCTGAACAGCGGTGTTCATGTCTTACATCATACCTTTGAACTGGCATAGGGGAGAATACTCATTGCTTTGGCCGGCGCGGCGGCGCGATGCTGTGCTCATGCCGCGCCGCCTTCTCGCCCTCGCCGCTCTCGCCGTGCTGAGCCTCACTGCCTGCGCCGCCCCCGCCCCGAGTTCGACCCCGGCGGCTGCCCCGGCCGCTGCGAGCGCCACCCCCAGCCCCACACCGACGACCCCGAGCACGCCGGTGCCCGCGGAGCTCGTGGTGCGCGGTGCGGGGGTGCAGCTCTACGACTCGGCCGGCAGCGAGATAGGTGCCTTCGCCTGGGCCGACGAGACGGCCACCGCGCTTGCGGTGCTCGAACTCGCGTTTGGGCCGGCCCCTGCACCGAGCATCCGCGCCGGAGACGGCACGCACTATGCCGACTACGAGGCCTACGAGTTTCCCGGCGGGTTCACGTACTTCACCGCGATCGATCTCGAGAAGCCCCGCGCCGAGTACTTCTTGCCGTCGAGTGTGCAAGTAGACACGGGCGAACCCATCAATGGCGTGAGCATTCGCACGTTCGACGGATTGCAGGTGGGCGGCACTCTTGCTGAAGTGCTGGCACTCTCGCCAGCATTGAACTACGAGCATCCACTCGGCACGGTCTACCTCGTTGACCCGGTCGACGCAGCGGTGGTCGCCGATCCCGAGAACGCCACCGATATGGTGGCGGCGATCATCGACGGCGACGGCACGCTCATGCGCATCATCGCGCCGTACCCCTCCCGCAGCTTCATTTAGGCGCCCGTGTTCTCACCCACCGCGCGCAGACTTGCCTCGAAAGTGAGGTTCGGCCACCGCTGAGCGGCATTTTGGGGCAGATCTGCCCAAGAGGGGCGCTCGCGGCGCAGGCTAGTTCTGCGGGAAGCCCAGGTTGATGCCGCCGTGGCTCGGGTCGAGCCAGCGCGAGGTGATCGCCTTCTCGCGCGTGAAGAACGGGATCGCCTGCGTGCCGTAGGCCTTGGCGTCGCCGAAGAGCGAGTTCTTCCAGCCGCCGAACGAGTAGTAGCCGACGGGCACGGGAATCGGCACATTGATGACGACCATGCCTACGGTCACCTCGTTCTGGAAGCGCCGCGCGGCACCGCCGTCGTTCGTGAAAATCGCCGTGCCGTTGCCGTACTGCGAGCCGTTGATGAGTGCGAGGCCCTCGTCGTAGCTCTTCACGCGCACGACCGAGAGCACGGGGACGAAAATCTCCTCCGTGTAGACCTTCGAGCTCGTGGGTACCTTGTCGATGAGGGTGGGGCCGAGCCAGAAGCCGTTGGCGTCGCCGTCGACTTCGATGCCGCGGCCGTCGACGACGATTGCTGCGCCATCCTGCTCGGCCACCTCGAGGTACGAGGCCACC